>CAXSGV010000154.1:0-13000 GCA_964236615.1 uncultured Polyangiaceae bacterium
GTGGTGGCCGTGGCGGCGGTGGTGGTGGCTTCTGGATGGGCGGTATGGGTGGCGTCGGCGGTGGTTGGGGTGGTGGAGGAGGCGGCGACAGTGGCGGCGGCGGCTTCGGGGGCGGCGGTGGCGGCGACTTCGGCGGCGGCGGCTCGAGCGGCGACTACTGATCGACGCGTGCCGTAAAGGACCTGACGGCACGTGACTCCTCGTTCACGGAAGCGCGCGCGTAAACGCCCTTCCATGCACGAAACGCTTTGAATTAGCCGTGGCGCCAACTGGTTGAACCATCCATCCACACGGAACGGAAGCTGCAATCCCCGGCTTCATGTCCCATCGATCTCGCCGCGCCGTGTCCCTCGCTTCTTTCGCCGCCGTTCTCCTCAGCGCTTCGTTTGCTGCAGCGGGGGAGCCGTCGAAGGACCGCCCTCTCGAAGTCCCGCACGACACGGCGACGCACGTCGAGCGACGAGCCGACCCGTTGCTGATCGGAGCCGGCGCGCTCGTGTTCACCGGCGCGTACGGTGCCCAGCTCGCGGTCGCCTGGGGCAGCACGGACCGCCTGAACTACGTGCCATTCGTGGGCCCCGGCTATTTCGCGGGGGTCGGCGCCGTGTGCTTGGGCAAGGTCTTCGCGGGCGACACCTCGCGCAACGATCCCACCGGAGGCGGCGCCGGCCTGATTGTGTGTAGCGGCATCGTCGTCGTCTCGATCCTCGATCTCGCGGCCCAGACGGCGGGTCTCGTGGCGGTCGGCTTGGGTGTCGTTGGGCACGAGCGCCGCGTCGTCAGCCTACCCAAGGTCGCGTTCACGCCGACCCTCACGCCGTCGTCGAAGGGCTTCTCTATCTCGGGAACCTTCTGAACGCCCGAGCGATGGCGCAGCCTACGTGGAGTGGTAGACTTTCGTTTTACCGCCTCAGCAGGAGCCCCCAGTGCCACGTAAGCCGCGTCCCTCGAAGCACATCGTCGCGTTCAAGGTCGAGCCCGATCTCGCCGCTGTGCTGGATGCGATGCCCAACAAGAGCGAGTTCATCCGCGCGGCCGTTCAGAGTCGACTGGCGAGCGCCTGCCCGCTCTGCCGTGGCACCGGTATCGCGCCCTTCACCGGCGTAGGCGACGAGCTGACGAAGCTGGTCCAGCAACACCCGCTCTGCGTATGTGCTGGCTGCGGATTGAAGGAACCGCGCCCCTGCCACTCGCCGGGTCACTGCGAAGAGGAGCCCCGCATCGAAGCCTTCGAGCGCTGGGGCGTCTTCTACTGCGAAGCCTGCGCCACCACCGCAGCCTTCTGTCTCGGCTGCAAGAAGCCCCTCGCGCGCGGTAAGAAGAAAGACCGCTGCGACGACTGCAAGGCTGCGTAGCTCGCCGCGCGCGCCCCGCCTGGCAACGTGGTTTCCGCGTCGGTTGCTCGTGCGTGTCTGAGCGTCGGTCGTCCGTCGCGGGCGTCCTCGATCCGCCGGGCTGAAAGCGGCGATCGCGATCCGGGGCCGCGCGATGGGGCCTCTCATCCCCTCACCTCGCGCGCAGAGCCTGGAGCACGGCCCGCTCTGGAGACGCGTAGCGATTGATCTCCAGGTGCGGGCCGTGTGCCAGGCGTCAACGGCATATCTCCTCTCACCTCGCGCCACGCCACGGTGACCACGTCGCCTCGGTTTCGGCGTGCAGGCTTGTGCAATAAATCTCGCCAAATGCCTTATTTTGTCGCTCAAAATGAGTTAGCCTAATTCATGTTCGCGCGTTCGCCGAAGACCTCCGCGCCGATCCAGCTCGACCTCGATCTCCGACGGCGCACATGGGGCGGCAAGCGCGACGGAGCCGGCCGCAAGCCCAACAAAGGCAAGACGGCGATGCCGCACCGCGCGCGACCAAGGCACAAGGCGGCCTACCCACTGCACGTGACGATGCGCGCGAGCGCGCGTGGTCTGCGCTCACAGTTCGTGTTCGAACGCGTACGCCACGCAATCCGCCGCGCGTCGCGCGAGGGCTTCCGCGTGCTGCAATTCTCGGTGCAAGACAACCACCTCCACTTGCTCGTCGAAGCAACGGACAAGCACGAGCTGACCCGCGGCATGCGGGGCCTCGCGGTGCGTGCTGCGCACGGCATCAACCGTGCGCTTACCCGACGCGGGCAGGTCTTCTCGGAGCGGTACCACGCGCGCGAGCTCACGCGTCCGCGCGCGGTGCGGCATGCGCTCGTCTACATCCTGCACAACCATCGCAAGCATGGCATCTCGCTCGCGTGGCTCGACGCATGCTCGTCGGCGCGCTCCTTCGATGGTTGGCGGCCCGACGTTCTGCTGGATGTCGCGCGTGCAGGTCCACGTCGCGTCGATGAGACTCCAGATGTCGCCACGCCCACGACGTGGCTCGCCGCGACGGGGTGGCGTCGTGCGGGGTTGCTCGGCCTCGACGAGTCGCCGATCGAACAGTCAACGTCCGGTCCACCCCGCTCGAGGCGAATGAACCACGAGTGACGAGGGCGGAGAGCAACGAGGGCGGAGGAACAAATCGCCCGGGCATGCGAGCTCCGCAACGTGCAATGCGTCGTCGGTGCACGCGCGCGGTCGCCTCGGGGAGTACCGCGGCCCCTCCTGCTCTTGCTCCGTCGGCATGATGCCGTCTGCCGTCTCCTTGCCCGTGGGGCCGGCGTGCCACTGCTCGCGGCGCGTGTCGTTGTCGCCGCGCGGATGCGCGAGCATGGCGACCAGCGAGCGCCGTTCGGGCGAACGGCGCCGTTGCGTACTCCGTCGTGTCGACACGCAGCCTTCCCCGGCCACCGGCCAACTGGTGCGAACGCCGACCGAAGGCGTGCTCTCGGCGTTGGCCTCAGTCTTCGCTGCGCGGATCGTGACGGAGCCCCACCCGCGTGATCTCGACCGTCGTGATCTTCGTGTCCTTGCTCGGGCGAAAGCCGCTTGGGTGTGCGTTCGCTTTCGGGGGCACGGTGGGCTGCTCCGAGCCTTCGAGCTCCGTAGGCGGCATCGTGACGGTGGGCAGGCCCTTCAGATTCTTCGGCAGGCGCGACTTCTCGCGGAGCGCCGCCATCTCGTGGCGGGAGAGCGGGACGGTCGTCTTCGGCAGCTTCGCGTCGTTCTTTGCGCCCATACAAGTCATGACGGACGATTCGCGCGGGACTTAACGACAAAGCGCCAGATGCTTACGATCGCAAGCGCAACGAGCGCGGCCAGCGTGCCCATGCCGGAGCACCCTCGCAACGGGCCGCCCTCGAAATGGCCAACGGCTTCTGGCGCTTTGGGCGCCGCAGCTTGCGCGGGACCTTCGAGGATCCCAAGCAGGCGTCGACGCGCGTCGAGCCACTTCGCCCCGCGCTCGGGCCACGTCGCGGGCTCGTCCTTCATGCCGTGAAGCGCGCGAGGGATCATCGAGCGGACGACCTCGTGGGTCGCGTCGGGGTTGTGCGCGCGCCCGAGCTTCAGCCAGCCGAGATCTTGTGCGCCACGACGCAGGTTCTTCAGGCGCACCGACGGAAGCACGAGTGGGCTCGCGGCGTCGCTTCCGAGGCTCGTCATCCCGGGCACCGCCTGCCGCCCTGGGTACACGAGGATGCCATCACCGTTCGCGTAGTCGCCGCTCTTGTTGTGGAACGTTTCGGCGACGACGAAGGGATCGTGGCCGTGGGCACCGCCCTTCCCGCCCCGATTCGAATCGAGCCAAAACGTCGACTCCCAATAGAACCAACGCTCGACGTCGTAGCGTGCGGCGATCCACGCGTTGGCGCGCAGATCGATCGCTGGCACATCGAGCATCATCGGTCCGGCGTAAGGCCGCTGGCCGTTGTAGGCCCAAACGCTCTTGCCCTTCGCCCGCGCGGCCGCGGCGGCAACGGAGTCGTAGCGGTCGGCCGTCATCATCACGAGATCGGCCGCTTGCTCCATCGGATCGTCGCCGCACGTTGCGCCCACGCGCACGCCGTTCGCGTCGGGGACGAACGCAAGCTGGTCACGCCATGCACGCGCGCGCGGCGACGCGCAGTCTTCGTCGACCGCGTACACGAACGTGAGCGTCGTCTCGAACAGGTTCTTGGCGCGCAGCTTCTTGGCGAAGCGCCCCACGAGATCCGCCTTTTCACCGGAAGGATCGCCGAGCGCGCCGTAAGCGCCGATCGCAAGGACGCCCTCGCCTGCCCCGGAGCCGGGACCGTCGTAGCCGAGCGCCTTCGTATAGAGCGTGCCGTCGAGCGCCTCGTCGTCGAGCGCCATGGCGTCGGGCGAGAGCACTTCGTGAATCGCGCTGACGTGGTGCGCGTGGAGAAGCTGGCGCAGCTCGACATGCGCCGCGGCGTCGACGCCATCGCCGAGGCGCTTCCTCAACGTCGCGCGATCGTAATAGACGGTGATCGCGCGGTTGTCGTACGCGAGGCGTTGCCCGAGAACGCGGAGGACGACCGGGCGCTGATCGACGATCGCGTCACCGTCCTTCACGGCGATCGTGGAGTGGTAGGTCCCTGCGGCGGCGTCGATGGGGACGCTGATGTCGAGCCAGATCGCAGCGCGCTCGCCCGCCTCGGACAACGCCGGCGCACCCGGCTCGAGAGGGTCCGCGAAGCTCCCCACGAAGGAGCTCGCCCCCGAGGCCGGCGGCGCGGCGCGCGGCGTGAAGGCGAGCGATCCCGGCTCGTGATCGTTTCCCGACCGACGCGCGATCGGAACGAAGCGCTCGCCGAACGTCTGCACCGTCGCCACGAGAGGAGACTCGAACGCGGCGAGCGATGCGGTCGCGCGATGCTGCGGACCGGCGCTCAGCACCGCTTGAATGGCGACCGTCTCGCCGGCAAGGGCGAAGAGCTCGATCGCGCCGCTCGGCCACGGTGAGGGCGGCAGCACGTGAACGGCGTCACGCGCGATCTTCTCGCCGTCGTCGAGGTACACGACGTCGGCGTGAGCCGTCGTCACCGCGCACGCGAGCAACGAGACCGAAGCCAACGCGACGAGGCCCGCCCTCATCGCAGGAGCCTCAGGACATCCCGTGCGAGCGCCGACTCTTCGGGCGCGCCCTCGAGGAGTGGCGCCATCGGCGCGCTCGATAGCGTGTGCCAGTAAAGAATGGTCTTCGCCCGCCGAATCGAAACGAGATCGAGCGCCGCCGCGAACGTCTTCGCGGTGTAGGTCGGATCGACGTGGAGTCCCGCGTCGTGCGCCACCGCGCGCGCGTGCTCGCCCCACGGCGTCGTGTGGCCGTAACCGGGGCCGAGGTAGCGGGCGTCGATCGTGAGCTTGTCCACAGCGTCCGATGCACTGGCTCCGCATTGCCGCGCGCAACGCCGCGCGAGCGAGCGCGCCGTCATAGCGACCGCCCACACCGGTGTCGACACCGAGACCGCGACCACGCGCGTCTTCATCTTCTCGGCCACGAGACCTGCGGCGAGGCCGGCCGCGGTCCCGCCCGAGCCGAGCGTGACCACGATGAGGTCCGGCTCAGGCATGGCGCCGGCGCGCACCTGCGCGGCAAGCTCGTGCGCCGCGTCCACGTAACCCATCGCGCCGAGGGCACTCGACCCGCCGACCGGCACGTAGAGGACGGCCTTCCCCGCGAGGAGACGACGCACGACCGCGAGCGGCACACCCGCGAAGGAGCCGGCAGGAAACGCCTTCAAACCGTGGCCGAGGAATGCGCGAAGGTTCGACACGACATGGTCGGTCTTCGGTTGAGGCACGAGGATGGCGTCGACCCCGATCCCTGCCTGCTGCGCGAAGATCGTGGTCGCGAGGACGTGGTGGCTTCCCGCAGCGCCGATCGTGACGATGCGGCGGGCCCCGCGTTTCGTGGCCTCGGCAAGGATGCGCTCGAGCTTGCGGACTTTGTTGCCGCCGTAGCTCGCGTGCGTCAGATCATCGCGCTTTACCCACAGATCGCAGCCCGGACGCGAGAGCGCCACGAGCCGCTCGACCGGCGTTGGGTACGTTCCCACGAGGCTACTGGTGGGGCTGACGGTCATTGGCGCACGAAACCTTGCCGAAACGTAACGGAGAGTACGCCGAGATCATCCAACCGTGCCGTCGACCGAAGTGAGGGGCCTGTGAAAAAGATCGAAGCCGTGATCAAGCCCTTCAAGCTCGACGAGGTGAAGGACGCTCTCTCGGAGGTCGGCGTGCAAGGCATGACCGTCACCGAGGTGAAGGGGTTCGGCCGCACCGGCGGCAAGAAAGAGGTCTACCGTGGCTCGGCCTACGTCGTCGACTTCGTACCGAAGGTGAAGATCGAGGTCGTGGTGCCCGACGAGCTCGTGCACGACGTCATCGAAGCGATCGAGAAGAGCGCCAAGACGGGACGCATCGGCGACGGAAAGATCTTCGTTACGCCGGTCGAAGAAGCAGTCCGCATTCGCACCGGCGAGCGCGGCAAAGACGCGATCTAACTGACAGAGAACGGAGAACGGCGATGGCAGACGCGATGAAGCCGAAGGACGTGTACGAGCTGGCCAAGAAGCACGAGGTCAAGTTCATCGACCTCAAGTTCATCGACTTCCCGGGCGTGTGGCAGCACACGACGATCCCCGCGCAGCGTCTCGACGACGCCCTGTTCGAGGACGGCATCGGCTTCGACGGATCGAGCATCCGCGGCTGGCAGCCGATCAACGCGTCCGACATGTTGCTCATCCCGGATCCGGAGTCGGCGAAGGTCGACCCGTTCCACCAGTACCCGACCCTCAGCATGGTCTGCTCGATCTTCGATCCGATCACGAAGCAGGCGTACTCGCGCGACCCGCGTCACATCGCGAAGAAGGCCGAGGCCTACCTTCGTCAGACCGGCATCGCGGACACGTGCTTCATGGGTCCCGAAGCCGAGTTCTTCGTGTTCGACGACGTCCGCTTCGATCACTCGCAGCCGAACGCCGGCTACTACTACCTCGACAGCATCGAGGGGGCGTGGAACTCGGGCCGCGAGGAGTTCCCCAACCTCGGCTACAAGACGCGTCACAAGGAGGGGTACTTCCCCGTCCCGCCGACCGACACGCTCTCGAATCTCCGTCAGGAGATGATGGTCATGCTCATGGAGAGCGGCGTCGAGATCGAGGTCGGTCACCACGAGGTCGCCACCGGCGGTCAGTGCGAGCTCGGCGTGAAGTTCGCGCGCCTGCTCCCCTGCGCCGATCAGCTCCTTTGGTTCAAGTACATGGTGAAGAACATCGCGCGGAAGAACGGCAAGACGGCGACGTTCATGCCGAAGCCGCTCTTCGGCGACAACGGGTCGGGCATGCACGTGCACCAGTCCCTCTGGAAGGACGGCAAGCCGCTCTTCGGCGGCGACGGTTATGCCGGCCTCAGCGAGATGGCGCTCCACTACATCGGCGGCATCATCAAGCACGCGAAATCGCTCGCCGCGCTCACGAACCCGACGACGAACTCGTACCGGCGCCTCGTCCCGGGCTTCGAAGCGCCGGTGAACCTCGCCTACTCGAGCCGCAACCGCTCGGCGTCGGTGCGTATCCCGATCACGGGCCCGTCGCCGAAGACGCGCCGCATCGAGGTTCGCTTCCCCGATCCGAGCGCGAACCCGT
The DNA here is from genome assembly GCA_964236615.1 of uncultured Polyangiaceae bacterium. GTDB lineage: Bacteria > Myxococcota_A > Polyangia > Polyangiales > Polyangiaceae > CAXSGV01. Next base: position 7,514 of record CAXSGV010000154.1, read on the forward strand.
ACCTCGCGTTCAGCGCGATGATGATGGCCGGGCTCGACGGCATCCAGAACAAGATCAACCCCGGCGATCCGATGGACAAGGACATCTACGCGCTCTCTCCGGCGGAGCTCAAAGACATCCCCCATATGCCGGGCAGCCTCGAAGAGGCCCTCGATTCGCTCGAGAAGGACCACGAGTTCCTCCTCCGCGGCGACGTCTTCACGAAGGATGCGATTCACGAGTGGCTGGACTACAAGCGCACGCGTGAGCTCAACCCGATCCGCATGCGGCCGACCCCGCACGAGTTCTTCCTCTACTACGACATCTAGAGCCGTACTCGGCGTCGCCGCGTTCATGCTCATCGCCGTCGCCGCATGCGGCGGCGGTGGCATCCCCGCGACGCAGCCCGCGCGTGACTCCGATCAGAGCCACTTGATGGGCTCGACGTTCGCGGGCAAGAACGCCTGCAACCCGAAGAACCACGAGCGCCCCTTCATCATCGAGTGGGACGCGACCGACGCCTCGAGCTTTCAGGCGCGAACGGCGACCGACGTCGTGTTCGTGCGCTACGAAGGATGCGATCTGCACGTGATCGACACGTGCACCAACGAGGCGGTGAAGGGCTCGTTCGGCGCGTACTTGCCTGCCGACTGGACCAGCGGCTCGCTCGAGAAGATGGATATCGGCAACGAGGGCGAGCTCTACGCGAAGCTCCCACTCGCTGCCGGCAGCCTCGGCGGCCGCGTCCAGGCGGGCGAGAAGTTCCACATGGAGTACTACGTCTCGGGCACGCGCCACGCGACGCGCCCGTACGTCTACAAGGGCGAGATCGACAAGATCCCCGGCTGCCGCGGCGCGACGCACGTGGTCTACGCGTACAACCTCGGCGCGTTTGCGCTCGCGAGCAGCACGAAGGTGCACGCCGAAGCGGGCGGCACGGTGTGGGGCATCGGCGCCGGTGGGCACTCGACGAGCGAGCGCGCAGCCGAGAAGCGCGGTGGCGAGCTCGCGTCGTGCACGGGCGAGTCGGCGAAGGAGCTCGACTCCTGCAAGGCGCCCATCCGCCTCACGCTCCGCGAAATCCAGGAAGGCGACAACCCCGACGCGATCGCCGCGGTCGCGCCCGAGACTCCCGACGCGCTGAACCTCGCAGGCAAGCTGCAAGCGACCAACGATCGTGAGCGCAAGGCCGGCGAAATCCTCACCGGCGCGAACGCCAAGCTCACCGCAGGTGACGCCGCAGGTTGCTTGCGCGATCTCGACGAGCACGATCGCCTCGACTCGCGACCGCAGGCGCTCTCGACGAACCCGAAGGGCTACACCGTGAACCTTCGCGTTCGCTGCCTCATGTCGAACGCGCACTGCGACGCCGGACGCAGTCTCGCGCGGAAGATGATCGAAGCGACGAGCTCGCCGGGCACCGCACCCGAGGCGATCGACCGCACCGTCGATACCGTTTACGTGCCGATGTATTGCACGGGCGCCGACGCGCAGCCGCGCGACCAACTCGCGCACACGATGTTTGCGCTCCGCCTCACCGACCAGCGCGCCGACGCAACGGCCTGCAGGAAGATGTTCGACACGGTGAAGCGCGTCGGCCCCACGATCAAGAAAGAGGACCCGAACGAGCAGCTCCGCAACGTGTGGGTCCCGTCGCGTGACAGCGTGCCGCGTTGTTTCGCGCGCGCGAACGACTGCACCGCGGCGTGGGCGTCGGCCAAAGAGCTCGCCGAGCTGCAGTCGCGGCTGACCTCGAACACCATCAGCGACGAGAGCGCGCGAAACGACTTCACGTCGATCACGAAGGAGCAGTGCCTCGGCAAGCCGCAGGGCGCACTCACCCCACGCGAGGAGCTGTTGCGCTCGATCGCCGAGCTCCGGGTCAAGCGCGAGCCCGCCGCCAACGCGGCGACGTGCCGCGCGAGCTACGACAAGGCGCGACCCGTCGTGCTCATGTCACCGAACACGAGCACCGAGAATCAACTCTCGTCCTCGAAGCTGCGCGACGCGGCGACAGGCTGCTTCTCCGAAGCGGGTGACTGCGCATCCGCGTTCACGGTCGCGCGCGAGATCGCGCGCTGGCGCGACAAAGACGTCACCGACCGCGACGTGCGGCGCGGTTTCGACGGTCTGAGCCCGGCCCGCGCCTGCCGCTACAAGCCGCAAGGAACGCTGACGCCGCGCGAAAAGATCTTTCTGCTCGACGCCGCGCTTCAACACAACGACGCCGTCGACCGAGCGACCTGCATGGCGAACCACCGCGAGCTCGTCCAGCTGCTCGGACCCGCGCCGGCTCCGGGAACGCCGGCCCCACAGAGCACCGATCACAACGCGCAGGACGTCGAGTCGGTCCGCGATCACGAAAGTGATCACGCCATCACGTGCCTCGTGAACGCGCACGCCTGCGACGACGCGAAGGTCATCTACCGCGCTGCCGCCCACGCCCGCGCAGTTGCACAGAAGAGCACGCGGCCGGTCGACGACGCGAAGCTCGATCAGAGCTTCGCCTCGCAGAACCGGAAGTGCGCGACCACGCCCTGAAGCGTGGTACTCGGCTCAGAGCTTCACGCTGTCCACGCTCTTCTTCAGATCCGTCCAGCCGTCGTCCATGCGCGTCTTCGTCGCTTCCCACGACGCTGCCGGAACGGCGTTGACGCTCGAGACCTCCGCTGCGAACGCGTCACGCTTCTTGTGCGCGGTCGTGAGCGCGACATCGGCGTCGGCCTTCGTCTTGCCCGTCGCCTTCAGCGCCTTCGCGTCCAGCTCCGCGAGCTTCTTGTCGAGCGTCGCCAGGTCGTCCTGCTTCGTTTTCGTGAAGTCGGCCTTCGCCTTCACCATCGCCTCGTTGACGTCGGCGATCTTATCCGCCGCTTTGTCCTCGGCCTTTTCGATCTTCTTGTTGGCCTCTGCGTTCGCGCCGTTGACCTTCTTCTCGGCTTCGACGTTCGCGTTCGTGATCGTCTGATTCTGCTCGGCCTTCGCCTTGTCGATCTTGGATTGCTCGTCAGCCTTGTCGCAGGCGACGAGGGGGACGGCGGTGAGCAGCGCGAGCGCAAGAACGGTGTGTTTGATCATGCCGGCCATCAGCAACGTTCAGGCCAGGGACTGGCCACGTCGGATCGCGTACCTGCAGCGGCAACGTCGTCGCGCGACGGGCCAACGCGACACAGCCGTGGCACTTCGCTACGGCTTCGAGCCCGTGGTCACCGTCGCGCGACGCCGCAACGCCGGGACTTCGTCAGGTGCGTCGTCAGTACGTGGGCAAGCAAATGAACGCGTCGGGGCACTCGACGTCGTGGCGCGTGCGGGCACTCTTCGCCCGCGTCGGCCGCTGCGTCGTCCGCTCCGCCATGCCCGCGTCGTTGAGTGGAACGAGCGCGGAGCTCGGCTCGAGGCCCGCGCCCGAACTGCGATCGATGGTGCTCGAGCTCGCGCTGCCGGACGAGGAGAGCGCGACGGGATCGGGCGTCAGGTGCAAGGCGAGCGTCAGGAGCGCGGCGGTGCCGACGAGGACGACGACCGCACACGCCACGATGGCCTGACGCAGGCCCGCACGCGTCGAGGACATCGGCACTTCGACCTCGTCGGGCGCATGCGATTGCGTCCACGGCGGGATGCTGCGCTGCTGCGGTGCGCGCGTGCCAAACGGTGCGAGCGCTTCGCGAAGCTCGCTCGCGCACGCAAAGCGGTCTTCGCGCGCCGCTCGCAGACACTTGAGAACGACCGCGTCGAGCGCCGCCGGGATGTCGGAACGCAACGTGCGGAGCGGGCCCGGCGACTCCCCGAGGACGCGCGCCAGAACGTCGCCCGTCGTAACGCCGTCGAAGGGCAGCACGCCCGTGAGGAGCTCGTAGAGGATGACGCCAACCGCCCAAATGTCGGCGCGCGCGTCGACGCTGCGCGAGTCGTGAATTTGCTCCGGTGACATGTGCGTCGGCGAGCCGAGCATCGCGCCCGCGACGGTGACGTCACTGAGAAGTCCCGACTTCGAAACGCCGAAGTCGACAATCTTCACGACGGGCCCCGTCGCGCCTTCGCACACGACGAGGTTGGCCGGCTTGAGATCGCGGTGCACGACGCCGAGCGCGTGTGCAGCCTCGACGCCGTGGAGGACTTGCACGACGAGGTCGACCGCCTCCGCGATCGCAAAGGTGCCGCGCGCCTCGATGAAGTCATCGAGGTTCATGCCGTCGAGGCGCTCCATCGCGATGTACGGCGCTCCGTCTTCGGCGACGCCAACGTCCAGGATGCGGCAAACGTTCGGGCTCTTGATGCGCGCGGCGATCTTCGCCTCGTGAAGAAAACGTGTCGTCGCCTCGGGGATCCGCGCGACGTCCGCGTAGAGCATCTTCAGTGCGACCGGCTCGTCGAGCAGCTGGTGGTGCGCTGCGTGGACGACCGCCATCGCGCCTCGCCCGAGCACGCCTTCGATCCGGTACTTTCCTGCAATGACGCGGTCAGACACGACGTTGATGTAGCCAGCCGGAGGGGGTCACGACACTTAACGTTCTTTACAGCCGTTCAGCGGTACCCTTTGGTTCATGAAGCGCACGTTTTCCGCGGTGATCGTCACAATCGTCGGGGGACTGGGCTGCGGGGTCGTGAGCTGCTCGAAGGTGGCCGACAGCGGCTCCCGGTCCGAGAGTGTCCTCACGCCGAGCGCGGCGCCGTCCGCTTCGATCGCACCGGTGGACCAGGTCCCGCTCCCGCCCGGTCCCGCGACGACCGGCGTGATCGGGGCACCCGTCACGACGCCCACGCCCGATCAAGGCAGCGAAGCGAAGACCCCGCCAGTCGCGCCGGTGCCGACGACGAAGGCCGGCCTCGAGCGCGAAGAGCACCACTACCCCGCCCGCCCGAAGATGATGCCGGCGCAGACCCAAGAGCCGAGCAAGAAGCCCTCGCCCGTCGGCACCTCACAAGCGGGCCGCGTCGTTCGTTTCACGTGCCCGAGCGGCGAGGTCCCCTCGCAAGTCATGGGCGGCTGCATGTGCGGCAGCGAAATCGCAAACCCGTGCGGCCCCGGCGTCCGCGTTCCGGATCTGCGCGTCGAAGGAAAGACCTGCCTCTTCACGTGCCCCTAGCGCGCGCCTTTAGCGTTCGCCTAGGGGCGTCCGAGAAGTGTGGTCGGGCGCCGGCGTAGGGCAAGCCCGGCGTGAAGCGCGATGCCGACGACGATGAGTGCGTCGGCCACGTTGAAGGTGGGCCAGTGGGTGACGTGGATGAAGTCGACGACGTAGCCACGCGCGACGCGATCGATCACGTTGCCGATGGCGCCGGCGACGATGAAGCCGAACGCGACATGCTCGAGCGACGAGGCGCTGCGGCGGCGGCGCCACCACGCGATGGCGAGCGCGAGGATTGCGATGGCACCGAACGCAAAGAGCATCATGGCGGGCGGCGCGATCGCGAGACGACCGAGCGCGCTGAACGCGATGTCGCGGTTCTCGGCGAGCCGGAGCTCGACCATGCCCGGCACGACCGACAGCGGCGCGTGCTGGAGCGCCC
>CAXSGV010000155.1:0-12109 GCA_964236615.1 uncultured Polyangiaceae bacterium
CGCTCGCGCACATGGATGTCGTCGCGGGGCGCCTCGACAAGGGCGAGGGCACGTTGGGCCGTCTTTCGAAGGACGAGACGCTCATCAACGAAGTCCAGGGCGTCGCGGAAGGCGTGAACGACTACGTCGGCGGTCTCACGCGCCTGCAGACGATCGTCGGCCTCCGCAGCGACTACAACTTCCTCGCCAACACGGTGAAGAGCTACGTCGAGCTGCGCTTGCAGCCGCGCGAGGACAAGTACTACGTCATCGAGCTCATCAACGATCCGCGCGGCAAGACCGACTTCACCCAGACCGACGTCGACACGACCAACCCCAACGAACCGGCGCACTACCGGACGGTGACCACGACCACGACCTCGGCGTTTCGCTTTTCCTTGCAGTTTGCACGGCGCCTCGGACCCCTCACGGGCCGCTTCGGCATCAAAGAGTCTACGGGCGGCGTCGGGCTCGATCTTCATCTTCTGAGCGACCGGTTCGAGATGCGCCAGGATCTCTTCGGCTTCGGCGAAGAGCTTCAGCCGCGCTACCGAGTCTGGATCGGCTACGAGTTCATCAAGCGCCTCTGGCTGCTCGGCGGCGTCGACAACGCGTTTTCCTCGAGCCGGCGCGATTACTTCCTCGGTCTCCAGCTCAGGTTTACCGACGAAGACCTGAAGACCGTGCTTCCGTTTGCTGGCGGCGCCGCCAGCGGCGGTGGCAAATGACACCCTAGCGTTCGGCTCGAGCATCGAACGGGGTGATGACGGTTCCCGAGTCGGCCAGCGTCGCGGCCCTGGCTGCAGCACCGCGTAGCGCGTTTCGCGTCGACGCCGGGCGCTCCAATGGGGACGGCAGCGTCATCTCCATCAGCGGAGACCTCGGGTTCACCGACGCGGCCCCGCTTTGGAACCAGCTGCGCGCGGCGATCGACGGCCTGCCCCGCGGCGGCAAGGTTCGCATCGACGTCTCCGGTATCGGAAAGATCGACGGGTCGTGCATCGCCCTCGTCGTCCACGTGAAGCGCGAGCTCGAGGAGCGCGGCGTCGATGCGGACTTCACCGGCGCCAAGGGGGCGGTTCGCGAGCTCATTCACGTGTTCCGCGGCGACGTCCACGTCGGCCCGCGCAAGAAGCGCCGCCCCGAGGGGACCCTCGCGCAGATCGGTCGCGCGACGATCCAATTCTTCGTCTCGCTTCAAGAGGTGCTCGGCTTCTTCGGCTTCATGGTGTGGTCGTTCTTCGGAATCCTCCGCGCGCCGAAGACCGCAAACTGGAAAGAGCTCGCGCCGACGATGGAGAAGACCGGTGCCGACGCGGTCGTCATCGTCGTCGTCATCAACTTCCTCGTCGGCTTCGTGATGGCGTACCAGGGGGCCGAGCAGCTCAAACAGTTCGGCGCCAACATCTTCGTCGCGGATCTCGTCGGACTCTCGGTGGTCCGCGAGCTCGGGCCCCTCATGACCGCCATCGTCGTCTGCGGTCGCTCGGGCGCGTCGTTCACCGCCGAGCTCGGCTCGATGAAGGTGTCCGAAGAGATCGACGCGCTGAGCACGATGGGCTTCGGGACGATGCGCTTCCTCGTGCTCCCCCGCGTCCTCGCGCTCGTGCTCGTGCTGCCGTTCCTCTCGCTCATCGCCGATCTCGTCGCGATGCTGGGCGGGCTCGTCGTTGGCCTCATCAGCCTCGATCTCACCGTTGTCTCCTACGTCAACGAGACTCAGAAGGCAGTCGACCTCTGGGACGTCGGCTCCGGCCTCATCAAGAGCGTCGTGTTCGCTCTCGCGATTGGTCTCATTGCCTGCCAGCAAGGGCTGGCGACCACCGGTGGCGCCGAGGGCGTCGGCCGCCGCACGACCGGCGCTGTCGTCTCGATTCTCTTCGCGCTCATCCTCATCGACGCGGCGTTCGCCATCGCCTTCAACCTGCTCGGGGTCTGACCCATGTCCGACGCCATCATCACCGTCGAAGACCTGACCATGGGCTGGGGTGAGGTCATGCTGCTCGAGAAGGCCTCGTTCGAGGTGAAGCGCGGCGAAGTGTTCGCGATCCTCGGCGGCAGCGGCTGCGGCAAGTCGACGCTGCTACGCTACTTGATCGGGCTCGACGAGCCGGTAGGGGGGCACATCACGATCGACGGGCGGCGCGACGCGCACCTCGAGATCGGAGCGCCTCGTTACGGCGTCATGTTCCAGTCGGGCGCGCTCCTCGGCTCGATGACGGTCGGCGAGAACGTCGCGTTGCCGCTCGAGCGCTGGACCGATCTTCCGCGGGCGGCCGTCGACGCGATGGTTCGCGCAAAGCTTCGTCTCGTCGGCCTCTCCGGGGCGGAGGACAAGCTCCCCTCGGAGCTCTCCGGCGGCATGAAGAAGCGCGCGGCGATTGCACGCGCCCTCGCTCTCGAACCGTCACTCATCTTCCTCGACGAGCCATCGGCCGGGCTCGACCCCGTGAGCGCGGTCGACCTCGACGAGCTCATCTTGGCCCTCAGCCGCGTTCTCGGGCTGACGGTCGTCGTCGTCACGCACGAGCTCGAGAGCATCTTCAAGATTGCGAAGGACGTCATCATGTTGGACAAAGTCACGAAGAGCATCATCGCGCGCGGCGATCCCAAGAAGCTGCGCGACGAGAGCGCCGATCCGCGGGTCACGAGCTTCTTCCGCCGCGAGCCCTCCGCCGAAGAGAAGGAACGCGTCACGGGCCTGCCGCAGCAGCCAAACGAGCCTGAAGAAGAGGTGTCCGCATGAGCGCTCCGACCAATCACTGGAAGCTGGGTCTCTTCGTCGTCGTCGGATTTGCGCTGACCGTGGTCGTCATCGCGATGCTCGGCGCACGAAGCATGCACAAGGAGACGGTCACCTACCGAACGTACTTCGACGAGTCGGTGCAGGGCCTCGAGCTCGGCTCGCCCGTGAAGTACCGCGGCGTGACCGTCGGGACCGTGTCTGCCATCGACGTCGCGAAGGATCAGCGGCACGTCGAGGTGTCGATGGAGTTCGGCGTCACCATCCTCGACCAGCTGCACCTCGCGGAACGGAACGGGCGCAAGATCCGGATCACGGTGCCGCCCGATCTGCGCACGCAGCTCGGATCCTCCGGCATCACCGGCGTGAAGTACGTCGCCATCGATTTTTTCAACGTCGCCGACAACCCGCCGCCGCAGCTGCCGTTTCCCGTCGCGGAGAACTACATCCCGGCCGCGCCCTCGACCATGAAGAACCTCGAGGATTCGGTCACGAAGGCCGTGAACAAATTCCCCGATCTCGTGAACAGCATCCTCGTCGTGCTCACGCAGGTGTCGGCGCTGCTCGAGGACATCGAGAAGCGTCACCTGCCGCAGCAGCTCGAGGTCGTCGTGAAGAATGCCTCCTCCATGATCCTGCTCGCCGAGACACGCATTGCTTCGCTCGACACGGCGAAGCTGAGCGCGAAGACGGAAGCGACCCTCGACGGCCTCAACGGCGCGGTCGCGAACCTCGACAAGCTGCTCGTCAAATTGCAGAGCGACAAGGGGCTCTTCATGAGCGCTCAGCGCACGAGCGATGCGCTCGGCGACGTGGCGCGCAACACGAAGGCGCTCGGTCCGGGCCTCGAAGACACGCTGCACGAGATCTCGGGCGCAGCGCAATCGGTGCGGCGACTCGCCGACGCGCTCGAGCGAGATCCTGACATGCTGCTCAAGGGAAGGGCCACGAAGAAATGAGCCGAATCATCGGTCTCGCATTGGCGGTGCTGCTCGCCGCGACGAACGGTTGTGCGCTCCTCGGCAAGGCCGATGCGCTGAGCCCGCGTTATTTCGATCCAGGGACGGCCGAGCACTCCGTCTCCAAGACGCCTCCGGTCAAAGACGAGCCGGCGCGCGCCGCGGTTCGCCTCGGCCGCGTCGTCGCGAGCGAGCACTTGAAGGAGCGTCTCGTCTACCGCGCTTCGAACGAAGAGGTCAGCTTCTACGAAGATCGGCGCTGGACCGAGCAGCCCGAGAGCTACCTTCGTCGCGCACTTGCGCGAGCCCTCTTCGAGGACAGTGGCCTGCGTCAGGTCGTCTCGGGTGCGGGCCCCACGCTCGAAGCCGAGATGACGGCCTTCGAAGAGGTGCGCGCGCCGAAGCCGTTCGTTCGCGTTTCGATCACGGTAGTCGTTCACGACGATTCGATCGCGCGCCTTCGTCACACGTTTACCGTCGACAAGCCACTCGACAGCGGCGGCTCCCCCGATCAGATCGTGAAGGCGATTGGCCTCGCGCTGACCGAGGTCACCGACGAGATTGCCAAGGCGACTGTCACGACCCTCGCGCGCGTGGTCGACGAGGACAAGAAGGCCGCTGCGGTCGTGCCCGCTCCCTGAGCCGCGGTGCGGCGCCTGCTTACTTCTTCTTCCAGTCGAGGAGACGCGCCGCCAGGAGTATCTCGAGGACGCGGAGCACGTCGCCAGCGCTCGTGATGCCGCCGCCAGTCGTCTTCTGGAGGATCTCGCGCAGCGTGAGATCGGCGCCCGCGCAGGTCGACATGATCGCGGTAACGACGGGCGGCCACTTCACGCCACGCACGAGGCCGCGCCGATCGGCTGGGCCCTTCTCGAGGACCAGGTCGTTCTTGTCGCGGTAGGTGTCGAGCAAGCTGTCGCCCGGGTACTCCGCCTCGAGACCCGCGAGGATGAGCGCGGGCAGATCGAGGTCGAGCGGGAACTCGACGTGCGGCGCTGCTTGTCCGCGGTAAAAGCTGACCGTTCCTTGCGACCAGCGGAAGAGCGCGGCGACGCGATCGCGGCCTTGCTCGCGGATGGCGCGAAAGATGTCGACGGGTCCGACGAGGCCGAGCGCGATCAGCGTGTCGCCCATGCGGCCTCCGTATTTGGGGAGGACCGCGAGCGCCAAGTTGAGCTCGTCGCGCTCGAGCCGTCCGCGGCGAACGAGGTACTCGCCGAGCAGCTCGCTCGAGTTGCTCGACGCGACGTGGTGCAGCTTGCCGCGCGCGAAGTAGAGCTCCTTGCGACCGGCGCCACTCTTCTCGCCGCTCTTCTCGCCTTCGTCGGTGGTCTTACCTTCGGCGAAGAGGACGCCCGTCTCCTGACGCTCGAGGATCTTGAGGAGGATCTCGAGCATGTTGGTCGTCGCGAGATCGTCGAGAAAATCCGGTGCGCCGGGGCCCGTGACCTGGTTGGTCGTGGCCGTCTTGGCGGGGAGAAAGCGAACGAGCTCCTCGATGTCCTCGACCGGCTTGAGATCGCGACCCATGTACGCGACGTGATCGCCGCGGCCGATCTCGCCCGTCGCGAGCGCCTCGACGAGGCGCGCGAACGACCAAGGGCCGTGCTTCGCGCCATTCTCGAGAACGACCATCGACGGGAGCGAAGTGAACTGCGCCGTCGGTGAGCTGTCATCGTCGGGGACCTCGTCGATCCGTTTGCGACGCGCGGCAGCGGGGAGGGGGGGCGGCGTGCCACGCGGGCGGAGCTCGTTGCCGGGCGTCGGCGGAGACATTGCGGACCGAGCCGCCGCGCTGCCAGCTCCGGTGCCGCTGCTGGTGCCGGTGCCGGTGCTGGTGCCACCCGCTGCGACCTGGCCCGCGCGAAACTGCTCAGCGCTTTCGCGGATGGCTTTGTGCGCGTCGGAGGAGTCGCTCGACTGCGCCCGCGTGACGAAGATGCCGAGCTCCTTCCGCGTGGCGTCGGGCGAGCGATCGAACGGCGCGAGCGCGGTGACGAACTCGCTCGCGTGCTGGAAGCGCGCCTGCGGATCGCGCATGAGCGCGCGCTCGAGCACCTCGAAGAGACCCGGCGGAAGGCTGCCTTTCGCCTCGCGAAGCGGGTCGATCCGGCAATCGCGGATCGCGAGGAGGATCGCGAGCTGGCCCGCGCCAGGGAACAGTGCTTTGCCGATCAGCATTTCGGCGAGCACGCTCGCGACGCTGAAGAGATCGGCACGGTGATCGAAGGGCTCGCCTGCGACCTGCTCCGGCGCGAGGTAGGCGATCTTGCCTTTGAGCATCGCGCTCGCCGCGTTGCGCATGGTCGCGCGCGAGGTGGAGCGCGCGATGCCGAAGTCGCCGAGCTTCACGCGGCCGTCCTTGGACAAGTAAAGATTCGAAGGCGTGACGTCGCGGTGGATGATTCCGAGCGGCGTACCCTTCTCGTCGGTCGCCGCGTGCACGCTCGCGAGCGCCTTCAGGATCTCGACGATGACGTGGACGCTGACGTAAGGCGGCGGCAAGCGGCCTTCGTGGCGAAAGCGGCGAAGCAGACGGTAGACGTCGACGCCGTCGATGTACTCCATCGCGAGGTACGGCTCACCGTTGTCGCTGTTGCCCGACCCATAGACGTCGACCACGTTCTCGTGGCGCACGGCCGCGTGGAGGTCGGCCTCGCGCGAGAACATCGTCCGGCCTTCCGGATCGTTCAAGAAGTGCGGGAGCAAGCGCTTGACGACCAAACGCGAAGGGGCGGGGGGCGAGCTGCCGCCGGGCTCGGTCGACGTGGTGTGAATCGGTCGCGCCAGGTACACCTCGGCCGTGCCGCCGACGGCGATGCGAGCCTCGAGCAGATAAGGCCCGAATTTGATCGGCCCCCCGCGGATCGGTTGGGGGATCCCGCGCTTCGGCGGGCTGTCACCTTGCACGGGGCGTAGAGTAGTCCTAGGCGTTGAGTTCACCCAATGAAAGTGCACCGGAAACCACTCCGCCCTGCGGCCGCCGCCACGATGCTTGCGCTCGCCGTGTTGGCGGGAAGCGTAGCGGCTTGCCAGGGCTGCCACGCAACGACCAACCAACCGGCGGTGAACGAAGGTGAAGCGCAGCTCGGCGCCCCGACGATTCGCCTCTACATCGTCAGCGATCTTGCGGGGGCGCTCGAGCCGTGCGGCTGCGTGAAGGATCAGCTCGGCGGAGTCGATCACCTCGCCGCCTGGGTCGAGGCGGAGCGCGCCAAGGCGCCCGCGAGCGCGCTGCTCCTCGCCGGCCCGACCTTCTTCATGGAGCCGGTGCTCAAGGACGACCACCGCGCGCAGGACACGGTCAAAGCCAAGACGATCGCGCAGTCGCTCAAGCAGCTCGGCGTGCTTGCGGTTGCGCCCGGCAAGAACGACTGGGCCGCGGGACCGAAGGCGATGGCCGACATCGGTGCAGCGAGCGGCGGATCGCTCCTCGCGGGCAACGTCACCTCCGCCGGTCAGCCGCTCGCGGGCCACGTCGTACGGGAGATCAACGGCGTGAAGGTCGGCGTGGTCGGCGTCAGCGCACCCGATCGCGCCGAGGGTGGAGCGCCCGAAGGCGTCACGGCGTCGCCTGCGATCGAAGCGGTGAAGGCGAACGTAGCCGAGGCGAAAAAGGAAGGCGCGAAGGTTGTCGTCGTTCTCGCCGCCGTGGGTCGCGGCGAAGCGAAACGCATCGCCGACATGGTGCCCGACGTCACCGCGATCGTCGTCGGCTCACCCGGCGGATCGGGGGACGCAAACACGGAGGCCCCGCCGCCCGAGCGCATCGGCAACGTGCTGATCGCCGAGACCGGCAACCACCTCACGACCGTAGCGGTGCTCGACCTCTACGTGCGCGACAACGCGTTCTCGTTCGCCGACGCCACCGGGCTCGAGCTCGGACGAAAGCGCACCGACCTCACGCGTCGAATCGACGAGCTCCGCGCTCGCATCGCGCAATGGGAGTCGCAGGGCAGCATCGTCGATGGTGGCAACGCCCCGCCGCCGGTATCGAAAGAAGACCTCGACGCGCGCAAAGCCGACGTCAGCAAGCTCGAAGCCGAGCGCGTTGCGCTCGACGCTCGACCGCCGCCCGCGAAGGGCAGCTTCTTCCGCTACACGATCCAGGAAGTCCGTGACGCGCTTGGCAAAGACAAAGGCGTCACCGACAAGATGTCTGCCTATTACAAAGAAGTTAACGAGCACAACAAGGTCGAGTTCGCGAACCGTGTGCCACGTCCGGCGCCCGCCAACGCGCCCAATTACGTGGGCGTCGACGCATGCGTCACATGCCACCTCGATCCGGGCGAAGTCTGGGAGAAGACCGCGCACGCGCACGCCTACGCCACGCTCTCGAAGCAGTTCAAGGAGTTCAACCTCGACTGCGTCGGCTGCCACGTCACTGGGTACGACTTGCCCGGCGGCAGCACCGTGACCCACGTCGCGAAGCTCGAGAACGTGGGCTGCGAGGTTTGCCACGGCCCCGGCTCGAAGCACGCGGCGAGCCCGAAGAAAGTCGCCGTCCCGATCGCGAAGCCACAGCCAGACGCCTGCCTCGCGTGCCACCACGCGCCGCACGTGCACACCTTCGACGCGAAGCAGAAGATGCAGGAGATCCTCGGCCCGGGCCACGGCAAGAAGTGACGTTCGCTGCGGGGGCCTAAGGGCGGCTAAGGGCGGCGACGCTCCCTCGGGGCGCCGTTTCGCTCGTCGCCTGGGTCCGCAGTGCCCCAGTCGGGGTAATCGTCGTCGTCGAGATCCATCAAGTCGGGCGTGGAATCCGGCAACGCGGGCATCGCATGATCGATGCTCCCATAGACCGGCGGTGGCTCCCCGTTTTCCGGCGAATAGTCAAAGAGAGCGGTATCGAGCAACCCCTGCCGGAGCTCACCGATCACCCCATTGAACTGCGCAATCGCCGCTGCGCGCTTCTCGCCCGTGGACGGCCAGCCGAGATCGGTCAAGGCGCGCCCGGCGACATGCGTCCCGAGCCCCGCCTCGACGATCACCGTGAACGCATTGGAGAACCGCGCCTTGCCTGCGCGCGTGAACGCGAGCTCGCGCCGCCGCCGATCCGCCTCCATCACACGCTTCACGAGAAACCCGCGCTCGATGAGCGATTTCAGCATGCGACTAATGGTCTGCGCGCTGACGCCGAGCAGCTCACGGAGCCCGCGCTGCGGAAACCAATCTCGCTTCTCGCTCTGAATCGCCGACAACATATGAAATCGCGACGGCGTGAGCCCAAACTGCGTGGTCATCCGCTTGCAGACCTTGATGGCGCAAAGCGCCGCCCGATGCGTCCCCCAAAACACGCCATGCATAGTCAGCCCCTTTCAACGCGCGCGCGACCGCGCCGCCCCGGCCTCCTAGCACCGCGTATGCCACCGCAAATCCCGTCCGCCGGCCCCGAGCCACGATCGACGAACCCCTTGGATACCCAGTCTTCAATAAGCTGAAGATCGGCACCCCACGAGTCATGGTGGGCGGCCGCGGACGGCGCGGGGTGGCCGGGACAGTTTTGGGACGGCGCGCGGCGGCGGGCGGGCGGGCGGGCGGTGAACCTTCGCGAGCTTCGTCCGTCCAATGATGAGCGTGCAGCTCCTTCGTCGCTTCGTGGTTGTGGTGTTGTTTGCGATTTTGGCGGTGCCTCCGAGTGGCTGTGGGCGTAGCTCCGCCATCGTGGCACCGACCAACGTGTCGCCAGCGTTCCTCGAGCGAATGCTCGGTGGGCCGGCGGAGATGGCGATGCTCGGCGACATGGCCGCCATGCGGAGTGACTCCGTGTATGGGCGGTTGTTGACGCGGAAGTCGCCAGGCGCGTTCGATGAGCCGTCCACGAAGTGGCTGCTCCAGACAGTCGACTCGGTGGAATTTTGGGCACTTGGGGATTTCGAGGGCGACCACGCGGTCACCGCGTTTGGCGTTTTGCGGAGCGGACGCATCCAGGAGTCCGAGCTCGGAATGCTCAGCCCGGAGATGAAGCTCGAGGCGCGCACCGTGTTGCCGTCCGGCGTCGTCTTCTTCGTGGGCTCCGGGAAGGTGTCGTGTGTCGTGTTTCTGGTCGACGGCAATGTCGCCGTGGCTTCGGGGTCCGCGATTTCGCGGGCGCACGCACATTTTCAAAACAGCCGCGAGCTTCCGCCCAAGCTCGATTTCGGTGGCGGCGTTCTCCTCGGCTTCCACGGGGAGCGCGCGTTGTTTCAGCGCACGAGCCTCATGAAGAATCACTCGGCAAAACCTTGGGAGTCGCGCATGATCTCGGCTTCGATGGTGCTCCGCACCGGCGACCTCGGCGATGTGTTTGCTCGCGCAGCGTTCGAAGACGAGGAGAGCGCGAAGCTTGCGCTCGAGGATGCCGAGCGACCGAGCGATCCGTCCGTCACCGCGCTCATCGCGCTCGCACGAATTCGGTGCCCCAAGCTGTTCGGCATCAAGACGTCGACCACGCGCGCAGGGAAGGAAGTCATCTGGCGCGCGGCGCGCCTCCCAGCGGTGCTCGAAGCGGCGGTCGACGGAACGTTGTGCCCGAAGACCGCGGAGGACGAGCCAACCGCGCTCGTCGTACCGCCCGCGACGCGCGCACCCCAGGCGACGGCCATTCCCGAGATCGGTGAGTACGTGTTTCTCGAACCGAAGCGGCGGGCGCCTCGTCTCGTGCCGCGCCGAGCGGGCCCGGCGATCCTCGCGAGCGTCGAGGTTCCGACGGCCGACGGTCGCGGGCAATGGATCAAGGACGGCGCCTACGACGTGAAGAGTATGACGTGGCTCTACGCGCTCGACATGCACGCGGACGCTCGTTTCAACGAGCGCAACCCGGCCCTCGACGGAGATTATGTCGTGGCGGGCGACCGGATACTCACCGCGCGGCAAGGTGAGGTCACGACGTGGGACGCGGAGACGGGCAAGACGATCGCGCGCTTTCAGACGCCGGCGCGCGGGCGCGCATGCGTCGCCCCCGACGCTGGGTCAGTCGTCTTCATCGACGACGAGGACGAGTCGCGGCAAGCGTCGTTCGACGCGGTCACTGGCAAGTCCAAGCCTGCGAGCAAGCGTCCTCGTGGGTGCCCGGTGCGCGCGCAGGGATCGATCTGCGCGCTGCAGCCGGCGACCATGGGCGAGTGCCTCGAGCCCGATGCCGCGCCGGCCGTGGCTGGGTTCATCGCGCAGGAGGTGTTGCGCGAAGGCGATCTCGGCGTCGCGCTCGGTGAGCGGACGGGGAGCGAGCGTCACCTCGCGATGGCCGTCGGGTTCGACGTCCCTTCGCGGCGCGTACGTTGGCAGCCCGTGCTTCCGCACGAAAACCCCAAGGTCGCGGGTGAGGGCTCGCCGCGCATCGCGGACCTGCGCGGCGGCAAGCTCTTCGTCGTCTACGACGCCTGGCAAGCGCGGTGGAAGGTCGCGACCATCGACGCCTCGACGGGCGCGCCGCTCTGGGAGCGAGAGCTCGCGGCGCCTGCGTTCTTCACAGCGACGGCCACCGAGCTGTTCGTTCCCGTCGCCGCCGATGGCATCCGCATCTTCGATCTGCGCACGGGGAGCGAGCGCCCGTTCCCTTTGCCTGCCGCAGCGCCCCAGATCGCGCCGCCGCCGCGCTGAGCACGCGGGCGGGCGCGTTTACTTCTGCGCCATCTCCGCGATGCGATCGAAAAGGTCCGCACGTAGGAGCAGCAAATCGCCGTGGTGGCCGGCCTTCACGGTGACGAGCTCGGCGCGCGGGAGCGCGGCAGAGACTTCTTTGCCCATGTCGTAAGGCACGACCTCGTCGGCCTCGCCGTGCACCACGAGGGCTGGCACTGTGATCAGGCTTGCCTTCGCCAGCGTGTCGAAGCGATCACGGACGACGATGCTCGCGGGCAAGAAGGGGACGAAGCGCGACGCCATCGCGCGAATCGAGGTGAACGGGCAGAAGAGGACGATCGCCTTGGCGCGACCGCGTGCGGCCATTTCGGAGACGACGCCAGTTCCGAGCGACGTGCCCCAGAGCAGCACTTTGTCCTTCGCGAAGCCCTGTTTGCCGAGCTCGTCGAGGATGGCGGTGGCGTCGGCGTAGAGCCCGTTCTCGGATGGTGCTCCCGCAACACGCGACGCGCCGTAGCCGCGGTACTCACCGAGCACGGTGACGATGTGGCGCCGCTGGAGCTCGACGGCGAGCCACTGCGCGTCGCCCATCGTCTCACCGTTGCCGTGGAAGTAGACGACGGCGGCAGTCGCGCCGGGCGCGTCGAAGTGAAGCGCGTGAACGGGGACGCCGTCCGCGGCCTCGAGCGTCCATAGCTTCGGCGCGCCTTCGGCCGCGAGGTCGAGGCCCGCAGCGTCGGGGGCGGGGTAGAGGAAGCGGCGGTAGTTTGCGGACGCGATGAAGACGACGAGCGCGTAGAGCCCAACAGCGATGCCAACGGCGGTCCACATGATGCGTCGAAGCCGCGCGCGGGTCACAGGAGCT
>CAXSGV010000155.1:12119-12971 GCA_964236615.1 uncultured Polyangiaceae bacterium
GCTCGGGCGCGAGCAACCCGGGCAAGAGATCGCCCGCTTTGCCGAGGCGGAGCTCGTCGAACGCGTCTGCGTTGTCGGGCGGCTCGGGCCCGACGTAAATCGTGCGCGCGCCATGCGCTCGCGCGGTGCCGACGAACGCCGCGGCCGGGTACACCGCGCCCGAGGTGCCGACGGTGAGGAACACGTTTGCGCGCGCGAGCTCGAACGCGATGCGGCCCATCTCGAACGGAACCTCGCCGAACCAACAGATGTGCGGACGCAGGCGAAGCCCGCACGCGCAATGTGCGATCTCTTCGGAGCGGAGGTAGAGCGCGTGATCCTCGAATGGCAATCCCTGCGGGCAGCTGGGATCTTCGCAGCGACTCTTGAAGAGCTCGCCGTGCATGTGCACGACGCGTTTGCTGCCCGCTTTTTCGTGGAGCGAATCGACGTTCTGCGTGCACAAGAAGAAGTCGTCGCCGAGGCGGGCCTCGAGCTCGGCGAGCGCGAAGTGAGCTCGGTTCGGATGGCATGTTTTGGCTTGCGCGCGCCGCTCGGAATAGAAGCGCCATACGAGCGCCGCGTCGTTCATCCAGCCGCGCGGCGACGCGACGGTTTCAACCGGGTGCTTCTCCCAAAGACCGTTCGCGTCGCGGAAGGTCGAGATACCGCTTTCGGCGCTGATGCCCGCGCCGGTGAGCACGAACACGCGCGCGTTCGGCTCGATGACGAGCTTGTCCGTCACGGGGCGCTCGCCGTGGCGCTCGACTCAGGTGCGAGCGTTGCGCGACGCCAATTTCCGCGCGCGTAGACCGCCGCGTACGCGACCGCGCTCACCATGTTGATGCCTGCGACGCAGAAGAACAGGCCACC
>CAXSGV010000156.1:0-2701 GCA_964236615.1 uncultured Polyangiaceae bacterium
GCTCCGTCCTCGTTGGCGGGGCGGGCGGCAAGCTCACGTCGTTCGATCTCACGCAGTTCGACGGCGGGGGTACCTGGTCGACGCTCGACGCCGGCAGTGGGCGAGACCTCACCGCAGTGCACTGGGGGGAAAACTCTGGCATCACCGACGCGCGCGACTTCGGGTTCGGTACCGGCTTCGCGTTCCACGTCACGCAGAAGGTCCTCAGCGACTACGCGAACAACCAGAACGCTGTGTTCTACGGCGCTGGCGGCCCCGACACCGGCTTCGGAGCGCGCGCGTACGCGGTCGGCAAAGGGACGTCCGGGCTCGGCATCATCGTCGGCACGAACACGAGCAACTCGCCGGCCTCCACCAACCTGCTGCTCGCGAACGGCGTCAAGCCGCTGCGCGCCGTCTTCGCCACCGACGACGGAAAGGCCGTTTGCGCGGTCGGCGACGGCGGGACGATCTACTTCTCGAGCGACCGAACGACGTTCACGCAGGAGACCAGCGGCACCACCGCGGACCTCTTCGGCGTGATGGGAACCGACTCGGGCGGCAAGGGCGTCGACATCCTCGCTGTCGGCGCGGGCGGCGTGATCCTGCATCGATCGTCCACCGGCACGTGGACCCCGGAGGCGAGTGGAACCACCGCGACGCTCCGGTCGGGCGTCGTGGTCCTCCGCGGCCTCGGCCTCTTTCCGGTGGTCGTCGGCGACAAAGGCACGATGCTGATTCGGGCGAACATCAACTGAGCGCGACCGCGCGATCTTGAAAGGGGCGAAGCTCCTGAGATCGACGTCACGACGTCACGACGTCACGACGTCACGACGTCACGCTCCCGCGCGCTACTGCGCGACGGTCCACGTGCCGGCGCCGGCATCGCCGGAGTCGGCCGCGTCCGCGCCGAGGCCACCGTCGCCGTAGCACCACATCATCGCGGTCGCGCTGCAGCCGTCGGACTTCACGTCGCCCATGCCAGGGTACGAGCACCTGAGACCGACCGGCGCGCACGGCTTTCCTTGCGACGAGAACGAGTACTGCGCGGGGCAGCCCACCGGGTTCGCATAGGGCGGGTAGGCGCAGGCGATGAGCGCGTCGGTGCCCGCGTCGCCCGCGTCACCGGCGTCACGCGCGTCGAGCGCGTCGCCGGCATCGTGACCGCTGTCCACGCTCTGGGCCGCACCATCGGTGGAGCCGCCATCCGCCGGCGTGCCGAGCTCGTCCGACGAGCTGCACGCGAACGCGAACGCGCCCGACGCGAGAGAGAGGATCGAGACAAAGACTTGAAGCCGGCTACGGATGGACATGAGGCGCCGCTCAGCACGCCACATGCCATCATGGATCGGCCGTTTTCATGCCGATCGCGCATCGAAGTGGCGTGCCAGCGCGTGCCACTCTCTGGCCAAGCCGTCGCGGGCTCAGTGGAGGTACGCCCAGACGGCCGCGACCGTGCCCGCGACGCACCCGAGGATCACCAGCGCGGGCGCGAGGTAGCTCCGCGGTGCGGGTGGTGCCGGCGGAGCAACGGGTGGAAGATCGGGCACCGCGTTGAGCGTCACCTTCAGCCCGAACTCCTTCAGCACCTTTTCCGCGTTCTCGAGGAACGCGAGGTAGTCGGCCTTCGGGATCGGAAACGGTCGCCCGAAGCGCCTCTCGTGAATCGCTTGCACGTGCCCGAGCGTGCGCAGCTCGGCGACGCCCTTGTCGACATCGGCCTCGCCGACGACCACCACGGTGACGTCTGCCTTCGCCACCTTCGGCACCAGGCGGATGCGCTGCATCGTGCGCACGCCACCCCCCGTCGATTCTTCGGGCGCGGCGAGCTCGACTTTGTAGCCCGGCACACGCTTCGAAAGCACCATTTCGAAAACGAGCGTCAACGCCGCGCCTCGCTGCGCGTGCTCCGTGCGCTCCCCGACGAACTCCGCCATGACGCCAAGGTATTCGGGGTGCCGCGCCGACGCCAAGTTGTCCACGTCGAACCCGCGAACGCGGCCAAGCGGTGCGCTAGCATCGCGCTGTGACGCCCCTCTCCTCGCTGCCCGCTGAAGGCTCTGGCTCGGTCCTCGACGATCTCGTCCGCTTCCTTGGCGACTCGCCGACCCCTTTCCACGCGGTGGCGAGCGCTGTCACTCGCCTCAGCGCCGCTGGCTTCCAGCCGCTGCTCGAATCGGCGTCGTGGTCGAGCCTCGGCAAGGGGCGCTACTACGTGGTTCACGGCGACAGCGCGCTCGTCGCGTTCATCGTTCCCGATCCGGGCGCCGAGCGACGCGTGCGTGGCTTCCGCATCGTCGGCGGTCACACCGACAGCCCGAACCTTCGCCTCAAGCCGAAGGCCGAGTACGTGAAAGAGGGCTACGCGCAGCTCGGCGTCGAGGTCTACGGCGGCGCGCTCTTGAACTCGTGGCTCGATCGCGATCTTTCCCTCGCGGGTCGTGTTCTCGTTCGCACCGAAGGGGGCGCCCTCGAGTCGCGGCTCGTGAAGATCGATCGGCCGCTCTGCCGCATCCCACAGCTCGCGATTCACCTCGACCGCGACGTGAACGAGAAGGGCGTGACGCTCAACAAACAAGAGCACATCGTCCCGATCATCGGTCTCGCAGGCGAAGGCGACGACATCCTCGCGATGTGCGCGAAGGAGACCGGCGCGCAACGCGCGTCGATCGCCGTCACCGATCTGATGCTGTTCGACACGGTTCGACCGACGGTCGCGGGT
>CAXSGV010000156.1:2711-12966 GCA_964236615.1 uncultured Polyangiaceae bacterium
CTCTTCTCGGGGCGTCTCGACAACCTCGCGATGTGTCACGCCGCGATCACCGCGCTCGTACAGGCGGCCGGCGCGGCCGACACATCGGATCTCGTACCCGTGGCGGCGCTCTTCGATCACGAAGAGGTCGGAAGTCAGAGCGTCACCGGCGCCGGCTCCGCGTTCTTACCGCGCGTCCTCGAGCGCATCCTTCTCGCGCGCGGCGCATCGCAAGACGACATCCACCGCGCGCATGCCGCGTCGATGTGCGTCTCGGCAGACATGGCCCATGCGGTCCACCCGAACTACCCCGATCGCCACGAGGCGCGTCACAAGCCGGTGCTCAACGGCGGCCCCGTGATCAAGATCAACGCGCAACAGCGCTACGCCACGTCGGCGCGCACGGCGGCGCTCTTCGCCGACCTATGCAAATCGGTCGATGTCCCCGTGCAGCACTTCGTCACGCGCACCGATCTCCCCTGTGGCTCGACAATCGGTCCGATCACATCGACGCTGCTCGGCATCCCGACGATCGACGTGGGCAACCCGATGCTGAGCATGCACTCCATCCGCGAGCTGGGTGGCACGAAGGATCCCGAATTGATGACGCGTGCGCTCGCCCGCTTCTTCATCCACGCCGACGGTCCGTGACGTGGCGCACGCGAACACGGCCCTTCACGGCATGCTCGACCGCCTGCACGGCGCGCCGCTCACCGAGTTCGTCGCGCTGCGAAAGGCGCTCGCCGCCGAGCTGAAGGAACGTGGCGACAAAGCGTCAGCCGACGCATTGCTTGCGGTAAAAAAGCCACCGATCACCGCATGGGCGCTGAACCAAGTCGCGCTCCACCACCACGGCGAGATCGAGGCCTTCCTCGCCGCGACCGAAAAGCTGCGCACCGCCCAGCAGCGCGCCCTCGGTGGGGACGAAGCAAGCGACTTCCGCGAGAGTGGACGCGAGCTCCAACGCCAGCTGAACGCCGTGGTCTCGCTCGCGAAGAAGGCTCTCGACGGGGCAGGCCACGCGGCAACCACGCCGCACCTCCGTCGCATTGGCCAAAGCCTGCATTCTACAGCCTTCGCGGCGCCATCCGATCTAGCGCGCCTCGCCGCGGGCCACCTCGAAGCGGACCTCGACGTGCCGGTCGATTTCGGAGTCTTCGCCGCGCCCGAAGAAGGCGTGCGCCGCCTCGCGGAAGAAGACGAAGAAGCCGCCGCGGAAAAAAAGAGAGATCGCTCGGCGCAAACGAGCGCAGCAGGCAGCGGCTCGCGCGCGAAAAAGTCCGACGCGCACGCGAAGAAGCAGCCCAAGCACGCCGTCAAGGAGCCCGCCCAGGCGCCAGCGGTCGACGCGAAGAAGCAACGCGAAGCCGAGAAGCAGCGCGCCGCCGCGGAAGCCCACGCAAAGAAAGAAGAAGAGAAACAGGCGCTGCAAAACCGAGCGCACCAAGCCCGCGAGCTCCGCGAAGCGCGCGCGGAAGCGACGGCGCTGGCGAAGAAAGCAGGGGCCGCCACGAAGCGCGCAACGCTCCTCGACAAGGCCGCAAAAATCCACGAACGCAAAGCCGCGAGCGCGCGCCAATCCGCCGACCACGCCGCGGAAGCCGCCCGCATCGCCGAAGCGGCCGCCGCAGCCGCGGCCGAACGCGCCTCCTCACTCCACGAATGACGCCAGCCGCGGCACCGCGCCACCGCGGCACGGCAAGCGCCCCAGCGTTTTTTTTGCCATGGCAAAGAAAGCGAGGGGGAGCCGGGGGAGCCGACTGCGACCGCTCGTGTTGACCCGGCGATGCCGAGCCGGTGCTGGAGTGGGTCGCGCGTCTCTGACGTCAGTCGGCGCGGTCCTCGGGCGGCACCAGGCGCGCGCGCTCTTCCTTGAAGAGACGCAGGACGTGCTGACCGGTCGGCGTGGCGCGGAGCGCGTCGATGTCTTTCAACATCTCCATCGGGAGAAGGTGGCGGTGCGGCGTCTGCGCACGGTTGCCTTCGGGGGTGAGCGCCGGCGCAGCGAGACACGCGAGCGTGAGGTCCGCTGCGGTGAAGCGGTCGCCGACGAGGAATTTCTTGCCGCCTGCGAGGCGAGCGTCGGTCTTCGCGAAGATCGACTGGATGCGCTCGAGCGACCGGGCCTTTGCCTTCTCCGACACCTTGAAGGCTCGACGAATCACGCGCTTGAGGACCGGCTGCGCCGCGCGGAATCCGATGTGCTCAGCGCGCGGGCCACCCTCGAACATCGCGTCGAACGCCGCGGGATGCTCGAGCACCCAGCAGTAGCCCCACCGGCGCGTCGCAGGCCCGAGCTCGCTGTCGAAGAGGGCTTCGAGCTCCTCGACCTCCGCGCGATGCGCCTCCGGGTAGAGGCGCGCCTTCTCGCTTACCCAACTGTCGAGATGCCGGAGGATGTCCGTCGAATCGGTCAGCAAGCCGTGCGGCGTGACCAGCATGGGGACCGTGTGTGATTTGCGGCCCGGGCGCACTGTCGCGAGGAAGTGGAAGAACGGCAGGTGCTGCTCCTCGCGGTAGCGCGCGCCCACGCGGTCGAGCGCCCAACGGGCCTTCTCGCAGTAGTGGCTCGGCGCGATCGTGATCAGACGCAGCTTCGGCGCGGCGGTCATGATTCAGCGGATTTAGTCGCAACGGCCGCGGCTCCGGCGGCGGCATCCGGCGAGTAGCGCGGATCCACGGCTTTGCCCATCACGTGGTAGCCCTTGTCGACGTAGACCGTCGCGCCGGTGATGCCGCTCGCGAGTGGGCTCGCGAGGAACGCGGCGGTCGCGCCCACCTCGCGTGGCGTGATGCTTTCTTGCAGCGGCGAGTTCGCGGCGCAGTAGTCGACCATCGCGTCGATGATGCCGATCGCGCTCGCTGCCCGGGACGCCCATGGACCGGCGGAGATGGTGTTCACGCGCACGCCGTGCTTGCGGCCGGCTTCGTAGGCGAGGACGCGCGTGTCGTTCTCGAGTGCCGCCTTCGCCGAGCTCATGCCGCCGCCGTAGCCGGGGATGACACGCTCGCCAGCCATGTACGTGAGCGACAGGAAGGAGCCGGCGCCGCGCGCGTTGTTCATCAACGGCGAGAAGCGGTTCACCATCGAGACGAGGGAGTAGGCGCTCACGCCGATCGCCGAGAGGTAGCCCTCACGGCTCGTGTCGAGCAGAGGCTTCTTCACCTCGGAGCCGTTGGCGAGCGCGTGGATGACGATGTCGAGCGGGCGATCGCCGAAGTCGTTCACGAGCGCCGCGGCCACGCCCGCGATCGAGAAGTCGCCGTGCTCCTTGTAGCGCTTGCTCTCACGCACCTCGGCGGGGGCGGACTCGAGCGTGTCGTAGGCGGCGTCGAGCGGGTAGATTTTTTCGAACTCGAGAACGCCGCCGCTGGGGAGCTTGCGCGACTCGTCCATCTTGCCGCGCCGGAGGAGGGTCTGGAAGATCCCGAGGGCTGGCGGCCACGTGCCGACGCACACGGTTGCACCCGCCTCCGCCAACGCCTTCGCGATCGCGAAGCCGAATCCGCCATCGTCGGCGACACCGGCTACCAGCGCGCGACGGCCCTTCAAATCGATGCTCAACATGACGCGACCTATACCAGTCGACGCCGCAAGGACGCGACCCTAAGAACGCCGCGTGACCACCAAAGCAAGCAAGAGCAAGCCGCACGTGGCCTCGAAACCTTTCGAACCACGCCACCCGGAAGCGATGGCCGTCTACTGCTCGGACGGGCGCTTCACCGATGCCGTCGAAGAGCTCCTCCATGGGCTCGGCTTCCCTCGCCTCGACACGCTCACGGTCCCGGGCGGACCCGGGCTCCTCGACCTTGCCTCCGCGAGCTTCTCCGAGCTCGAAGCCACGCGACGCGCTGCGACATTTCTCATTCGCGGACACCGCATCAAGCAGGTCATGCTGCTCGCCCACGCGGGCTGCGGCTACTACGCGACCCGCTACCCACTCGATCGCAAAGAGCAGATCGTCGAGACGCAGCTCACCGATCTACGCGTCGCCGGCCGCTGGGTGAAATCCAGTCACGACGGCGTGAACGTGCACTTGTATTATGCAGCCATCGCCGACGGCCGGATCCACTTCAATCCCATTGCGAGCTGAAGGTCACGCGAAGCGTGCGCCGAGCTCGCGGTGCGGAATGCCCTCGGCGCCTAGGCCGGCGAGCTGCGAAGCTTTGTAGCCACTCGCAATTGCGTCGACGGTGACCTCGCGGCCTTCGATGTGAAAGCGCGCGCGCCATGACTTCACCGCGAGGACGAGCCCACCGGGCGCGCCTGCCGCCACGCCGGCGACCATCTTGATTCGGCGGTAGGGATGCGGCTGTGGCCCGAGCGCGAGCGTGCGCTCGATAGGCGTGACGAGATCGATGCCGTGCGTTGCAGCGAGCCAGTCGACCTGCTCGCGTGCGCTCGGCGCCCACGTGACGGTCCACGCCTCTGGATCGTGCGCCTGCGACTCGAGCCACCCGGTGCTCGCGTCGGGGAAGGCGTCGGCGTACGGGACGTAGGGTTTGATGTCGAGGATCGGCGTGCCGTCGACCAGATCGACGTCCTTCACACGGAGCAGCAAGCCCTCGACGCTTTCGAGGCGCAATACACTGATGCCGATCGGATTGGGGCGATGCGGCGAGCGCGTGGAGAACACGCCGCGGCGCTTTCCAGTGCTGCGCGGCGGCAACACCTTTGGACGCCAGCCTTCGTTCAGATGAAACCAGAAGACGACCCAGATGCGATCCCAGCCTTCGAGATCTTCGAGCGCGTGCTCGTAGCCGTGGCCTGGAAAGAGCTCGATCGTGCCTTCGACGCCGTCCGCGATGCGCGGCTGGCGCGGAGCGCTCACGCGATCGGCAAACGGCGTGTGAGCTACGCCTATCGGCTCGAGCGTGAGCACGCGTCGACGCTAGCACGCAGCCGCGGCGGGGGAGCTACGCTCGGCGGATGGTCTTCCTCGCACGTTTCGCTCGCGACCTCCTCGCTCGTCCTCGCCTCGCGCTCCTCGGGCTCGTGGTAGTCGTGTCCGCGCTCGTTTGGTCGCAGTCGTCACGCCCCCTTGGCGCCGTGCCCCCGCGAGAGCGGGCCACCGCGGGAGCTCCCGCACCGGGCGCCGGAGCAGGCGCACAGGCCGACGCGGTCGACATCGAGGCGAGCAAGCCCGTGAACGCGCGCGCGATCTTGAGCCGTGTGTGGTTCGACAGGTACCCGCGCACGGCGAAGGACGACGTCAAGCTGTGGATCTTCTTCGCGGGAGGCCTCGGCATCTACGAGGCCGGATCCTCCTGGAAGCTCTCACTCGAGATCTTCGACTTCGAGCGCCAAGCCGACAGCGTCGCGCTCGAGTTCCTTCAAGACGGGAAGAAGGCGTCGACGAAGTTCTCGATCGCGACCTGCGACGACGTACCACCGTTCGACGTCTGCCTCACGCTCACCGATCCGCCCCGCGGCCCGGCGAAGTACTACGGGTTCGCGAGCGAGGAAGAGATGAGCGTGCACCTCCCCTGGGCGCGCGCGCGTATCGACCAAGCGCGCGCCGCGACCGTCGCGCGCTGAATCTCAGGAGAGCCGCTCGCGTACGTGGCTGACGAGAAAATCGAGCGCGACCTGGTTCTCACCGCCCTCGGGCACGATGATGTCGGCGAAGCGCTTCGAGGGCTCGACGAACGCGAGGTGCATCGGGCGCACCGACTCTTTGTACTGCTTCCGTATCTGCGCGAACGTGCGGCCGCGCTGCTCGAGATCGCGGCGGATGCGGCGCATCAAGCGGATGTCGGCGTCGGTGTCGACGAACAGCTTCACGTCGAAGCGCTTTCGTAGCCCCTCGTCGGCGAGCACGAGGATCCCCTCGACGACGATGATCTGCGTCGGCGTGATCGTGAGGCCTGTCGGGGCGCGATCGTGCATCGCGAACTCGTAGGTGGGGCGCTCGATCGTCTCGCCGGCGCGGAGCGCGTCGAGGTGACGCGCGAGCAAATCGAGCTCGAGCGCGTCGGGGTGATCGTAGTTCTTGCGCTCGCGCTCCTCGAACGGGAGGTGGCCCTGGCTCTTGTAGTAATGGTCCTGCTCGAGGAGCACGCCGGTGCCCTTGGGCAAGGCGGCGAGAATCGAGCGGGCGATGGTGCTCTTGCCGGACCCCGACCCACCGGCGATGCCTAGTACGAGCGGCGGTCTCACGGACCGGCTCTTACCATGGACCTGCTACCAGGAGACGGCTTCCGACCAGCGATCGTGATCGATGTTTCGGCCCGTGAGGACGACGATGACGTCTTCGCCAAGCAGCTCCTTCGGCAACCCGAGAAGGACCGGCACCAGCGCGATCGCGGCGCTGCCCTCGACCACCATCCCGACGTCCTTGTGGAGGTGGGCCATGGCCGGCGCGATGTGAGCCTCTTCGACGACGACGATGCCTGCTATCGCGTCGGCGGCGCGCGCGTAAGCCGCCTGCGAGATGCCGCCCTCGAGGCCTTCCGCGAGCGAGCGGCTTCCCGGAAGAAAGCGCTCGATCGCTGCGCCGTTGGAGAGCGACGCCGCCATCACCGGCGACACGTCGCTCTGCACGCCCCAAACGCGCTCGAGCGCGCTCGGAGGATCAGCGGCCTCGGAGGCAAACGCCCAGGCGAGGCCGCTCGCGAGACCGCCGCCGCCGAATGGAACGATGACGCGATCGGGAACACCGCCGAGCGCGCGCACGATTTCGAAGCCGAGCGACGAGCCGTTGCCCGCACACGCCAGATCGGAGTCGTAGGGCGACAGAAACGGTACGCCGTCGCGCGCCGCGATCTCCCGCGCGTACGCCTCGGCGTCGTCGTAGTGCGGCGTAGGCCCCGCGAGAACTTCGCCGCCGAGCGCGAGGATGCGGTCGCACTTGCTTCGCGATGCGCCCTGCGGGACGACGACTCGGACGCGCGCGCCGAGCACCGCCGCCGCGTAGGCCACACCGGCGCCGTGGTTGCCCGCGCTCGCGGCCACGAACTCGGTTGCGTCTTCGGCGATGCCAGCGGCCATCGCGTGAAGCGCACCACGCACCTTGAAGCTGCCCGTCATCTGCAGCGACTCGAGCGCGAGCCAGATCTTCGTGGTGCCCGACGGATCGGCGACGCGATCGAGGCTCGACGCGCGCACGACCGGGACCTCGCGCAGGCGTGCCGCCGGAAACCGTGACGAGAGGTGCCGCACGTCCTCGAGGGACGGGACCGGACGATGTCGCCCGGGCGTTCGTTTGGCTCGGACGACGCGCAAGTCTACTTGCTCGAAGCCACCAACCAGCGGAGCGGACGCCGGTACGTCGTGATCATCCGGTCGCTCGGAACTTCGTGGCCCATGCCGGGCATGATGCGGACCTTCACCGGGATCTTCGCGGCGAGCAGCATGTCACCCGCGCGCTTGGTGTTCTCGGCGACGCCGTCGTTCTCGCCCGTGAGGAGGTAGACGCGGCGGATCTTCTTGCGGCTCTCTTCGAGCGCGGCCTTGGTGTCGCTGTTCATCCAGTACTGATCGCTCGCGCCGAGGATCAACCAGCGATCCCAGACCTTCGGCTCCTTGAGGCCGACCTGCATCGCGATGAAGGCGCCTTCGCTGAAGCCGATGAGGATGTTGCCGCGCGTGCGGACCTTCGACTTGAACTTCTCTTTGAGCGCGAGGACCGTCGCGTCGATGATCGCCTGCGCCTGCACCGGGTTGTTCGCCCACGTACGCGAGCCGCCGCCACGATCGTCGGGGCCTTGCGGGCACACGACCCAACCGAACATCGACGCGGCGCGCGCCCACTTGCGGCAATCCTCGGCCGCGTTACCGCCGCGACCATGGAGGAACATGATGATGTGCTTCTGATCGCGGCTGCGCGGGCGGTAGTAGTAGGCGCTCGGCTGGCCGGGCACCTCGAGCACCTGCGCCTCGGCCTGCGACGTCGTCGTCGACACCGATTTGGCGCGCGCGATCGAGGGCAGGAAAAAGAGAGCGAGCCCGACCACGAGGGCCGTGATCGTGCTCACGACCGGCCTCGAAACGCGGCTGGAGAGGATGGATTGGCGCCCAATCGAAGGGAGAACGCGCGAAATCAGCGGGAATTGGGGCACGTCGCCCCCAGAATAGTCAGGCGCGGGCCGCCCGCAAGCTCGAACCGAGGTCGACGCCGACCGCGCGTGCGTCCGCCTCCGACGTGGGCCACGTGATCGTGCGCTCGCCGCGCTCGAGACGAGCGCCGTCCGGATCGGCAACGAACGCGCGTAGCCAGAGCTTGGTGCCATCGGCGCTGCGCTCGGCGTAAGCGCCGAGTGGCGTCTTGCAGTCGCCTTCGAGCGCGATCATCACGCCACGCTCCGCGGCGACGCAGACTGCCGCTTCGGGATCGTGCACCTTGGCGAGGAGCGTGCGCACGAGCGCTTCGCCTGCGCCGTCGCGCGCTTCGATCCCGAGGGCGCCTTGGCCGACGGCAGGCAGCGAGATCTCGGGGGAGAGCACCTCGGTCGCGCGCGCTTCGAGGCCGAGGCGAACGAGGCCCGCTCGCGCGAGCACAATCGCGTCGTGCTCCCCGGCGTCGACCTTGCGAAGACGGGTGTCGACGTTCCCACGCAGCGTCACGATGTGGAGATCGGGGCGCGCCGCCTTGAGCGCGACGAGGCGACGAAGGCTCGAGGTTCCGACGTTGGCACCCTTCGGTAGATCGGCGAGCGTGCCGTGGCGAGGCGAGACCAAGACATCGCGCGCGTCCTCGCGACGCGGCACGCACACGATCGAGAGGCCCGGCGGGAGCTCCGAAGGCACGTCCTTGATCGAGTGCACCGCGACGTCCGCACGACGTTCGAGCAGCGCCTCTTCGATCTCCTTCACGAAGAGACCCTTCCCACCGACCTCGGAGAGGGGACGATCTTGAATGCGATCCCCGGTCGTGACGACCTCGAGCTCTGTCACCTGAAGCCCTGGATTTTCAGCCACCAAGCGCGCGATGAACGCGCGGCACTGCGCGAGCGCGAGCTTCGATTTTCGAGTGGCGTAGGTCAGGTGGGCGCTTTGCATACGAGGTGAGGATACTTCAAGCGGGCTGGCGTGCGATCGCCGGCGGCGCTCGACGGGCCGCGGGGTGAGTGGTTCACTGAAAGGAACAACTTGCGTACCGCAGCACGCTGGACCTCGCTTCTCGTCGCTTGTTTGGTGGCCGCATCCGCCGACTGCGGCTCGGACGACGTCCCGATCGATGGCGATGGCGATGCGGGTGATCTCGGTGGCGACGCTGGCCATCCCGAGGCGTCGCCCGATTCCAGCGTGGCCGCGTGCAACGCGGAAAACGTCGTCCGCGCGATCGGCACGTGCATCGACGGCGGCCAGAGCCCGCGCAGGTGCCTCGACGCCGAGCGCATCGAGGCGCCGGCGCCGGGAGGATGCGACGCCGACGACGACGGGCTCGACGACGCCCTCGAGGACGCGATGGCGAAGAGCTACGCGCCGGCATTCGCGTTCAACCTCGGCACCGGCGATCACACGTCGGGCGACAGCGAGTCGGCGTGGCCGGGCAACGCGAATTTCTACGTCCAACGCTCCACGCTCGTGTGGCGTCTCGACAACGACGACGCGACGCTCGAGGTCGTCGATACGAAGCCGACGCTCGACTCGCTCCGCGCCGCGACATTCCAGGATGGCGCGAGCACGCGGCACGCGAACGACCCGAAGATTGGTGAGGGACCGAACTTCTGGCTTTGCATGAACAAGCCCGGCGGGTCCTACGACCCCGCCTCGTTCGTCCCGACGGTCGACGACTCGCGCAACCTGCCCGATGGCATCGACCTCTTCACCGTCGTGCATCCGTCGGGCAGCGACCGGAATGGCAAGTACGTCGCGCTGACGTTCATGCTTTTTTATCCCTACAACAAATTCAGCTTCGACAATCACGAGGGGGACTTCGAAGGCGGCGCGGTGTTCGTCGATCTCGACACTGGCCACATCGTCGCCCTCTATACCGACCG
The DNA here is from genome assembly GCA_964236615.1 of uncultured Polyangiaceae bacterium. GTDB lineage: Bacteria > Myxococcota_A > Polyangia > Polyangiales > Polyangiaceae > CAXSGV01. Next base: position 12,636 of record CAXSGV010000156.1, read on the forward strand.
CCACTCGACGGGCGACGACTTCAAGCTGATCCCGCTCGAAGGCGCGAACGCGCTACCGGCGAAGGATCCGACGACCGAAGCACCGCACTACAACGTCTGCGACCCCACCGACTCCGCTTCGATCGGCGGCGTGCGCTTCTGGGACTTCAGCGGCCAGCGCCACCACCCCGTGCTCTACGCGAGCGGCGGCGATCATGCTTCGTACGGCTACCCCGGCGCGACCAAGCTTCAAGGCCTCGGCTGCAGCGAAGCGACGATGGTGCGCGACGTCCACAATGGCAACGGCCCGAAGCTCGTCCCCCACGAAAATGCATATTACACGGACTGGGGG
>CAXSGV010000157.1:0-11528 GCA_964236615.1 uncultured Polyangiaceae bacterium
CCGGCGGTCAGTCTAGCCCCCCGGCGGTACTTTGAGCGAGACCGTGCCCGCAGCAACACTCGGTGCAGCGGCCGGCCACGGCCAAAAAGTCCTGGTACGCTAGAGGCCTCATGAACCGACGCGCACAATTGGTCGCCCTGTTCGTCTTGGCGGTCGGGATGGTTCTCTCGGCCCTCTACCAGCAACGCTTTGCAGCAGCCGCGTCTGGTGGCGAGAAGATCAAGGTGCTGATGGTCGTGAAGCTCATCGAGCGCGACAAGGTCGTCACGGACGAGATGCTCGGCACGCGTGAGGTGCCGCAGGCCTACGTCGAGGACCGCGCCATCAAGGAAGTCGAGCGCGGCAAGCTGCTTGGCCTCCGCACGCTCCACGCGCTCCAGGCGAACGAGACCTTGATGTGGACCGACGTCGACACGATGGACCAAGAGAAGGTCGACCTCAGCTCGCTCGTCGCGCCAGGCAACCGCGCGGTCTGTGTGCGCACGGCGCGCCAGGATACGAGCAACGTTCTCATTCGTCCGGGCGACTACGTCGACATCATCGGCGTCCTCGCGCAGCCGGGCACCACGCCGCAAGAAGCCCTTACCGCGCGCTCCGGTGTGGATGGTCCGGTCGCCGCGGTGGTTCTCCTGCAGCGCGTTCTCGTGCTCGCGTCAGGCCTCGACACCTCGCGCGACTCGGTGACGCTGGCGCGCCCGGGCTCGACGGTGAACTCGCTCCTCACGCTCAGCCTGACCATCCCGGAGGCCCAGCTCATCTCGCTCGCGACCGAGAAGGGCCGCATCACCGTCGCCCTCCGCAACATAGAGGATCAACGCACGGCCGAACGCATCCCCGACCTCTCGTCGAACTCGCTCTTGAACAGCAAGGAGCGAGAAGACATCAAGGGCCGACGCGCGGGCAGTCTCGGCAACTCGAAGCAGGACGAGGTCTTGCGCTGAGTCAGGCCACCTCGACGCTGACTGCGGTCGTCGTCGGCGCTGCTGTTCTCGCGGTCACCGTGGCCGTGGCCACCTCGTTCGGGTCCGAGCCCGTGTCGCTCGTGCGCGCGTTCACCGACGCCGACTCGCTCGATCGCACGATCGTCCTGGATGCGCGCTTGCCGCGCGTGTTGCTTGGCGCAGTCGCCGGCGGGGGCCTCGCCGTGGTCGGCGTTGCCTTTCAAACGGTGCTGCGCAACCCACTCGCCGAGCCGTTCGTCCTCGGCGTTTCTGGCGGGGCGGCGCTCGGCGCCACGATCGCGATCCTGCTCGGCATCACGAGCGCGACGATGCTGGGGGCTTCGCTCGTTCCTGTCGCGGCGCTCGCCGGCGGTCTCGGTGCGACGGCCATCGTTTATTGGCTCGCGCGCGTCGGTGGTGCGGCTAGCGGCACCTCCATCCTGCTTGCCGGCCTCGTCGTGAACGCGATCGCATCGGCCGCGATCACCTTCTTGAAGACGCTCGTCAGCGCGAGCAAAGCGCAGGAGCTGCTGTTCTGGTTGATGGGCTTTCTCGATGTGCCCTCCGTCGCGTCGCTCGCTGCCGTGAGCGTCCACGTGGGGATCGGGTTCGCGATCTTGCTGGCCGACGCCGGTCGCCTCAACCTGCTGGCGCTCGGCGACGAGCCGGCGCAGCACCTCGGCGTCGACGTGCGTGCGCTCGAGCGCCGCACCTTCTTCGCGTGCTCACTCGTGGTCGGCGCCATCGTCAGCGTCACCGGCCTCATCGGCTTCGTGGGTCTCATCGTGCCGCACGCGCTTCGCCGCATCGTCGGGCCCGACGTGCGCGTGACGCTGCCTTCATCCTTCTTCGTCGGCGGCGCGACGCTCGTCGTGTGCGATCTCCTGAGCCGCGCCCTCTTTCGATGGCTCCACTGGGAACCACCGGTCGGCGCGGTCACCGCGATGGTGGGCGGGCCCCTCTTCCTCTTCATCCTGACGAAGAGGGGCGACCGCGTGACCTAGCGGCCTGCGCCCTGGAGCTGCTGCTGCTGCTGCTGCAGCATCTGCGAGATGGCGCGCGAGCGTTCGATCGCGAACTGCTTCACTTCCTTGTTCGGCGATGTCGCGAGCTTGTTCAGCAGCGCGGTGATCTTGGGCATGTCCTTCGACTGGAAGAGCGCCTCGAAGTAGTTGTGCGCGAGGCGCACGTCCTGGAGCATCTTCGGCTCGTGCGGAGCGAGGAGCTTGATGACCTCGTCGAGCTTGCCCGACTGACCGAGCAGCGCCGAGAGGCAGAGGAGCGCGAGAGGATCGTTGCCCGAGCGCTCGACGCCCTTCTTCGCGAAGGCGATCGCCTTGTCGCGCGTGGCGTCTTCACCGGCGTAAAAGCCCTGGAGCGCGACGTACGGCGCGGCGGACTTGGAGTTCATCGGGCTTGCGGCGAGGGTCTCGACCTCCTTGATCGCCGATTCTTCGCTGCCGCCTTCGGCCTCGCGAAGGAAGTTCGTGAGGTAAGCCCACGCGTCGACCGAGTTCGCGTCCATCTGGATCGCGCGCTCGACGCTCTCGCGCTCGGCTTTCGGATCCTTCTTCTCGTGCGCGAGCTTCGCGAGGTGGAGCGCGGGGAACGGGTTGTCCTTGAGGAGGTTCTGCGCGCCCTTGAGCGTCGCTTCGGCCTTTTCGAGCTTGCTCTGCGCGAGCTGCGTGACGCCGAGCGCGAGCCAGTCTTCGCCATCACCGCCGAGGGCGACGATCTTCGCGAGGACGCCCTCGGCCTTCGCGTGACGCGCGTGCTTGATGAGCTCCTGCGCGTAGATGCGGCCGCGCATGAGATCGTCGTTGTTCTCGACCCAGTGCTTCTCGAGACCGGCGAGGAGATCCTCGAGGCCGATCGCGATCGGTCGCCCCTGATCGTCTTGGACCTGGACGGCCGGGCCGTTGAACCCGAGCAGCTTCCAGACCTCTTCTTCCTTGAGCGCGACCGGTCCGTCGACGATCTGCTTCTCGATCGGCGCGCCGTTGGGGCCGAGCGGGATCAAGATGAGCGCGTTGCTCGGCACGCCGTTCGGGAACGCCGTCACGGGCGCGAGGATCGCGGCGCCGCCGGTCAGCTGGATGCCACCGCCACCACCGTTGTTGCCGCCGCCTCCGGCACCTGACGTTTGGGGCTTCTGTCCGGGATTCGAGCTCTGGGTCATGGTGGTTCTCTTGCGGGTTTGAGGCTTGAAAGTAGGCCCGGGAAGCTACCACAACGCCGGCCTCTCCCTTGCGAGGTATTGACTCGCCATGGCAACGGCGACGACGTGGACCTGGACGACCCACGTTGACGCGATCGTCGCGTTCTTTCGTGCGCACCCCATGCCCTGAGGTCTTACCTATTTTCACGACGGGCGCGCTGCGGGATGGGCGCGCGGAAACGAAGTGCTACCGCGTGTGGTCATGCGTTCGAGCACATTCGGTTTGGTCGTCGTCGCGGCGACGACCGTGCTCGCATCCGCAGCCTGCGGCAGCAGCGAGGTCCAGCAAGGCTACTGGCAAGGCACTGCGGCCGACGCAGGTCCGCGCGCCGATGCCGGCGAGAGCCTCGAAGGGATCTACCCGACGAGCGATCCCGATCCCGCGAGCGCACCGCACGACGCTCCGACCTTCGAAGCCACGACGCCAGCGCCGAGCACCGATCCGTTTGCGTGCGCCAGCGGCAGCAAGACGCAGCTCGCCGGTGAGCGCACGGTGACGATCACGTCGGGCGGCCTTCCGCGCACCGCGATCGTGCACGTTCCCAAGAGCTACGACCCCGCGAAGGGCACGATGCTCGTCTTCAACTTCCACGGCTTCACGTCCGATGGATTGCAGCAGAGGGTCATCTCACGCATGAACCCGGCGAGCGAGTCGAAGAACTTCGTCGTCGTCTACCCATTCGGCGTCGGCAACAGCTGGAACTCCGGCGACTGCTGCGGCGACGCGTGGACCGGCGGCGTCGACGACGTCGCGTACGTCAAGGCGCTTCTCGCGAAGCTGTCTGCCGACTACTGCGTCGATCCCAAGCGCGTCTACGCGACCGGCTTCTCGAACGGTGGCTTCTTCTCCTACCGACTCGCGTGCGAGATGAGCGACGTCTTCGCCGCGGTCGCGCCCGTGTCCGGCGTCGAAGGTTTCCCCGCGACGCAGTGCACGCCGACGCGCGCGGTGCCGGTGCTGCACTTCCACGGCACTTCGGATCCGGTCGTGAAATACAACGGCGGCACGCCCGTCATCCCGCTCGACATCGCGGCGGGCATTTCCTTTCGCTCCGTCAACGAGACCATCTCGATCTGGCGCGCCAAAGACAGCTGCCTCGCGAGCGGCAAGACGATCTTCGATCACGGCGATACGAAGTGCGTCGACTACGGCACGTGCAGCGAGGGCGCGCAGGTCACGCTCTGCACCGTCGACGGCGGCGGTCATACCTGGCCTGGCGGCGTCCCGATCCCGTTCCTCGGCAAGACGTCGAGCAGCGTCAGTGCGACCGACACGATGGTGAGCTTCTTTCAAGCGCACCCGCTGCCCTGAGGCGGCGATCAGTAAGGATTGTCGCCGTTCTGCTTTGGCGCGAGGGCCGGGTACTTGGGCGCTGTCGATGCGGCCGGCGTGGTCGGTGCCGCAAAGCGCGCCTTCGGCGGTAGCGCGACGTCGAGCGTGCGGGTGCGGTCGAACGGGATAGTCGTCGTGTACGGCGCGAAGCCGTCGGCCTCGGCGCGGATCTCGTGCGGGAATTTTCCGGGCACGACCTTCACGCGGTGCGGATTGTTCGCCGCCTTCACGCCGTCGACGAAGATGTGCGCCGTCGGTGGTGTCACGCGGATCTCGACCGTGACCTCTTCGGGCTCCACCGCGGCGATGACCGGAGGCGCTGTCGTGACCGCGGGCTCCGAGGCCGGAAGACGGCGTCGAGCCACCACGTCGTCGGTCTTCGGCTCGTCCTTTCGCGTCATCGCCACGACCAGGACGCTCGCGAACGCGACCGCAATCGCTGCGCCCATCGCATAGGCGAAGCGCCGATCGCGCGACGGTCCGTGCTCGATGCGCAAAATTTCGACGCGCGGCGACGTGTCGGGCGGCAACGCGGGCGAGGACGCCGTGACCTCGGGCGCGCTGACGGGTGCTGCGGGCGCAGACGGTGCGGCTTCGGGCGCGCTGACCGCCGCGCGGGCAGCCGCTGGCGCTGCGGTCTCGCGGGCGCTGAAAGGGGCTGACGAGGGCGCGGCTTCTTCCGCGATGGCCCAGGCGTCGTCGTCGAGCGTTTCTGCTCGTGGCGTCACCGGACCCGGCGGCACTGGCGTGCCGGCGGCGTCGACGGGGAGGCTCGGGTTCGAGTCGGCATCGGCGAACGCGTTCGGCGGTGGAGGTGGCGCGACGCTCGGCACCGATCGCGTGGTGCCCGAGGTGCGCGCGACGGCCTCGGCGACGATCGCGTTCATCTTCTGGCGTTCGTCGTCGAACAACGAGCTGACGAGCTCACCGACCTCGCGCGCCGTCGTGCGGAGCTCGGGCGCCGTGGAAGCTTTGTCGATGGCTGCGCGCATTTCGAACGCGGAGTCGAAGCGATCGTCACGAATCTTCGCGAGCGCCTGCGCGCAGATCGCGTCGAGCTCCGGCGACACATCGGGCGCGAAGGTGCGGACAGAAGGAAGCGTGATGTTGTCGGCGAGCCGGCCGAGGACGTCGGCCTCGGATAGCCCTTCCCACATCCGTCTGCCCGCAAGCAGCTCCCACATGATCACGCCGAGCGCGAAAACATCCGCGCGTGCGTCGAGCGTCACGCCCGCGCGCGCTTGTTCCGGCGCGACGTACGCGAGGTTGCCTTTCATCCCGCCAGCGCGTGCCTCGGAAGTCGCTGCGACCGGCGCGAGGCCGAAGTCGACGATCTTCGCCGTGCCTTCGTAGGTCACGAGGATGTTTTCCGGGGAAAGATCGCGGTGAATCACCTTCAGCGATTTGCCCGCGTCGTCCTCGAGCGCGTGCGCGTACGCGAGACCCGTCGCGAGCTCGGTGACGAGGTGCAGAACGGTTGCGCGCGGCAGACCGCCGGCGCGTCGCAACGCTCGCGAACGAAGGCGTGCGAGCGTGATCCCCTGCAGGTACTCGAGCACGAGGAACGGACCGTTGTCGTCCTCGCTGGCCTCGAGCGCGTGCACGATGTTCGGGTGGTTCAAGCGCATGGCCAAGCCCGCCTCGGCCGCGAACTGCGCCGCGACCTTCGGCTCGGCATCGGCGCCGAACTTCACGCGCTTGATCACGACGATCCGCTCGAGGTCCGGCTTCTCCTCGGGCGCGACGGTCATCTTTCCCAGCGAGACGTCCGAAACTGCGCCGCCGCCGAGATGAGCGATCAGAGCATAACGGCCGCCAACGACTTCTTGGACCACGCGAATCAGTACCTCTCCCTCAAACGCTAGCGAGGCGAGGCCACAGCGGCAACAAAGCTACTGCGGCATGGGCGGCGCTTGCGTGTCGTCCATCACGCAGCCGAGATCGAAGAAGAGAAACTCGAGCGCCTTCTCCTGAGGCGTCATCTCGGCTGTCGTGCAACCGAGCGGGAAGACCGTCCCCGGTTTGTCGGCCGAGCCTACGTGAACATCGGAGAACGTGACGCGACCACACTGCTGCGCTGCGGCCGCCCCCACCGGCGCGTTGAACGAGAAGGCCTTCGTGCTGGCGGTCGGGGTCGTGCCCTTTATCCAGGGCGTCGTGCCGGGGCCCACAGCGCCGACGTCGTCTCGCGTGTCCTTCAGCGCGATCGTTCCTGGCGTGACCGTCGCGCTGACGGCGGTGAGCCAGTCCGAGAACGCTTGCCCTTTCGGGAAGCTCGTCTCGATGGCGAACGACGACGAGTACGGGGACGTCGACACCCAGGCCGCAGTCGACCGAAAATTTCCGTTCGGTCCTTGCTGGCCATACTTCAACCAGTAGTAGCCGTAATGACTCGTGAGGAGCCGCCCGCCCGCGTTGGCGTAGTCGTAAATCGCGGTGCGTGCGACGGCCTCGATGCCGCTGCTCGTGCCCGAGTCTTTGTAGGGCTCGTCCGCCTCGCAGCCGAGGTAGACCATGTCGTAGTTGAACAGCGTGGTCTTCGACTCGTAGAGCGCCTTTGCTCCGAGCGAGCCTCCCGCCGCCGTGCCGCCTCCGAGCGACTTGAAGAGGTGAACGCGGCCCGCGCCCGTTCCCGCATCCTGTCCGCCACCCGGCCCCGTGAACTCGGTGTCCGCGATGCCGATTTTCCGCAGCAAGCACTCCGGTGTCTCGAGCGGGCTCGTCACCATCGCAATGCGCGGAACGTTTCCTTCCGCTTGGCTCCTCGGTAGCCGCGTCAGATCGTGGGTCGTGATGACGTTGTTGCGGCACGGCACGATCGAAGGGAGCGTCACCTCCCGACGCCACTTGCCCGTCTGGATCACGATCGACGCCTCCGTCGCGTCGGCCGCGAGCGACTTCGTGGTCAGCGTGAACTCCCCCTTGGCGTTCGAGAGAGTCGCCGATTCCGCCGAGCCGGCGGGCAAGGCACCGCAGCGCTCGTCGCACGAGGGGCCCGTCGCGATCGGGTCGAGCTTGCGTGCGGGCACGTAGACCATCACGTTGTAGAGCGGGTTCTTGCCGGCGGGGTCGTAGACGCTCCCGCTGATCGTCGTCACGCAGCTGTTGTCGCTCTTGCCCGCATCCCCCTTGGCGGCGTCGCCGGGCGTCGGCTCACTCGAGTCGAACGCGCCCGCGTCGGAGACATTGGGGCCGACGGTCGTGGTCTCGATGGTGCAACCCCACACGAGCACGGTCAGCGAGGCAACCCACGGAACGGCCTGCGCGATGCGATGGAGCGTCATAGGGTTCCCTAGACGAGGGCGGCCGCCACCTATTCATTCATGGCCTTTTCACGGCGATTCCGCGTTCGCGACCCAGCGCACGGTGAGCATCATCGTGCGGCCGGGGAGTGGGTAGTCGAAGGAGTCCCCGATCCCGCGTTTGCTCTCGCCGAGCACATCGGAGTAGGTCGCCACGCGAAGGTCGAACAGGTTTCGGATGTCGAAGCCCACGCGCAGGCCGCGAACATGCGGAACGTCGACGCGCACGCCGGCCCCGTGGAGGACGCGCGCAGGAATCGGGAACGCACCCTTCAGATCCGCGCGCATGCCGACCACCGCATCGACTCCGTAGCGAACGCGCACTGGACCGAGCGTGTAGGCCACATCGCCGACGATGTCGTGTTGGGGGCGGCCGGGGAGAGGCGGCCTGAAACACCCACCGAGCACGTTGTCGCAGTCGCCGAAATTCGTCGTCGCGAGTCCGGTGTAAACTGCACGCACATCGAAACCGTAAGCACGGACGCCGAGATCGGCCTCCACCCCGAGCACGCGAGCGCGTCCGATATTTTCCCCGCGCAGGCGACCACCCTGCCCCTTCGCAACGAACACGATCAGATCGTTCGCCCAGGTGCCGAACCCTGCGAGCTCGGAGTGAACCCGCCATTTCCCCGCTCGCGTCACATGCCGGAGTCCCGCGTCGATCGTCCACGCCGACTCGGTGCGCAGCGTCGGATTGGGGATGAAAGAGCCACGCGTACCGAACCGCTCGGTGTAGCTCGGCGAGCGAGCGACCGCACCGCCGTGCGCGGCGAACGTAAAATCGCCCGACGCAAGCTCGGCTCCGAGGTGACCTGTGGGCCGCGCCTCGGTTCGGTCATCGCCTGGCGTGATCCCGCCGAGCACGACGTCACGCCAACCCTCGACACGACCGCTTGCACCGAGTGTCCACGCGCGCGATGGTCGCCACGAGCCGTCGGCTGCGAGAGCGCCGAGCACGCGACGCGCCCCTGCAGCGATGGGCGCGGCGCCTTCGACGTCACCCGGCGCAAAGCGATCGCCCATCAGCTCGGCGCGTGAGTCGATCGTGACCGCAGGATGCACGTGCCCGCGCCAACCCACGGACGCGCCCGCGGCGATCGACGCCTCTTGGGTGCGCGTCACGCCAGGCACGTATTGATCGTGATCGGGTCGGAGCGCCACGTCGTCGCGACGCCCCCACGCGGCCACGCTCCATGCACCCGCTCCGCCGCCCGTCGGCCCGCGAAGCTCCATGGACTCGATGAGCCGCGTCGTCGAGAGGAGAGCGTTCGGCGTGGGATCGCTCAAGGTTCCAGGAAGCTGCTGCTTCCTGGCCTGCACGATGGTTGTAAAGCGCACGCTTCCCACCGAGGCGTTCGTCCATTGCACCGGACGCGTCACCGACACGAGGCCGTTCACCGCCGCGTGACCTGCGTTCTCCCGCTTCACGAAGCCGCCCGACCTCTCGTCGTAGTACGAGAAACCGTCATCGGACCGCGACGCGCTCAGTGCCGTGACGATGCGCGCATCTCCGCCCCAATCGAACGCACGTACGTCGCCGGCCCGCATGCGGAGCGCGCCGAACGAGCCCGCGGCGGCCCACACCTCGCTGCCCGTGCGCGCGCCCGGGCCCGGTGGCTCGAGAACGAGGGTGCCACCGAGCGATCCCGGACCGAGCGTGGCCGGCGCAAACGACCGATGCACGCGCGCCTGCGCGCCGGGCCACAACGGCAACGTCGAGATGTCGACCGTGGGATCGCCGCCGCCGGTGAGCGGCACGCCGGCGAGGTAGACCGCCACTTGGCTCGAGCTCGAGCCTCGGATTGACAGCGTCGTGAAGCTGTCGTCGGCGCCGAGGCGTCGCACGTGCACGCCCGGCATCGGCTCGACGAGGCTCGCGACGTCGGTCACCTCGCGCGGCGCGTCCTCGACCTTCGCGCGCGACGTAAACTCCGACGCTTGCGAGCCGCGCACGCGCACTTCGTCGGTTTCGTCGTCGGCGAAGGCCCAGCGCGGCAGCGACAGCGCCATCGACAGCATGAGAATGGAGGCGGGCGCGAGGCGCGATGGTCGTCTCAGCCGCAATTGTCGATCGGAGGTCTTGCTCCGCCCTCGAGGCTCCGCATATTTTCGCAGGTCGCCGTTATACGCGCGGCCTACGACAACCGCATGCCCCCTCGCTCTGCCTTCGATGTTGCTGCCGAGCTGCGCCTCGTCCCAGGGCTCGGCGGGGTGGGAGCCGAGACCATCGCGCAGCTCGCAGGCCTCGCCACACACCGCACGGTCCACGCGAACGTCGCGCTCGTGGATCAAGGCGCGATCGCGACCCACGTCGTCTTCTTGGTGCGCGGGGCAGCGAAGGCGGTGCGCAAGTCGTCCATCGACAGCGCCGACGACGTCGTGCTCGACGTGATGCGCGCGCCTCACGTCGTCGGCGACGTCTCGACACTCGACGGCCGGCCTTCGACGGCAAGCGTCATCACGCTGCGCTCGACCGTGATCGTCGTCATGGATCGCGCAGGGGTCGCCGAGGTCGTCTCACGCACGCCATTGCTCGCGCAGTTCTTCCTGCGCCGCGCGGCCGACGAGCTGCGTGCGCACGTGCGTCGCATCGACGAGCTCGTCTCCGGGTCGGTCGACGAACGGGTGAAGCACCTCCTCGAGGGGCTCGCTCGGACCCACGGCACCCCGCTCGGCCAGGGGCACTTCATTGCGCTTCCGCTGCGTCGAAAGGACATCGCGAACATGGTGAACGCCACGACGGAGACCGTGAGCCGTTTGCTCGCAAAATTCGAGCGCGATGGCCTCGTGCGAAGCACCCGCGACGGCATCTGGTGGAGGACGATGGCCAGAGCGGCCGGCGCGCCTTAGACTTAGGGGTAATGTCGATCGCCTCCTATTTCCTCGCTGCCCTCGGGCTCGCTGTCCTGATGGTGGTTCACGAGGGCGGTCACTACTTCGCAGCTCGTAAATTCGGGATGCGCGTCGTGAAGTTTTCGATCGGCTTCGGGCCGACGCTGTTCAAGCACCAGCCGAAGGGGAGCCCGACCGTCTACCAGGTCGCGATCATCCCGTTTCTCGCTTACGTGCAGATCGCAGGGATGAACCCCTACGAGGACAACGATCCGAAGGACCCCGGCAGCTACATGAATGCGTCCCTGTGGGCGCGCATCGTCACGATCGCCGCGGGTCCCCTCGCGAACTACCTGTTCGCGTCCGTGCTCATGTTCTTCGGGTTCCTCCTCGCGGGTCGGCTCGAGATCGACGAGACCAGCATGAGGATCTCGGTCGCCGAGAACGGTCCCGCAGCGCACGCCGACATCAAGGACGGCGACAAAGTGCTCGCGGTCAACGGCACGCCCATCCACACGTGGGACGAGCTGAAGAACGCCGTCGGTAGCCACCCCGGCGAGCCGGTCGACATCCTCATCGAGCGTGACGGCACCCAGCTGCACAAGACGCCCACGCCCACGAAGCTGGGCGAGAAGTACGAAGGCAAGATCCAGATCGGCATGCCCTCGCACGTGGTGAAGGTCTCGGCGAGCGAGGCCGCGGTGCTCAGCGTCACCGAGCCGCCGAAGGTCGTTTACGGCACCGTGCGTGGGCTCGCGCGGTGGATCACCGGCAAGGAGAAGGCGGAGGTCTCCGGCCCCGTCGGTATCGTCAAAGAGACCGCGGGCGCGGTGCGCAGCGGCGCGGGCGACACCTTCAAGTTCCTCGGCGCGCTGTCGGCCTACCTCGGCGGGTTCAACTTG
>CAXSGV010000157.1:11538-12965 GCA_964236615.1 uncultured Polyangiaceae bacterium
CATCAGCGTCTACCTCGGGCTCTTCAACCTGCTGCCCATCCCCGCGCTCGACGGTGGGCGCCTGTTGTTCCTCATGTTCGAGGCCGCCTCACGCCGCAAGCCCGACGCGAAGATCGAAGCGCGGGTTCACGCCGTCGGTCTCTTGATGATGCTCTGCCTCATCGCGGTCGTGACGTGGCACGAGACCGTCGGTTCCATCGCGAAGCACTGACTCACTTGATCGTCTGCTTGTGAACGACGATCAGCGCGCGCTCGGTCGCCGCCGGCGCTCCGTCGGCGCACTTCGGAAAGACCCTCTTCGTCGGAAGCGTGAAGATCGATAGCCGGATCCCGCCGTCGACGTAGATCGTGGTCTCGTCGCCGTCGGTCGTGATGGCGCCAGCGTCCCGGTTGTAGAAGGCGATCACGCGCGCGGCGTCGTCGGCCACACCATACGACTGCCACGCGACCTCGCGCCACGGCTTGCCCTGATCGGCGGCAAGCGTGGGGCGCATCACGAGGTGCTGGTTGCAGATCGCACGCGCGCCTGGATACGCCAGCACGCCCGCGGGCCACATCGTCACCGGGGCGGCAACAGAGCTCGCCGAGGGCACCGCGGCGGCAGCGTCCACGGCGCTCGCGGTCGCGGTCGAGCCGCGCGGAGGAGCCTTGCGCGAGCAGCCGGATGCAGTGAGCGCCGCGCATACGAGGACGAGCAGCGACCGCACGTCAGGAGCTCGGTACAGGGGCCGGTACAGGGGCGAGCCGATGTCGGCTCGCCTCGTCACATCGAGAGCCCGCCGTCGACGTCGATGGTGCGACCGTTGAAGTAGTCACACTCGAGCGCGAACTTCACCGCGAGCCAGAGATCCTCTGGCAAGCCCACGCGGCCGACCGGAATCGCTGCGACGAGCGCGTCGCGTGCCTTCTGGTTCATACCCTGCGTCATCGGGGTTTCGACCATGCCGGGGGCGATCGCGCAGACGCGCACGCCGAACGGCGCGAACTCACGCGACCACGTGACCGTGTTGGCCGCGAGCGCCGACTTGGCAGCGACGTAGTTCGACTGACCGCGGTTACCGTGACGTGCGATCGAGGACATGTTCACGACGACGCCAGGCTTCTGATCGGTGGCGGCCATCTTCGAGACGACCTCGCGCACCATCAGCGTCGCGCCGGTGAGGTTGACGCCGATGACGGCGTTCCACTGATCGGTGGAGAGCTTGGTGATGGCACCCGTGGCGCGATCCTTCTTCACGAGCAGCCCGTCGCGCAAGATGCCGGCGTTGTTGATGAGCCCGTTGAGCCCGCCCATCTGCTCGTGCGCCCAGCTCACGAAGGACTCCACGTCCTGCTCGTTCGATACGTCGAGCCGACGGCGATGGATGCCTTTGGGGAGCTCCGCGAGCGGGCCCTCGGCGACGTCGCCCGCGGCGACCTGAGCTCCA
>CAXSGV010000158.1:0-4593 GCA_964236615.1 uncultured Polyangiaceae bacterium
TTCTGCGCGCGGCGCGCGAGCATCCCGCACGCGTCGCGATCGAAGCGCCGGACGGTAGCTGCACCTACGCCGAGCTCGCGGCCCGCGCGCGCGCGTTTGCCGATGTTCTCGCGGGCGCTGGGCTCGCGCGCGGTGACCGCGTAGGGGTCGCCCTCGCCCGCACGACGACGCTCGTCGAGACCTTGCTCGCGATTGGTCTTTGTGGAGCGGCGTACGTTCCCATCGATCCCGCGCAGCCCGTTGCCCGCACGGCGGGGATGGTCAGCGACGCGGGCGTCGCGCTCCTCGTCACGGAGCGCGCGCGCGAGGCTGTTCTGCAGCCGCTTGCCGCAGGTACCGGCGGTCTTCGCATCCTCTTCGTCGACGAGCCATCGAACGCGCGCGCGGTGGCGCGCGAGGTCGTACAGATTGCGCCCGCGGCTGGCGACCTGGCGTACGTGCTCTTCACGTCGGGATCGACCGGGCGACCCAAGGGGGTCGGCGTGTCCCACGGGAGCGTGGCGAACCTCGTGCTCGGCCTCGGCCGCGCGATCGGTCTCTCCGCCGACGATCGATGGCTCGCCGTGACGCCACTCACGTTCGACATCGCCGGCCTCGAGATCTTCGGTCCGCTCGCTTTCGGAGCGACCGTGATCCTCGCGCACGAGGACGAGACATCGGACGGCGCGCTCCTCGTGAGGCGCATCGCCGATTCGCGCCCGACGGTCCTTCAGGCGACGCCCTCGACGTTCCGCATGTGCACCGCGGCGGGTGGGCTCGATCTCGCCGCAACACGCGTTCTCTGCGGCGGAGAGGCGCTGAACCGTGAGCTGGCACGCGAGCTCCTCGGAAGCGCGCGCACACTGTGGAACGTCTACGGTCCGACGGAGACGACGATTTGGTCGACGGTGCTTCGCGTCGACGACGCAGAGGCAACCGGTGCGCGCTACGTCGCGATCGGTCGGCCCATCGCGAACACGCGCGCCTATGTGCTCGACGCGCACGGTGCGCCGCTCGGCGTGGACGTGATCGGGGAGCTCGTGCTCGCAGGCTCAGGGCTCGCTGAAGGCTACGTCGCCGATGAGGAGCGAACGCGCGCGAGCTTCCGAATGTCGGAGCCGTGCGGTGGTCGGATTTACGCCACCGGAGACCGCGCGCGCTTTCGGCCGGACGGAGTGCTCGTCTTCGAGGGGCGCACCGACGGGCAAATCAAGCTCCGGGGCCATCGCATCGAGCTTGGCGAAATCGAGGCGCATCTCGAGGCGCACCCACGCGTGGCGCAGGCGGCGGTCGTTCTTGCGCGCGACGGCGAGCACCTCGTCGCGTACGTGGTTGCCAAAGGGAATGACCCCGGCGCCACGGCGGACGACCTTCGGGCGTGGCTCGGCGAGCGTGTGCCGCCGAGCTACCTGCCGACGTGGGTCGTGACGCGCTCGGCGCTGCCTCGTACGCCGAACGGAAAAGTGGACCGGCGCGAGCTCGCGTCGCTCGACATCGTCATGCGCGCACCATTGGACACGGTCGGACGCGCACCCACGCCGATCGAAGCGATCGTCGTCGCGATCCTCGAAGAGGTCTTGAAGCGGTCGCCGGTCGGGCTCGACGACGACTTCTTCACCCTCGGTGGACATTCGCTCATGGCTACGCAGCTCATCGCGCGCGTGCGCCGAGCGCTCGGCGTCGACTTGCCGATGCGAAAGCTCTTCGAGGGCGGCACCGCGCGCGTCATTGCTGCCGCTGCACGAGCCTCGCAAGGCGACGGCGCAGCGCGCCCGCCGCTCGTGGTGCCTGCAGAAGGCTCGCCCGTTCCGCCGGAGCTCTCGTTTGCGCAGGCGCGTCTGTGGTTCATCGATCAGCTCGAGCCGCAACGTGCATTCTACAACGTACCCGCGTTGGTTCGCTTGCGTGGCGCGCTCGACACGGCAGCCCTCGAAGCGTCGTTCACCGCCGTCGCGTTGCGGCACGCGACCTTGCGCACGACGTTTCCATCCGAGGGCGGCGTGCCGGCGATTGCCGTTTCCGCGTCCGCGCCCGTTCCGCTGCGCATCGTGGACCTCGGCGATCTGGTCGGTGAAGCGCGCGACGCCGAGGCGCGCCGTCTCGCGCGCGCCGAGGTGCAACAGCCATTCGACCTCCAAGCGGACCCCCTGATACGCGTGCTTCTTCTGCGTCTCGGCGCGACGGATCACCTCGTCGTTCTGACGATGCATCACATCGCGTCCGACGGATGGTCGATCGGTGTGCTCGTCGACGAGCTCGTCGCGCTGTACTCGGCGCGTGGCGACGCCGCGGCCCTTCCTCCGCTCGCCGTCGACTACGCGACGTTCGCGCGGTGGCAACGTCGCTGGCTCGGCGCGAGCGGCGTGGTCGACGCCGAGGTCCTCTTCTGGAAACAAGCGCTCGCCGGCGTTGCTCCGCTTGGCCTGCCGACGGATCGGCCGCGGCCCGTCGTGCAAGGATTCCGCGGTCGCCGCCACGCATTCGCGATCGATGCGGGACTCGCTGGCGAGCTTCGCGCCGTTGCACGCCGCAGCTCCGCGACGCTGTTCATGACGCTGCTCGCGGTGTGGAGCACGTTGCTTTCGCGGCTCGTTCGCCACGATGACATTGCGATCGGAACGCCGGTCGCGAACCGCGTGGAGCCGGAGCTCGAACGCCTGATCGGTTTTTTTGCCAATACCCTCGTCCTCCGCATCGACACGAGTGGCGACCCGAAGCTCGGCGAGCTGGTCGCGCGCGTGCGCGACAGGGCGCTTGCCGCCTATGCGCACCAGGACTTGCCCTTCGAGCAAGTGGTCGACGCACTCGCGCCGGTTCGCGATCGCAGTCGAGCACCGCTCTTCCAAACGATGTTCGTGCTCCAGAACGCGCCACGCGCCGCGCTCGCGGGCGACGGTCTTTCGTTCGAGCCGGTCGACGCCGACCTCGAGACGTCGAAGGTCGATCTCGAGCTCACGATGATGGAGTCCGAAGGTGGCGCGCTCCTCGGCTCGCTCGAGTACGACGTCGACCTCTTCGCCGAGTCGACCATCACCGCCTGGGGCGAGGCGTTCGTCGACCTCTTGCGCGCGGCGGTGGCGACGCCCGACGAGCGGCTGTCGCGGCTGTCCTCCCGCCCCGCCAAGGAGGTGGCGCGGCTCCTGGGCCCCCAGGCCGGGCCCACGCGCGACTACCCGACCGAGGAGAGCGTCGTCTGCGCGATCGAGCGCCGCGTCGCCCTGTCGCCCGCGACCGTCGCCGTCGTCGACGACACGTCCGCGTACTCCTACGGTGACCTCGATGCTGCGGCGAACCGCGTCGCGCACGCGTTGATCGCACGCGGCGTCCGCCCAGGCGATCGGGTGGGGATCGCGTTGCTGCGATCGAAGGAGCTGGTTGCGGCGATCCTCGGTGTCCTCAAGGCGGGCGCCGCCTATGTGCCGCTAGAGCCCGACGTGCCGTTCGCGCGCCGAGCCGGGATGGCGGACGACGCGGGCGCGGCTGTCGTCGTCTGTGAAGACACGGAGCTCGACGCATGGGGGCCGCGCGCTCTCGCGTTGCGCGCGTGCGTCGCGGGCGCTTCGGCGTCGAGGCCCGACGTCGTCGTCCGCGGGGGCGATCTCGCGTACGTGCTCTACACGTCGGGCTCCACGGGGAAACCGAAGGGGGTGATGGTCGAGCACCGCTCGATCGTGAACCGCATCGAGTGGCAGCAAGAGACGCTTCGGCTCGCCCCTGACGAGGCCGTGCTTCACAAGACGCCCTACGGCTTCGACGTCTCCGTGTGGGAGCTCTTCTGGGCGCTCCGGGAAGGCGCGCGTCTCATCGTGGCCAAGCCCGATGGGCACAAGGACGCCGCGTACCTGGTCGATGTAGTGCGCAGGCATTCGGTCAGCACCATTCACTTTGTCCCTTCGATGCTCGCCGCGTTCCTCGAGGCCGACGGTCTCGCCTCACTGACGTCCTTGAAGCGCGTCCTTGCGTCGGGCGAGGCCCTGTCGGTGGCGCACGTCGAGCGGTTTCGCGCGCGTCTGCCGTGGGTCGAGCTGCACAACCTCTACGGACCGACCGAGGCCGCGGTCGATGTCACGCACTGGCAGGTCCCCGCGGCACCAGCGCCTGTCCTGTCAGTGCCGATCGGGCGGCCCGTCGCCAACACGCGCGCGTACGTCATCGGTCGGCACGGCGAGATTCTGCCCTCGGGAGCGGTGGGCGAGCTCTGGGTTGCCGGTATTCAAGTGGCGCGCGGTTACGCCGGAGATCCGGCGCGAACGGAGGAGCGCTTCGTTCCGGATCCGCTCGTGACCGCGGGCCGCGCATACCGCACCGGTGACCTCGCGCGGTTCGCGGGCGACGGGACGCTCGAATTTCTCGGGCGGGCGGACGAGCAGATCAAGCTTCGCGGACACCGAATCGAGCTCGGCGAGATCGAGTCGGCGCTTCGCAGCCACGACGACGTTGCCGACGCGGCCGTCGTCCTGCGCGAAGGCAAAGGCGGCGAGGACGCCCGCCTGGTTGCGTTTGTCGTTGCCCGCGACGATAGAGGGCACCATGCGCACGCCGACCGGGGCCACGTCTCGGCTTGGCGTGAGGTGTTCGATGCGGCCTACGGCGATGACGACGACGCTGGAGACC
>CAXSGV010000158.1:4621-6808 GCA_964236615.1 uncultured Polyangiaceae bacterium
ATCTCCGCGGGTGGACGAGCAGCTTCGACGAGCAACCGATTCCGCAGCAAGAGATGCGCGCCTGGGTCGATGCAACCGTGGGCCGGATCCTCGAGCGCCGTCCGCGTCGCGTGCTCGAGATCGGTTGCGGCACGGGCCTTCTCCTCTTTCGCATCGCGCCCGAGGTGGAGCGGTATGTCGGCATGGACGTGGCGCCGCGAACGCTGGCACGTGTCGCGCGACACGCCGAAGCGCGGGGACTGTCGAACGTCGGTCTCCACGCGCTCGCGGCGGACGAGCTCGCGCGCCTCGAAGGCGAGACATTCGACGCCGTCGTCATCAACTCGGTCGCGCAGTATTTCCCGGACGCCGATTACCTGAGGGCGGTGCTCGAATCCTGCGCCACGTTGCTCGCGAGCGACGGCTTCGTGTTCCTCGGCGACCTACGCAGCCTCCCGATTGCGCGCGGCCTGGCGTTCGCGATCGAGCTTGCGCATGCGCCGGATTCGGCGACTGCACCGGCGCTCGCGCGTGCGACGCGTGAGCGTCTTCGTGGTGAGGATGAGCTTCTCGTCGATCCTCGCTTCTTCCCGCGCGTTTGCGATCCCGCCGCGCCCGACGCGCTCTCCTTCGCCGCGCGCGTCGTCGACGTCAGCATGTCGCCGAAGCGCGGACGGTTCGTCAACGAGCTGACCGCCTACCGTTACGACGTGATGCTCTCGCTCGGCGCGAGCGTGCACGGCAAGCATGCACAGCCCGTCGTGCGAACCTTCGACGAGGTCGGTGGCACTACGGCGGGCATCGCATCGGCGCTCGCGGCCGCCGGTGATTCTGGTGTGATCGTCAGCGGCATTCCGAACCGCCGTGTCGTTTCCGATCTCCGTGGCGCCGCGCTGGCGGAGGCGGGGACTGGGACCGCCAGCGAGCTCCGCGCGCGCCGCGATCTCGTGGTCGACGTGGTCGAGCCCGAGGAGCTGTTCGCGGTCGCGGCACGCGCCGGCCGTCCGGTGCGCGTCGGCTGGGATCTCGAGCGGACGAGCGACGGCGCGTTGTGCGTGAGCACCGCGGCCAGGGACGGCGCGGTAGCCCGCATGCAGGTGACCGTGCCATCGGTCGAGCTCGTGAATCGTCCGCGCGAGGCAATTTTCCGTCGGACGTTGCCAGCACGTCTCCGCAGCTCGCTCCGGCTCACGCTGCCCGACATCATGGTGCCGGCGCGGTTCGTCTTTCTGGACGACCTTCCCCGCGGCGCTGCGGGAAAGGTCGATCGACGCTCCCTTCCTCGCGACGATGAAGGAGCAACCGTGCGCCGTGCGCACGTCGCGCCGCGCACCGAGCTCGAGGCTGCCGTTGCTGGCGCCTTCTCGGCGGTGCTCGGCGTCGAGCGCGTCTCGGCGAGCGACAACTTCTTCGAGCTCGGTGGACACTCGCTCCTCGCAACGCGGCTTGCGTCACGCCTGTCGGCGGCCACGGGTCGTGCGGTCCCCCTGCGCCGCGTGTTCGAGCATCCGACAGTCGAAGCGCTCGCCGCGGCGCTCGGCGAACGCACGACCTCGCACGAGACGGTGATCGTGCACAGCGACGCGCCCGTCGCGCCGCTCACGTTCGCCCAACGACGGCTTCACTTTCTCGAAGAGCTCGCGCCTGGCACCGCTGCCTGGGTCGTTCCGACAGCGCTGCGTATCGAGGGGACCCTCGACCGCGACGCTTTGCGTGGCGCGCTCGCCGCGGTCCTGCGCCGGCACCGCGTGCTCCGCGCTCGTATCGAGGTGCCTCGCGATGGCGAGCCGGTGCAACGCGCGACCTCGATGGAGTCGTTCGAGCTCCCGGTTCTCGACCTCTCCGACCTGTCCAGCGACGCGCGGAACGAGGCTCTTCGCACTGCGTCCGCCGCCCACGCGTCGACGCCTTTCGATCTTGGCAGCGGACCGCTCTTCCGCGCGCAACTGGTTTCGCTCGCGGCGAACCACCACGGCCTCCTCGTGGCGGCGCACCATATGGCCGTCGACCGCGCGTCACTCGATGTGATCGTGACGGAGGTGTCTGCGCACTACACGCATGGCGCGCTACCCCCGCTGGCGATCGACTACTTCGACTTTGCGCGGTGGCAACGCGCGCCCGAGCAAAGCGCGTCGATCGATGAAGGCATTGCCCGCGTCCGCGCGCGCCTCCTCGGCGCGCCCGAGGTGCTCGGTCTTCCGCTCGATC
>CAXSGV010000158.1:6818-12906 GCA_964236615.1 uncultured Polyangiaceae bacterium
GGTGCCGCGCTCGCTCGCCGGCGCGCGCGCTCGCTTTGCGGTCCCGGCGGCGATCGGCGCGGCGGTGGAGTCGTTTGCACGAAAGGCGTCGACCACGCCGTTTGCCGTGTTCGCCACGGCGCTTGCCGGTGTCCTCGCGCGCTATGGCGCGGGCGACGACATCGTCCTCGGTACCGCCGTCGCGGGGCGCACGCGCGTCGATGTCGAGCCGCTCGTCGGCATGTTCGTGAACACGGTGCCGCTTCGTCTCCGCGTTCCGCTCTCGAGCTCATTCGCGTCACTCGTCGAGGCGGCGCGCGACGAGGTTCTCGAGTCCCTGGCCTACGCGCACGTCCCCTTCGAGGCACTCCTCGCCGCGAGCGCGTCCCGCAGCCTCGCGTTCGAGCCCCTCGTGCAAGCCATGCTGGTTCTCCAAAATGGATCGAGCGCTCCACTCGTTCTCGGCGACGCGCGACTGTCCCTTCTCGACGCGGACTCGGGCACCTCGAAGCTCGATCTCACGATGTTCCTCGAGGTTCTTCCGACTGGCGAGTGGGCGGGATCGATCGAGTACCGCATCGATCTCTTCGATGGCGACACGATTCGAAGCTTCGCGAACGCCTTCGTCACGCTGTTGGAGCATGCGCTCGACAAGCCGCACGTGCCCATCGGGCGCACGCCAATCCTGGATCGCGCCGAGCGCGCGCGACTCCTCGGTCTAGGCGCCGGGCCCATCGCGCCCCGTGCAGCGGTGCGCGTCGACGAAGCGATTCGACGGGCGGCTTACCCCGTCCACGCCGCGCTCCTCGAGCGCGCGCGCAGTCTCGCGGCATGCCTCGCGGCGCGCGGCGCGCACTCGGGCGCTCGCGTCGCGGTGGCTGTCGAAGGTGCCGACGCCATTGTCACCATCCTCGCGACGCTTGCCACTGGCGCCGCGTGGGTCCCGCTTCCGCCGTCGATGCCGCCCGAGCGCGCGCGCGCAATCCTGGCCGACGCCTCACCGGTCGTCGTCGTCACGCGGGGCGTCGCGCTTCATGCCCTTCCGGCTGGCGCGGCCCATGTCGATCTCGATGTGCCGATCGAACGAGGCGAGCGCGCACCGATGTCGTCGATCGCGGACGATGACACGGCCTACGTCCTCTACACGTCGGGGTCGACCGGCGAGCCGAAGGGTGTCGTCGTGTCGCACGCTGCGTTGGCGAACCACATGGCGTGGATGCAGCGGGCCTTCCCGATCGACGCGCGCGACATCGTTCTGATGCGGACGCCTCTCGGCTTCGACGCGTCGGTGTGGGAGCTCTTTTGGCCCCTGCTGTCAGGGGCCGGCATGGCAGTCGCTTCGCAGGACGACCACGCCGATCCAATCGCGCTCGAGGAGACAGTGCGTCGCCACGGCGTCACCGTGCTCCAGCTCGTCCCGACGCTGCTCGACGCATTCGTGACGAGCGGCGGGCTCGCACGCTGCCCGTCGCTACGGCTGGTGTTCGCGGGTGGCGAAGCGCTATCGGTCGATCTCCGCGACCGCGTCCACGCAGCCACGAGCGCCGTTCTCGTCAACCTCTACGGACCAACCGAGACGACCATCGACGCCACGTTCCACGTGTGCGCGCGCACGAAGGGCGCCGTCGTCCCGATCGGCAAGGCGATCGACAACCTTCGCACCTATGTCCTCGACGACGCGCATGCGCTCGTACCGCGTGGCGCGGCGGGCGAGCTCTGCATCGGCGGGATCGGTGTCGCCCAGGGCTACCTCGGCCGCGAGGCGCTGACCGCGGAGCGCTTCGTCCGCGATCCGTTTGCGGAGGGCGAGCGGATGTACCGCACCGGCGATCGCGCGCGCCTGCGCGGGGATGGCGCACTCGAATTTCTCGGCCGCCTCGACTCGCAAGTGAAGCTCGGCGGAGCGCGGATGGAGCTCGGCGAGATCGAAAGCGCGCTGCGTACGCTGCCCGGCGTCCGCGAGGCCGCGGCAGTCGTGTCACGTGAAGGCGCGCCGCGCGTTCTCGGCTTCCTCGTCGGCGATGCTGCGATCGATGTGGGGTCGGCGCGCGCGACACTGCTCCAGCGCCTTCCGCCTTCCGCCGTACCAAGCGACCTCGTGATGCTCGCCGCGCTGCCGCTGCTCCCCAACGGCAAGCTCGATCGCGCGGCGCTTCTGTCTCACGCGAGGTCTCCTTCGCTTGGCTCGGGGGAGCGCGCCTCCGGCGAGCCACCGGCGACCGAGATCGAGGAGACGCTGGCGCGCGTCTTCCGCGACGTTCTGCGGGTGCCGGCAGTCTCTGCAACCGATGATTTCTTCGCCCTCGGCGGCGATTCGATCTTGAGCTTGCAGATCGTGGCGCGCGCGCGCGCGGCGGGCATCGTCGTCCGGACACGCGACATCTTCGAAGCGCGCACGGTGCGTGCGCTCGCCGCGTGCGCAAAGGCGTCCCCAGGAACGCGCGCTTTCCACGCCGCCCTCGACGCGAGCCGCCTCCCGCTGATGCCGGCGCAGGCGCTCTTTTTCGATCTCGCGCTCGCCGAGCCGCATCACTTTGCGCAAGCGGCGCTCGTCGTCGTCCCGGCGGCCTTCGACGTCGTCGCGCTCGAGCGCGCGCTCGCGGCCGTGATTGTCAACCACGAGGCGCTGCGGCTTGCGTTCGACCAATCGAGCGCGGCGCACGGGTCGGCCGTGTCGCAGCGGATCCTTGCCGCGTCGGAGGCAACCGCGCTGGCAGGCGTTGCGATCACGACCGTCGACTGCACGACGACGTCCGACGCCGACTTCGGAGCCGTGGTCGCCCACGCATCGGAGAGCGTCGCGCGCTCCCTCGATCCCTCGTGCGGCAAGGTCATCGCGCTCGCCTGGCTCGACCGGGGCCGCGCGCGACCGGGCCGCGTCGTCGTCCTCGCGCACCATCTGGTCGTCGACACGGTGTCGTGGACGGTGCTCGAGGAGGATCTCCTCGCGGCGTACGCGCAGAGCCGTGACGGAGGCGTGATCTCGCTCGCTGCGCCCTCGGCTTCACTCCTCGACTGGCTGGCGTGGCTCGAGGCGCGCCGCAGCGAGCTGCGCTCGAAGGATGCGCGCGACGTCGATTTCGCGGGGCTCGCGCCGCTGCCGCGTGAGTCGAGCGGCGTCACGCCTCTCGAGGCGACCGCGCGCACCGTCGAGGTCTCGCTCTCGACCGCGGAGACGGCGGTCGTGCTTCGGGAGCTTCGAGCTCGCCTCGACGCACCTCTCGACGCTCTTCTGATGGGGCCCTTCGTGCTCGCGCTCGCGGAGTGGACCCGAGAGCGCGCATTCGCGATCGCCATCGAATCGCACGGCCGCGACGCCACGCCCGAGATCGATCTGTCGCGCGTCATCGGATGGTTCACGGCGGTGGAGCCGGTTCGCGTCGAGCTGTCGCCCGAGACGCGGACTGCGCGCGACGCCGTGCGCGACGTCGCGCGGGCGTTCACGCGCGAGAGCACCCCGACGTGGGGGCTCCTCGACTCGTCGGAGCGCGTCCCCTTGCCCGAGATAGGTTGGAACTTCCTCGGCCGCATCGGAGCGTCCGCCGACGTGGGGGGCGCCTTTGCGCCGGCGACCGAGGCTCTCGGCGCTCTGCGGAGCCCGCACGCGCGGCGGCTCTTCGTTCTGGAGGTCGTCTCGCGTATCGAGAGCGGCGCGCTCGCTCTCTCGTTCGTGTACAGCGACGGCGTGCATTCCCGCGAGACGATCGAGCGCCTCGCCGCGACCACACTGCGCGGCCTTCGCGAGCTCGCGGCCCACGACGTCGCGGGGCCACGTGAGCCCGACGCCACGGAGGCGGGGCTCGATCAGCGTGAGCTGGCGCGCGTTCTGAAACGGCTCGGAAAGAAGCAAGGATGAGCGACATCGAGGCGCTCTACCCAGTCACGCCGGCGCAACAGGGCATGCTCTTTCATGCTCTCGAGGCGCCGACTTCAGGCGTCTACGTCCAGCAGCTCGTGTGTACTCTGCATGGACAGGTCGACGTCGAAGCGCTCCGCCTCGCGTGGCGCGACGTGGCCGCACACCACGCGGCGTTTCGGACGTCGTTCTTGTGGGACGACGTGGATCGACCACTCCAGGTCGTTCATGCGCGTGTCCCGATGCACGTCGAGGTCGACCCCGCATCCGGCGTTGCCGCCCTCGAGGAAGCCGTTCGGCGCGAGCGCGGGACGACGTTCGACCTCGCGCAGGCACCGTTGTCGCGCGTCGTGCTCGTTCGGCTCGACAGAGAGCGGGTCGGCCTCGTGTGGACGCACCACCACGCGATCCTCGACGGATGGAGCCTTCCGCTCGTGCTCCGCGATCTGTTCCACGCGTACGGCGCGCGTGCCCGCGGCGCGGCCCCCGTCCTCGCCGAGCCTCCGAGCTTCAAGCCCTACGCCGCGTGGCTGCGCGCCGCAGAGTCTCGTCGCGAGACGTCGAACGGATTCTTTGCCGACCTTCTTCGTGACGTCGGTGTCGCGACTCCACTACCGCTCGAGCGTCGCGCCGCCCCGCCACCGGCATCCCAAGAGCCGCACCACGCGCGCTCGCTGCTTCTCGAGCCTGACGAGGCTGCGCGCTTGTCGGCTTTCACGAGAACGGCGGGCCTCACACTCGCGAGCGTCGTCGCGGGTGCGTGGGCGATTCTTCTGCGCCGTCACGCGGGCGGCGGGGACGTCGTCTTCGGGGTGACCATGTCGGGTCGTCCACCCGACGTTGCCGGCGCCAGCTCCATGGTCGGGATGTTCATCAACACGCTACCCCTCCGCGCTCGGTTCGACGACGGGAGGGGCCCGGTGAGCGCGCCCGATCTGCTCTTGTCCGTGCAGAGCGAGCTCTTGGCCTTGCAGGAGCACGCGCACCGGCCGCTCGCGGAGATTCAGCGCCTCTCGGCGGTGCCTGCCGGACAGCCGCTGTTCGAGAGTCTCGTGGTCGTCGAGAACTACCCGCAGGACGCAGCTCGCAGCGCGGGCGCCTCCGACATTCGCGTCGCCGATGTTCGAACGATCGAGCGCACCAGCTATCCGCTCACGCTCGTGTGCGCGCCCGGTGAGCGACTCGAGCTACGCCTTCTGTACGATCCGGCGCGCTTCGATGCCGGCGCCGTGGATGCGATTCTCGACCGGCTTCGAGTCATCCTCGTCGACCTCACCCCGGGTCGCCGCGTTCCAGTCGACTCCATTGCGGTCGTCCGTCCCGAGGAGCAGCGCGCGCTCGCCGATGCACGAGGCCGTTCCACCGCATCCCGCGTCGCTGTGACGCTGCCCGAGCTGTTCGCCGCGAGCGCGGCGCGCCATCCCGACGCCGTGGCGATCACGTGCGAACGCGATCATCTCTCGTACGCACGCCTCGCTTCGCGCGTCTCGTCCATTGCGGCGCTTCTCGCAGAGCGCGGCGTCGTCCCAGGCGCGCGTGTCGCCGTGTGCCTCGATCGCGGCATCGATCTGATCGCAGCGGTGCTCGGGATACTCGAGGCAGGCGCGGCGTACGTGCCGCTCGATCCACAGCATCCCACCGAGCGCCTGCTCGCGATTGCTGCCGACGCCGAGGCACGCCTCGTGCTCACCTCACGCGCGAGCGATCCGGTTGGAGTCGGCACCGAGCGGGGCTTCGAGGTCGTGCATGTCGAAGATGCGACGCCCGGCGCGACGCTGAAGCGACCGCCGATTGCGCCCGAGGACCTTGCGTACGTGCTCTACACGTCGGGATCGACCGGCATGCCCAAGGGCGTGAAGGTCACCCATGCCAACGTCGTGCGCCTTTTCACGGCGACCGCCCCTTGGTTTGCCTTCGACGATCGCGACGTGTGGACGTTGTTCCATTCCATCGCCTTCGACTTCTCGGTGTGGGAGCTCTTCGGCGCGCTTCTGCACGGGGGCCGGCTCGTCGTCGTACCGCGGTCGGTTGCGCGCGCACCAGACGAGATGCGCGCGCTTCTTTCACGCGAGCGCGTGACGGTGTTGAACCAAACGCCCTCGGCCTTCGAGCAGCTCATGCTCGCGGACGCGAGGGATGCGTCGCCGCTCGCTTTGCGCGTCGTCGTCTTCGGCGGTGAGGCGTTGCCCGTCGATCGACTCGGACCCTGGTTCGAACGACACGGCGACGCAGTCCCGAAGCTCGTGAACATGT
>CAXSGV010000159.1:0-5859 GCA_964236615.1 uncultured Polyangiaceae bacterium
AGCACGGCGCGGCGGCGGACGCCCTTGGCGCGCGCGGTGCGGATGTAGTCCTGCTTCATGAGGACGATCATCTCGTCGCGCACGAGCCGCGTGTAATAGGCAGCGCCGAAGATGCCGAGCGTGAGCGCCGGGAGCACGACCGAGACGGCGTGCTCGGCGTCCGTGAGCCCGTAGCCGTCGAGCGGAAGCAGGCGAAGCTTGTGTGCGAGCGCGAACTGCAGAAAGAGCCCGATGATGAACGTCGGCGCGCTGATGCCGAGCAGCGTGAGGCCGACGACGCCGTGGTCCCAGATCGAGCGCCGCTTCACCGCGGCGAGCACGCCCGTGGTCACGCCGAGCAATAGCTGGACGACCA
Organism: uncultured Polyangiaceae bacterium; assembly: GCA_964236615.1. GTDB lineage: Bacteria > Myxococcota_A > Polyangia > Polyangiales > Polyangiaceae > CAXSGV01. Next base: position 356 of record CAXSGV010000159.1, read on the forward strand.
CGGCCACGAGCGCGAGGAAGGCGGTGCGTGGCAAGCGCTCGGCGAGGATGGCCACGACAGGGCGCCGCTGCTGGTAGCTCTTGCCGAGGTCGACATGGAGCACGCCGAGCGACGCGCAGGTGCGGTGCGCTGCCTCGCCGGTGGGCTCGCCCGCTTCGTCGGCGGGGTCGCGAACGCCCGGCGTCGCAGGGACCGCCGCCGCGATACGTGTAAAATGCACGAGCCGCCGCATGAAGATCAGGTACTGGGTCGCGATCGGTCGATCGAGACCAAGCTGTTTGCGGAGGCGTGCGACGTCGCCGGGGCGCGCCTGAGGACCCGCCGCCATGCGCGCCGGATCACTCGGCAGCACGTTGTTCAAGAAGAACGCGACGGTCATGACCGCCCACACGACGAAGAGCGCCCACACGAGGCGGCGAAGCACGTGCTTCATCGCGGCTGTCCCTCGCGCCTGGGTGCGCGTGCACGCGCCGGGGCCGCCGCGAGCGCGGGGCCGAAGACGCCTGCGCGACGCGCCACCGCGCCGGCGGCGCGATCGATCCACGTGCTCGAGAGGTCGAAGATCCACACGGGGTGCGATTCGAAGCCGCGCACGTACGGCTGGTGCACGTCGTACCAGCGGTAGCTGTGCGTGAAGGCCCAGGGCGCGTCACTGACGAGCATCGTCTCCGCTTGGTCGTAGAGCTTTTGCCGCGCGGGCCGATCGAGCTCGTGGTGTGCGCGATCGATGACGTCGTCGAAGGCCTTGTTCGAGTAGAAGGACGAGTTGTTGCTGTCTTCCTCGTTGATCGATTTCGTCACGAACAGCGACTCGTAGAAGTCGAGCGCGTCGGGGTAGTCCTGGCTCCAGCCTTGCGGGCTGATCGCCGATTTTTTCCGGCGGTGCGTCTCCGACAGGTAGCTCGCGTAGCTGACGATCTTGATGTCGAGACGTATGCCGATCTTCGCGAGATCCTGCTGGAGGATCTGCGCGCTGAACTCGGCGTAGCCCTGCTTGTAGGCCGTATACTCGATATGCGGCTCCCAGCCGCCCTTGCCGGTGGCCGGATCGTACGGGTAGCCCGCTCGCTTCATGTGCTCGAGCGCGGCGGCCAGATTGTAGGCCTGCCCAGGAATCTCGCCGTTGTAGCCGGGCACGCCCGGCGGGATGGCGTGACCAAAGGCGTTCACGTTGGTCGCGCGAATGAGCCGGTAGTGCTCGCGATCGATGGCGCACGCGACGGCACGTCGAACCTCGACGTTGTCGAACGGCGGCATCTCGACGTTCATGTTCTCGCCGAAGATGGAGTGGTCAGGCTCGAAGCGACCGAACGGCTTCCAGCGCGGATCGGTGAGGAAGCGTTGCGAGTCGGCCTGCGTGAAGTCGCGCACCACGTCGAGGTCGCCCGCCTCGAGCTTGAAGCGCTGGGTGACGATGTTGACGAGGTACGTGAAAGTCACCGCGTCGAGGTAAGGGCGCCCGGGCTTGAAGTACGCGGGATTCTTCACGAGCGTGAGGCTGCGCCCGCGATCCCAACCCCCGGGCTGGAGCTTGAACGGTCCCGCGCCGCACGGCGCCCAGGTGTCGGCGTAGCGATCGCCCGCCGACTTGCAGACGGGGCGAAACGTGTGGAGTGCAAACAGCGGAAGGAAGGTGGCGTCCTTCTGCGCTAGCCGGATCGACACGACATGACGGCCGTCGACGCGGACGCCGTCGAGGTGCGGCGCGCCCTTCGTCGTGTAGGCCTCGAAGCCCTCGATGTTCTCGTAAAAGCTCGCGAACGGATTCGGCGTCTTGGGGTGGAGCGCGCGCTCCATCGTGCGCTTCACGTCCTCGGCGGTGAGCTCATCGCCGTCGTGGAAGCGCACGCCTTCGCGGAGGAAGAACTTGTACTCGAGCCCGTCGGGCGAAATCTCCCAGCGCGATGCGATGTCGGGGACGACCTCGCCCTTGGCGTCGAGGTCGACGATCCCCGCAAAAATGAGCTCGATCGCCTCGGAGTCGAGCGCACCGGACGTGGTCGCGGGGTCCAGCCCGCGGATGTCGGCGAACGACGCGAGCCGGAGCGTGCCCCCTTGGCGCGGTGTTGCATCTTCGGGGCTCGCCGCGGCCATGGGCGAAGCGAGGTTCTCCCCACAGCCCGCGCTGCACAGCCCCGCACATACGATCGCGACGAGCGCGACGAGAGAGAGGCGCACGCTCAGTCCTCCCGCGGGTCGAGCGCGTCGCGCAGACCTTCGCCGACGAGGTTGAACCCGAACACGGCCGCGAGGATCGCGAGCGCGGGCGCGATGAGAAGCCACGGCGCCGCGACGTAGTAGTCCTGACCTTCGAAGAGCATGTGGCCCCAGGTCGGGGTAGGCGGAGCGATGCCCACGCCGAGGTAGCTGAGAACGCTCTCGGCCAGGATCATCTGCGCGACCGACACAGTCGAGATCACGATGAGGGGTCCCGCGACGTTCGGAAGGACGTGGCGCACGAGAATGCTCGGCGTTCGCTGACCGAGCGCGCGCGCCGCGACGACGAAGTCGAGGCCACGCACTTGCAGCGTCTTTGCGCGGAGGATGCGCGCGGTGCCGAGCCAACCCGTGAGGCCGAGGACCGCGAGAATGCTGCCGACGGTGGTGCGATCGATCGCGGCCGCGATCGCCATGACGAGAAGGAGGAAGGGGAAGGAGAGGCCGATGTCGACGATGCGCATGAGCACCGTGTCGGCGTTGATGAGAGGGCCCGCGAGCAAGATCCCGACACGCCACTGAACCGCGATTGCCGTGAAGAGAACGCCCGCGGTAGCCGCGGGAACGACGAGCTTCGGCATCCCCGCGAGCGCGAGCACGAACGCGGCGACCAGCCCGACGATGAGTGGCCACGGCAGGCGGATACCCGCGGAGCCCTCGTAATAGCCAGCGAGGATCCCGACTGCGGCGCCAAGGGTGCTGGCGATCGCCGTGGCGAAGAAGGCAATGAGGAGCGAGAGCCGCGCGCCGACCGCAAGCCGCGAGAGCTGATCACGAAAAATGCGATCGGTGCCGAGGAGGTACTCCGAGCTCGGCCCCACCGGCGTCGCCGTGTCCATGTCGACGCCGCCCTGGAAGTGGCTGACGTACGGGTCGTGGTGCGCGAGCACCGGACCCAGAAGCGCAAAGAGCAGAAGCAACACGACGAGCGCCACGCCGACGAGCGCGCCCCGGTTCTTCCTGAATCGTCTCCACGATCGCGGATCGAGCATGAAAAGCGGCTTACGCTGCCTTTCCGCCCGCTTTGCCGAGGAAGGAGCACGCGACCTCGACGAACGCCTCTGGACACTCTTCGGGCGGCGAGTGACCGCACTCGAAGACCTCAAAGCGCGCGTGTTGCAGCTCGCGCGCGAGGCGTCTGCCATGCGCGACGGGCAACGCGCGATCGCTGCGGCCCCACATGACGAGCGTGTTCGCCGTGACGCGCGGGAGAAGCGCGACGAGCGGACGCGTGTCGCCGATTGCACGCGTCGTGGCGCACGCGGCCTCGCGCGCGGCCGGCACGTTGAAGAGGTGAAAGAGGTGATCGACGCGCGTCCACGGGATCTGTGACTCGGGGCCGTAGACCCTCTCCTTGAAATGGCGATTGAACATGGCGCGCCCCACGAGCTGCTTGAAGAGGACCGTGCCGACCACGGGAACGTTCGCGATTTTCGCGAGCATGTGCGCGTTGTGCGGGTAAACGATGGGATCGACGAGCACGAGATTGTCGACCATCGCGGGATGCCGCGCCGCGAGCATGAGCGCGACACCGCCACCCATGCCATGGCCGCAGACCGAGACCCGACCGAGGCCCAACGCCGCGATCACGTCGACGAGCGACTCGGCGAACGCGTGAAAGCCGTACGGATACTTTGCCGGCGCCGGCTTCTCGCTGTCGCCGAAGCCTGGAAGATCAGGGACGATCACGCGAAAACGCGACGCGAGCCCCGGCACGACGTCGTCCCAGACGAGGCGGCTCGAAAGGTAGCCGTGGATCAAGACGAGGGGAGGGCCGTCACCCGCCTCGACGAACCGCACGCGTGCGCCACCGGCGGTGACGTCTCGGAGTGCGCGCGCGAAGGCCATGAGCGCGGCCACGATAGACGCAATTGGCAGCGATTCGGACCGCTCCGCGTGGGGTGCCCAGGAACCGCCTGAAAGTCCGTTCGAAGCGTGTCGGAATGGACGCACTCCATCGCACATGGACCCTCATGCAACTCATCGTTTTCGTTTTGGTTCTGCCGCGGAGTCAAATAGGTGCACGGGGCGCCTCAATGAGCTGAAGCGAGTGCCTGGTTGTGACATTGTTTGTCAGGCCATGGAGCCAAGTGCGCGACTTCGTTCCATGATGGAACGACAGCAAAAAAAAGCAGGCGACGTCGTTGACCGAGATCTTTTGAGTGGAATATGGTGGCTTCAGTTCGGATGACCTGGGCGATTCCTGCCCGCGCAACCGCACCGAAGCACGCAGCAGCAGCGCCGCACGAGCATCACAAGCCACGCGACGCACCGTCTCTGAAGTAGGGGAACGGCGAGCGGCGGCGGACTTGGAAGGGAAGCCGATGACCAAGGAACCCTTCTCTGAAGACGAGCTCTCGCGAATCGAGCGAGAGCACCCGAAAGGGCTGTCTTCGGAGGAGATCGTGCATTGGTTCACGGACCGAGGCATCAAGTTTACCGAAGCGAGCCTTCGAAAATACATTCAGTTGGGTCTGCTCCCTCGGAGCCGACGCGTCGGAATGAAAGGCAAGCAGCGTGGAAGCCAGGGGATGTACCCGGCGACGGTCGTAAGGCGGATTCAGCGGTTGAAGCTGATGATGGAGACGCACTCGATCGAGCAGATTCAGAAAGAGCTCCTCTTCGTACGCGGGGATGTCGAGGAGCTCGAGACCACGCTGGAAAGAATATTTTCGGCACTCTCGACTAGGGCAAAAGGTTCGCGCGCTGCGATGCGCGACCTCACCGATGCGAAGGTGCTGGCTTCGGAGCTTGTGGCAAAGGTCACTTCGATCGAGACGCGCATGACGATGCAGGCGCGTTTGGAGCGAGAGGCCGTTTAGCTGCCGTATCAAGAAGAGCGATCGAGGGTGGTCTCTCGTTCTTCTGAAGAGAAAATGTAGCGGACTGTAGGCAAGAGGCGGCCTGCAGACTGCTGCAACGGGCGACGTGTGCGCGGGGTTCGATACCGGGAGGACTGGCTAATGGACGCGAAGATCGTGGCGGGGATGACGGGCTTGGAGATGGGCGATCGTGGTGGAGACGACGACGTCTCGATCGACGACGTCGACATGGACGACGCGAGCGATGACGCGGGTCCGCAGATCGACGGCGCGCTCGCGCTTGCTCCGAGCGAGACCCTCGATGGCGACGGCGACGTCGCGGTGACGCGTGAGCAGCGCCGCTCGCGTCGCAAGCGTGATGTCCGCGCCCGCACGATTTCCGTCAAACGCATGACGAAGCGCGAGCTCGAGCTCGGCCGCATGCTCTACCCCGAGGTCGATGTCGAGAAGCCGAAGAAGCGCGAG
>CAXSGV010000159.1:5869-7614 GCA_964236615.1 uncultured Polyangiaceae bacterium
CTGCGCGCAGGGTGAGCGGCCGTGCCCGTTCGTCTCGTGCAAGCACCACCTCTATCTCGACGTCTCCGCCCGCACCGGCGCGATCAAGCTGAACTTCCCGGACCTCGAAGTCTGGGAGATGACCGAGACCTGCGCGCTCGATGTTTCCGACCGAGGCGGCACGACGCTCGAAGAGGTCGGCGCGATCATGAACCTGACCCGTGAGCGCATCCGCCAGGTCGAGGTGAAGGGTCTCGCGAAGCTCGAAGCGCTCAAGGACATGGAAGCGCTTCGCGACTACATCGACGAAGGCCCCATCGGAAAGCGCCGCCTCCCGGTGCTCGCCGCGCCCGTCGAAGACGACGAGGACGAGGACGAGGACATGGACGAGGTCGTCACGAAGGTCGACGCCGTCGTCGACACCGAGTTCGACGTCGACGCGTTTGCCAGCGCTGCCTTGGACGCCGAATGAGCGCCGGAGAGATCTTTCCGGCGGGTGAGCTCCACGCAGGCGAGTAGCCAGCGCAGGTTGACGGAGAAAGAGCGTCCGGTTACGCGGACGCTATGCCCGTTCGCACTGCGCTGATCTCGGTCTCCGACAAGACGTCCCTCGTGCAGTTTGCCCGCGCTCTTTCCGAGCGCGGCGTGCAGATCCTGTCGAGCGGGGGAACGGCAAAGACACTCGCGAGCGAGGGCATCGCCGTCGAGACTGTCGAGAGCTACACCGGCTCGCCCGAAGTGATGGACGGCCGCGTGAAGACTCTTCACCCCCGCGTTCACGGCGGCATCCTCGCGCGTGGCGCGCAGGACAAAGCCGATCTCGATCGGCTCGGCGCACGCGAGATCGATCTCGTGGTCGTCAATCTGTACCCGTTCGAGAAGACCGCGGCTGCCGCCGGTTCGACCCACGAGCACATCGTCGAGAACATCGACATCGGCGGACCTTCGATGGTCCGGAGCGCGGCGAAGAACCACGCGCGCGTCGCGGTCGTCTGCGATCCGGCGGACTACGATCGTGTCCTCGCGGAGATCGCGGAGACCGGCGAGATCGCAGCGGCCACGCGTGCCGAGCTCGCGTCGAAAGCGTTCGCGCACACGGCAGCGTACGACGCGGCGATCAGCGCCTACCTGTCGTCGCGCCCCGCGAAAGGCGAGAAGACGCCGCAGGAGTTTCCGCAGTACCTCACGCTCCCGTTCGAGCGCGCGTACGCCCTTCGTTACGGCGAAAACCCGCACCAAAAGGGGGCTTTCTACGTCGAGCGCAGCGCCGCGGCCGGCTCGCTCGCACGCGCCGAGAGCATCGGCGCGGGCGGTAAGGAGCTCAGCTTCAACAACCTCGTCGACGTGGACGCGGCGCTCGACGCCGTGCGCGAGCACGACGAGGCTGCGGCTGTCGTCGTGAAGCACACGAACCCGTGCGGCGTTTCCGTCGGCGGAACGCTGGCCGAGGCGTACATGAGCGCGCGCGAGGCCGACCCTACTTCGGCGTTCGGCGGCATCGTCGCGCTCAACCGCGAGGTCGACGAGCCCACGGCGAAGCTGCTTGCCGAGACCTTCCTCGAGTGCGTCGTCGCCCCGTCGTTCGCCCCCGCCGCGCTCGAGATCCTGCGCGCGAAGAAGAACCTGCGCCTCCTCGCCACCGGCGCGTGGCTGCCTGCGGATCACGCCAGCCTCCAGTACAAACGCGTTGGCGGCGGTCTCGTCGTGCAGTCACGCGATGCCACCGGCGCGGGCGAGGTCACGTCCGGGAAAGTCGTGACGAAGCG
>CAXSGV010000159.1:7624-12821 GCA_964236615.1 uncultured Polyangiaceae bacterium
TCTCGTTCGTGCCGCGCTGCCACGGACTGTGGGGGGGAAAGTCGTGACGAAGCGCGACCCTACGCTGCAAGAGCTCACCTCACTCGAGTTCGCTTGGCGCGTGTGCAAGCACGTCAAATCGAACGCCATCGTCCTCGCCGCTGCGACGGGCTCGCCGCCCCGTTACGTCACCGTCGGCGTCGGCGCCGGCCAGATGTCGCGCGTGATTTCGGTGCAGATTGCATGTGAGAAAGCAGGTGAGCGATCGAAGGGCAGCGTGCTCGCCTCCGACGCCTTCTTCCCATTCCCCGACGGCGTCGAAGCCGCCGCCAAGACCGGCATCACCGCTGTCGCGCAGCCCGGCGGCAGCGTGAAAGATCCCGAAGTGATCGCCGCCGCGGACGCTGCGGGCATCGCGATGATCCTCACCGGTTACCGGCACTTCCGTCACTAGAGCTGACGTAGTCAGAGAGATCGGGCCCGTCACCGAGCCCGTCCTCCCTTTCGCTCTTCCGCCACTTATTTGGCCCAAGTGTTTCGACCATGGCAACTGCTGCCCTCGGTACGGCGCGCTCCGTTCTGCAAGCGGACGCGCAATCAACCGGGGAGTGAATGCGATGGCCGCCATGCTCGAGGACTGCAGCGTCTGTAACCAGCGCTTCGAAGTGCAGTTTCGCTACCAGATGGAGGAGCGGGAAGGTGGCTTTGCCTTCTTCTGCTCGCAAGACTGTCACGGCAAAGAGATGCGTGGCGAGAACGCAGGCGGCGTCACGTGCTCCGCTTGCATGAAGCGTTTCACCGTCGAGCTCGTGTCGCAGGTGATCGTCGTGAAGGGCGATCGCCGCTACGCGTGCGGTGATGCCTGCCGCACGCAGGTGCTCGCCGAGGTCGGCGGCGCGCGGCTCGGAGCGTTCACGGCGCCGATGCCCGTCGTCACGCCGACGCCCGCGCCCATCACGCAGGTCACGCCGGTTCTCCCCATCAAGCAGACCGCGCACGTCACCGCGTCGACGCCCGCGCCCGTTGCTGCGCCGCCCACGCCCGTCACGGCGCGCTCGTCGCGCAAGCTCCACGGTCCGCGCAAGCTCGCCATCTTCAACCACAAGGGCGGCACCGGAAAGACGACCACCAGCGTGAGCGTCGCTGCGGGGCTTGCCTCGCGCGGTCTGCGCGTGCTCCTCGTCGACACCGATTCGCAGGGCAACGTCGGCGTGTCGCTCGGCATCAAGGCCGCGACCTCGCTCTACCACGTCGTCGTCATGGGCATGAAGGCGACCGACGCCGCAGTGAACGTGCGGCCGAACCTCGATGTTCTCATCTCGAACGAGACCCTCGCCGCTGCCGAGCTTTACCTCGCGGGCCGTCAGAACCGCGATCGCATCTTGAAGGAGCGCCTCGCGAGCGCGGCCGACGCGTACGACGTCGTCGTCCTCGACTGCTCGCCGTCGCTATCGCTCATGAACCAGAACGCGCTCGTGTTCGCGGACGGCATCCTCGTCCCCGTCGCTTGCGATTTTTTGAGCCTCGTCGGTGTTCGTCAGGTCATCAAGACCGTCAAGAACGTCAACTCGCTGCTGCATCACCCCGTTCAGATCTACGGCGTGCTCCCGACTTTCTACGACGCACGTGCCCGCATCTGCCGCGACGCGGTCGAGACCATGAAAGAGCATTTCGGCGAGCGCTGTCTTGCTCCGATCCGCGCGACCATCAAGGTCAAGGAAGCCCCCGCGCAGGGAAAGACGATCTTCGAGTACGCGCCCGATTCGAACGCGGCCGAAGACTACAAGCGCGTCGTCGACCGGCTCGTCGACGGCGTCGCGGCGGTGAAGACCCCGGCGCCGATGCAGAACGAGGGCGATCGGATGTCGGATCTCGACGTCTGCGCCGTCTCGGCCTGAGCCCCGGGCTCACCCCAATTTATGAACAGGCTATTTTCCAGGCGACGTAGGAACTGAGGAGGACGCGATGGCGGCGCGAGACGATGGATCCGAAGCGGTAGCAATGCGAGTGCTCGACAGCGACGAGGTCGAAGGTGTGCTTTCGGGCGCCTTCTACACCCCGGCAGAAGAGCGCGGCCACGGGCGCCCTAAGGCGAAGCAGGTCGACAAGCCGCTTCACTACAAGGTGATTTGCATCTCGATGTACACAAAGGATCTCGAGCGGCTCGACGAGCTCGTCGGCGCCCTCAAGCGCCGTGGCCAGACGAAAGCCAACCGCAGCGCGCTGATTCGCGCGGCTCTCGATCAACTGGACCTCGACAAGGTACCCCGCGGCATTTAGTACGTTCGGCGTGACCCATCGCCGCACGCGCCCGTTGTTCTTTCTGCTTTTCGGCGCGGGACTGGCCGTCGCGTGTGCGAAGGGGGCGGCGGCAACCGATGACGTTCCGGAGGGTGGAACGGCCGACGCGCCCGTCACGCCGGGGAGCGACGGGGGTGTGATCCCCGAGGACGATGCCGGTACACCCGTCGAAGAGGGGGGTGGTGGTCCGGCGACGAAGGCGGGGCCGGGTGACGTCGTGATCAGCGAGATCATGTTCGACCCGTCCGGCACCGAGCCTGACGAAGAGTGGGTCGAGATCTACAACACGACGTCGTCGCCCAAGTTGCTCGGCGGTCTCACGCTCGAGGACAACGGTGGCCGCTCCGCGACCATCGCCGCGGCCGCGAACGTCGAGGTACCCGCGAAGGGCTACGTGGTGCTCGTGAACTCACGCTCGGCCGCCGCTTCTGTCGGCATCCCCGGCGCAGCGAGCGCCTACGAATACTTCTCGACCAGCGGCCCTCTGCTCGCGAACAGCGCGGCGGCGTCGATCGCGCTCAAAAGCGGCAGCGCGAGCCTGTCCGAGATCGTGTTCGGCGGCTTCAACTTCAGCCTGCCCACTGGCGGCGGCGCGAGCATCCAGCTGAAGACGCTCACCGTGGCGGCGAGCACCTCGAAGGCGAGCTGGTGCATAGCGACGACGCCGTGGTCGTCCGGCGACAAGGGCACACCCGGCAAAGCGAACAACTGTCCTTAGCCAACCGAACCCTCCCTACGGCAGGAGAAGGTTCCTGAACGGCTTCCTGCTCTTCCAGCGGTAAGCGCCGAAATCCCGTTCGTCGGTCGAGAGAATGTCACCCGAGCCGGAATCCTCGGCGAGGATGACGAGAGAAGCATCGGCGAGGTCCATGGGAAGATCTCGGTACTTCTGCATCAGCACTTCGACCCTTGGGAGGTGCGAGCGTTCGAGCTGGAAAATATCGAACGCGCCGAGCGTGGCGCTCCGCACGAAAGCAATATGGGCATCCGTCCCCAGGCGTGACGCGAGCATGTGGCATGTCTCCGTCATCACCGGCCACGTCGTTGTGAAGCGTCGTCGGTGCTTCGCCAGCGCCGCGCGCGCGCGGGCGTGATGCCGATCGGCCGTGTTCGCGAGCGCCAGCCAGAAGCCGGTGTCGACGAGGATCATGTCTTCTTGCCCACCGAACGCGCCAGCTCGCTCTTGTAGGTGGACGAGAGATTGGAAGGACCGGTGGCGCAGCCGACGAAGCCCGCTTCTTCGAGCGTCTCTGCCGTCGCTCCGGCCGCTTCGTTCAGGGATGCGTAGAAGTGCTCTATCGATTCCACCACGATCTCGCTCGTGGACTTCTTCGTTCGCTTCTCGAGGTACGCAACCTTGCGAGCCACTTCCGGGGACAATCGAGCGTTGATCCGGCGTGCGCCGCCTGCTGTCATACGTAATGTATGACGTCTGGCTCGGTCGACGTCAACCTCTGCTCAGGCGGAGCGCGCGCGCGTCAGCCCTAGTCGAGCAGCGGGTCCTCTTGGCCACGTGGCGGAGTCGCGGCGACAAGACAGACATTCGCGAGTTTCAGTCTTCGCGCGCAGCGACGAGGCCGCTCCAGAACGCCTGCATGTCGGCGGGGTAGGGCGCCTCGATGACGAGAGGCTCGCGCGTGATCGGGTGCAGCAGCGACATCTTTCCTGCGTGGAGCGCGTGGCGTTCGACCTCGAGCATCACCGCGTCTTCGTCGGTGAGCTCGCCATCGGCGCAGCGCGCGAATGCGCTCTCGTCGGGGCCATAGAGCTTGTCGCCGACGATAGGGGTGCCGAGTGAGGCGAGATGGACGCGGATCTGGTGCTGCCGGCCGGTCTCGAGATCGCACGTGACCTTGGCGTAGGTGCGACCGTTCGCGGTCACCGTGTCGATGACGTGAAAGCGCGTGGCAGCGTAGAGCGCGTCCGCGGTCTTTCCGACGCGCATCTTCACTTTGTAACGGCTCTCGGTATCGAGCTCGAGGCTCTGCTGGTGACGGAAGTCCTTCTCGCCGTTGGGGCCGGCGGGCACCCCCCAGGTGATGGCCCAGTACTCCTTGTCGACGACCTCACGCGGTTTTCCCCGCGCCCCTTTGCGCCGCGGGCCGAGTGGATCTTCGCCGGCGTCGAGTGACTTCGCTTCGAGCTGACGTTTGAGCGCGCGCTCGCACTCGGGTGTCTTCGCGACAAGCAGCACGCCGCTGGTCTCGCGATCGATGCGGTGACCGAGCGTGAGGAACGCGCCGGGACGCTCGGCCTTCAAGAGCATGATGAGCGTGTTGTGGTGGTAGCGCGCGGTCGGGTGCACCGGCAGGTTCGCGGGCTTGTCGACGGCGAGGAGGTGATCGTCCTCGTAGACGACGCCGATCTCGGTCGGGACCGGGGTCTCGTCCCATGGTGCACGCCAGAGAAAGACCTCCTGGTTCGTGCGCACGCGATCGTTCACCTTCATGCGTTTGCCGACGACGTCGTAGGCGCTCATTCGGATGATCCACTGCGTCCGCGTGCGGCTGGTGCGTTTCAGCTGGCTCTGCACGAAGACGTCGAGCCGCATCCCCGCCGCCTCCGCGGGCACACGAAACACGCTGACAATCGAGCCCTCCGCCACATCGGAGGGCCGCGGGTAGTCGCCTTCGGACACGCGGAGCCGGGTCACCGCCACCAAGTTACGTGGTAGAAGTCCCCTCGGCACCCATGGAAATCCTCTACGTATCGACCGAGCTCGCACCGTTCGCGAAGGTTGGCGGCCTCGCTGACGTGGCCGCGGCACTGCCGAAGGCCTTGCGCGGCCTCGGCCACAAAATCACCCTCGTCCTCCCGCGGTTCCCCGCGTTCGAGGAGGGCGGACTGCTCGTCGCGCGGCGGCTCACGCCGATCAAGCTCGGCGCCGTCGCGGGTGGCAAGCCGATCGACGTCACCG
>CAXSGV010000160.1:0-587 GCA_964236615.1 uncultured Polyangiaceae bacterium
CACCTGGAGATCGATCGCTACGCGTCTCCAGAGCGGGCCGTGCTCCAGGCTCTACGCGACGCGGGGCGACGCGGGGCGACGCGGGGCGACGCGGGGCGACGGACCCGAGGGCAGCCCGGGTGAGAAGAAGCCAGCGGCGCCGGCGAGCTCCCGCATGCGAGTGAGCACGGGTCGGGCCGCGACGTAGCGCTTCGATGCGTAGGATGTACCCGTTGCCTACCGCGCAGGCATAAGCTCACGAAGTAGCTTATTTTTAGCTGTAGAATGAGTTAGCCTACTTCATAGATGGTGCGGGGGCGAAAGAACGAAGCGCAGCAACTGACGCTCGATCTCCAGCGTCGGACTGGGGGTGGAAAGCGCGCGGGTGCGGGGCGGAAGCCGAGCGCCAAAGGGTCGGTACCCCACCGCGCGCGGCCGAAGCATCGGGCTTCGCTCCCTCTTCACGTGACCCTGCCCACGGCCGTGCGGGGGCTTCGTGCGCAGGCGGTGTTTGTCCGGGTGCGCGATGCGTTGTCTCGCGCTTCGGGCGAGGACTTTCGCGTCGTGCACTTTTCCGTGCAGGACAATCACCTTCACTTGCTCGTCGA
>CAXSGV010000160.1:597-4257 GCA_964236615.1 uncultured Polyangiaceae bacterium
CGGGCAAGCGTGAGCTCACGCGCGGGATGCGTGGGCTCGCCGTCCGCGCTGCCCATCGCAGCAACCGCGCGCTCGGTCGGCGTGGGCAGGTCTTCTCCGAGCGCTACCATGCACGCGAGCTCACCGGGCCGCGGGCCGTGCGCAACGCGCTCGTCTACATCCTGCACAATCACCGCAAGCACGGCGTGTCGCTTGCGTGGCTCGACGCATGCTCGTCGGCGCGCTCGTTCGATGGCTGGAAACACGACGTGCTGCTCGATGTCGCGCGTGCTGGACCTCGCCGCGAGCTCGGTCCACCCGCGGTCGCGCCCGCTACGACTTGGCTTGCGACGGTCGGCTGGCGCCGCCGCGGCTTGCTCGGCGTCGACGAATCACCGCGCACACCGAGCTGATCTCTCCCTACCCAAGCTGAGCCTGGAGCACGGCCCGCTCTGGAGGCGCATAGCGATCGATCTCCAGGTGCGGGCCGTGTGCCGGGCGTCGGCACGTGCGACCTTCTCCTCACGCCGCGCGTCCGCGTCTCGCGCGCGCGAGGAACGTCCTCGCGCGCGCTCTACCGAGTGCCTCAGTCCGTCGATGCGTCGAGGCCGCCGTCGGCGCCGCCGCCGCAGCCCAGCGCGATCGATGCGTAGAGGTTGCAGCTCGTCAGCAGCGCGGCCTCGTTGGGGCACGCAGCAACGTAGGCCGTCGTGAGCGTTTTGCAGGCGCCGCTCTGGACGTCGGTCTTGCACTTCTTCAACTTGGTGTCGCTGTTGTCGCATTCGGCGAGCTTGCAACCGGTGCGGAGGCAGCCTTCCCACGCAGCGCGTGCTGCGCCGCACGGCTCGCCCGCGAGGTGCGCGAAGCAGGACGCGGTGCGGTTGTCGATCGCGGTGCCACCGTCCGGCGTGGGCTCGACGAAGACGCTCCAGGTCGGCGCCGCGCCGGCGTCGCCGTTCAGCGGCGAGAAGACGCAGCCGCTGCACGTCGCGCCGAGCGTCGTCTTGATCTGCGTGAACGTGACCGACGCCGCGCCCTTGTAGGCGGCCTTCAGCGCGTCGATGTCCGCCTGCGTGCACACCGACGTGACGCCGGGCGGCGGCTGCCACTGCGGCTTCAAATCCGACGCCGCGATCGGCGTGGTGGTCGGGCACTTCGCGGGACCGGTGTCGGGGACCTCCTCGACGGCGGCCTCTTGGGGCTTCGGCTTCACGGCGACGTCGGTCGCTTCGCCGGCATCGGCGACGGCTTCGGGGGTGTCGGACGAACAACCCGGAACCGCGAACATGACCGCGGGAACACCCATGGCGACGACGGTCGCGAACAAGAAATAAGCTCTCATGAAAAACCCCTCGGCACTCACGCGGCCGCTGAAAAAGCGGCCTGCGCTTCGTGCAATGCGCGGTCCGTACCATGAGCGCCGCGCGCGGACCAGCCGCCGTTTCGCGCTCGACGCGCCCGTCAGCGTCGCTCGCTCAGACCCTGCCGTCGGAGCGCGCTTTTTCGACGGCCTTCTGGAACGACTCCTTGTCGCTCGCCTTTTCCATCGCGGCGTCGGGCGTGATCTTCTTCTCGAGCATCAAGCGCTCGAGCGTCATGTCCATCGTCTGCATGCCTTGCGCTTGACCGGACTGCATGGCGTTCAAGATCTGGAAGGTCTTGCCTTCGCGGATCATCGCCGCGACGCCGCTCGTGCCGAGAAGAATCTCGAGCGCGGCGACGCGGCCTTTTCCGTCGGACGTCTTGATCAGCTGCTGCGCGACGATGGCCGCGAGGCTCTCGGCGAGCATTCCGCGAACCTGCGGCTGCTCCTCGGCCGGGAACGCGTTGATGATGCGCTCGATGGTCGCCGGCGCGCTGTTCGTGTGAACGGTGGCGAACACGAGGACGCCGAAGCTCGCGAGCTGGAGGGCGAGCTTCATTGTCTCGTTGCCGCGAAGCTCGCCAATGAGGATCACGTTGGGGTCTTCGCGGCCAGCGCTGCGGATGGCGCTGGCGAAGCTCGCGACGTCGCGGCCGACCTCGCGGTGCGTGACCTGCGATTTCTGCGGCTGGTGCACGAACTCGACCGGGTCTTTGACGGTGAGGATGTGGCAGGCGCGCGTCGTGTTGATGTGGTTGATCATCGCGGCCAGCGTCGTCGACTTGCCGGAGCCCGTGGGGCCGGTGACGAGGATGAGGCCCGATCGTCGCTCGGCAAGCTTGCGCACGGCCTCGGGGGTGCCGAGCTCCTGGAGCGTGAGGATCTTCGTCGGGATGGTGCGGAACACCGCGCCGAGGCCCATCGCCTTGTAGAAATAGTTCGCGCGGAAGCGCGCCTTGTTCTCGTACGCGTACGCGAAATCGAGGTCGAGCTCCTCGGTGATCTGCGTCTTCTGCGCGGGCGTGACGATCTCGAAGAGGAGCTCCTCCATCTCCGATTTCGTCATCACGCCATCGCGGAGCGGAACGAGCTCGCCGCGGGCGCGGACCAGCGGCGGGTAGCCGACGCTGAGGTGAAGGTCGCTCCCCTTCTGCGAAAGCAGCTCGTCGAACAGACGATCGATACGGCTCATGATCGTGCAAGCTCCGCGAGCTCGGCGCGCGCGACCGCATCCGTGACGCGGCCACCACGCACGAGCTCGGCGAACGCGTCCTCCATACGGATGATGCCTATGCTCTTGCCCCGCTGTTGCAAGCTCGGGATTTGGAAGGTGCGGTTGTCCCGGATCAAGCTCCAGAGCGGCACCGAGCCCGGGAGCAGCTCGGCGACCGCGACGAGCTCGCCCATTGCACCTGGCACCAGGCGCTGGCTCACGATCAAGCGCAAACCACCCGCGAGCGTCATGCGCACCTGGCCCTGATCGCCGGGTGGAAAGAGGTCGATCAGTCGATCGATGGTCTTCGCAGCGCTCGGCGTGTTCATGGTGCCGAGCACGAGGTGGCCCGTCTCGCTCGCCGACAACGCCATGCGTACGGTCTCGGGATCGCGAAGCTCGCCAACGACGATGACGTCCGGATCTTCGCGCAACGACGCTTTGAGGGCGGCGGCGAACGACTTCGTGTGCTGGCCAACCTCGCGTTGGCTCATGAGCGCGCGCTTGCGCGGGTGGAGGAACTCGATCGGATCTTCGACCGTGATGATGTGGTGCGTCGACTCCGAGTTGATGATGTCGACGATCGCGGCGAGCGTGCTCGTCTTGCCGTGGCCGGTGGGTCCCGTGACGAGGATGAGCCCCTGGTGGTGGTGCGTCGCCTCTGTGATGGCGAGCGGCAAACCGAGGGACTGCAGCGTCGGCACCTCCGCCGCGAGAATTCGGAAGCATCCTTTGAGCCCGGTGCGCTGGCGGCTCACGTTCACACGGAAGCGACCGAGCCGCTCGTGCTGGAGTGCGTAGTCGCACGAGCCGTCGTCATCGAGCAGCGACACGAGACGCGCGGGCACGTTGTCGCGCAGCATTTTTTCGACGCGCGCGGCGGGCAGCGCTTCGCCGCGGGGAACGAGCTCGCCGCCCACGCGAAAGAGCGCAGGACGCTCGGCGATGACGTGGAGATCGCTCGCCCCTTCGCGCCGTGCGGCCTCGAGCAACGCGGCGAGCTCGGGGATCGTCGAGGCAGCCCTGCCCGCGACCGCGGGGTCCGCGCCGACCGCGCCGACCGGCGAAAAAGCCACGAACGGCGTGGGAGTCGCCATCGGCGGCC
>CAXSGV010000160.1:4267-7229 GCA_964236615.1 uncultured Polyangiaceae bacterium
GAGCGAGACCAGCGGGTGGCGGCCGACCCACGTCGACGGCCGGCGTTGCGGCGACGGGCGGCTTCACCGGCGCGGCAGGCCGCGTCATGTCGATGTCGAAGTCGCGGGCCGTCGATGCCGGCGCGAACGGAACGACTGCGCGCTCGGCGCCGAGATCGAGCTCGAGGTCGATCGCGGCGTTGGACGCGGGCGCCTCGTCGAGCTGCACCTCCCGCACCGAAGCCGCGAACACGACAGGAGCCGCACGCTCTTTCAGGATGTAGCGCGCCTGCACGGTTCCTGCGCGCATCACGGCCGTTACGGCGACGACGCCGAGGCCGTCGATCCGCGCCGTCCACTGCGTCGGCTTCTCGCTCAGATCGTCGACGTAGCGGCTGCCACCGGTCGAAACGAGCATCTGCAAGATGGTGTCGGTGTTCGGTGCCGACGTCTCTTCGGGGGCGTACGCGCCGTTGACCTTGGCGCACGGAAGGCGGCCGCTGGAGAGCGCGAACTCGGTCACTCCCGGTCGCGCGAGGCTCTTCAGCATCTCCTCGATCGTTTTCACTCGAGCTACCTCTACTCTACACCGCGGTATTCGATCGACCCAAGGTTCGCGCTGTCACGCTCACCGTCAGGAAGACCTACGTGCGCGGGAGGTTTTGCGCGGGCCCGCATCCGTTGAACGAATCTCGTCGCGCGGAAGACCCTCGATGCGGGTGGCATGACAGAACGGCACGACGATGCCCTCGATCTTTCCCTCGAGCAGGGGATGCTCGAGATCCAGCCTCTTCCCAATGAGGCGCGCAGCTGCTTTTCGGCCGCGGACCTTGGCGGTCGCCGTTCCCGCTTCGGGGGGGATGCGGAGAATCTCACCAGGCTTTCCGTCTTCGAAGACGACGAGCTCAATCCATGTGTCGTGCGCACGGATCATCACGACCGGCCTTCGCACGCGCTTCGAGAGCAGCGAGCCCCAAAGGATGGTCGGCGTATGTAGCGCGTCCGCCACCCCCGCAAACATCGGCAGCGAGCTCTCGTCGAGCGCCTCGCCGAAGGACTGCCACGCCTCGGAGCACGCGATGAACAGATCGCGGTCCTTCGTCTCCGACGGATCTCTCATGACGATGAGACGAGCCTCAGCGAGGATGGCGATGAGCTCTCGAAGTAGCCGAGCGCGGGAAACACCGCGAACGTGGAAGCTGTCACGTAGCCGAAGTCCGACGACCTTGGGCGGTCGCGCCATCAGCTCTTTCACGGTCGACGGCGGGTTCGTTGCGAACCTCTCCGTACGTCGCGGTCGTTGAAAGCGCATGGTGGGCGCGTCGGCGGCGTCCTTCGTCGGACGGTACCCATCGTCGCACCGAGTCAGCAGTGGGATCGCGGCGAGGCGCGCTAGCTCCATGACGGATTTGTCGAAGGTAACGGGCGTAACGGGTACGCCTCTCGCCAGCTCGCCGCGAAGCTTGGACGGCGCGACGTCGAGCAGGAAGGCTGCCTTCAGCCGCGCGGGCGTCCGCCGCGCATCCGCGGGGTAAACGAGACACCCCGTCCGAACGGCTCCCTCGAAGCGGTCGACCGCAAAGCTGCCTTCGTCCAACCACGCGCGAATTCCGATGCACGGCCCACCGAGCTCGCGTGCGAGGCGCTCCGCCCAGGGGACGGGAAAGCCGTGCTCGATCGCGTCGAGCTCCCGCACCACGGTCCAGTCGCCGCGTTCGAAAATCGCGATCTCGCGGTGGTCGTTCGCGAGTCCATCGACAGCGCCAGGTCCCTCGGCTTCGTCGAGCATGCTCCAGCCGTCGCGCACAAGCGCGTGCGCGACCGCGGACGCGACGTTCGCGGGCGACGTCCTCCAAATTCCGTCGAAGTACAGAAAGTCCGAGCCCACGATCCCCCGGCATCTCCTCGATCGTTTTGCTCGAACTACCTCTACTCTATACCGCGATGACTCGATCGAGCGAAGCGGCTTCACCCACGCTCGTTCTGTCGACGCTCCTTCTCGCTCGTGAGCTTCCGAGCGGCGAGACCCTCGTTGCGCCCGTCGTCGATCCTAGGTTCGCGACCGTCGGCACCGAGAGCGCCGGCGTCGCGCGGCTCGACGCGTTCCTCACCGAGTACCTCACACGCGCCGCGCCCGATGTCGTGGCGCGCTTCGCGGTGCCGCCGAACGTGCGCTTGCACCACGTCGACGTCGTCATTCCGCGCGAGGATCTTCCGCGGCGCCAACAAATGAAGACGCCGGTGTCCGTCGCGTGCGTCGTCATTCCGAGCGGCGAGGCCGGCACCGATGCTTGGGTGATCGTCGTCGCCATCGACGCCACGCTGTTCGTGAAGAAGGGCGAGGACCTCGACGAGGTCGTGCGCTCCGAGGTGCGCCGCCTCGTCACCGCGGAGGAGCGTGCGCCGTGGCATCGCCTCGCGCTGTTCCCGGACCGCCGCTACGAGCTCCACGCGATCGAGCTGTCGCTCGAGCGCCTCGAGCGGATGCCACTGGGGCATGCCGGCTCGCTTCACAAGGCGCTGAAGGAGCGCGAAAAACAGCGCTGGGCGACCGAGATGCTCCGCGAGGTCGCGACGCCGCTCTTCACAGAAGGTGATCCCCCGGTGCTTCATCGCGAGGCGGAGCTTCGACAAATCACGGCGCTGCTCGACGGCCGCGACCGCGCCTCCATTCTTCTCACGGGCTCTACGCTCGCAGGCAAGAGCGCGCTGCTTCGCGCGTGGAAGGCTTCGTCTGGGCGGCCCGTCTACGCGACCTCCGGCGCGCAGTTGATCGCGGGCATGAGCTTCTTCGGACAATGGCAAGAGCGTCTCCAAAACGTGATGAACGCAGCCGAGGCCCTCGACGCGATCCTCTACTTCGACAACCTCGGCGAGTTGCTCTCCGACAAGGTCGATGCCGGGAGCGTCGACATCCCCTCGGTCATGAAGCGGTAGCTCGAAGAGGGCCGCGTGCACATCGTCGGCCAGCTACGGAGCGAGC
>CAXSGV010000160.1:7239-12777 GCA_964236615.1 uncultured Polyangiaceae bacterium
CGTCGACTCCGCCGAGCGTCGCCACGCCGGCTTTTTGGGATTTTTCAGCCGCGTGCGCGCGCCCGATCTCGACGCCAAGCAGACCGCTGCTGCACTGCACGCGCGCATCACGCACGATAAGAAAAAAGAGCCCGACGTGCCCAGCCTCGATCCGAGCGCGGTGCTCGCGCTCGTCGACCTCGCCGAGCGATACCTCCCCTACGAGGCCTTTCCCGGCAAGGCCATGCGTCTCTACGACGAGCTTCGCGCGATCTACGCGAAGGACTCGGATCTCGCGGGGAAGGAGATCGGCAAGGACCGCCTCTTCGATTCCTTCAGCACGCGCTCGGGCATCCCGAGCTTCTTGCTTCGCGACGATCGCGCGCTTCGCCTCGAGGACGTCCTTCAGTTTCTCGAGAAGCGTCTCATCGGACAACGTGCCGCGGCGCGCCTCGTTGCCGAGACCGTGTGCGTGGTGAAGGCGCAGCTGCAGCCGGTCGGCAAACCGCTCGCGAACTTCCTGTTCGTCGGCCCTACCGGCGTTGGTAAGACCGAGCTCGCCCGCGCGCTCGCATCCTTCCTCTTCGGCTCGCAGGACCGCCTCGTTCGCTTCGACATGAGCGAGTTCGCCGATCCGAGCGCCGCCGAGCGCTTGATCCGCGGCGGCGAGCGCGGCGAGGGCCTGCTGACGCGCACCGTCCGCGAGCAACCATTCGGCATCGTGCTGCTCGACGAGATCGAGAAGGCGCACCGCGGCGTGTTCGACCTCTTGCTTCAGCTCCTCGGTGAGGGTCGGCTCACCGACGGTCGCGGCAAGACCACCAGCTTCGTGAACACCATCGTCATCATGACGAGCAACCTCGGCGCGGCGCACCGCCGAGCCGCCACCGGATTCAGCGCCGCCGCCGAGCGCGCGCACGAGTCCGACGAGGCCGTCCAAGCGCACTTCACGAAGGTCGTGAACCGCTCCTTCCGCCCGGAGTTCGTGAACCGTCTCGACCGCATCGTCGCCTTCTCTTCCCTCACCAAGGACGAGGTTCACCGCATCGCGCGCCTCACGGTCGAGCGCCTCGGCACGCGTCGCGGCTTTCTCGAAGGCCGCGTCAAGCTCGCCGTCGACGACGCCGCGATCGCCGCGGTCGCGGAGGGCGGCTACTCCTCCGCGTACGGAGCCCGGGCTCTCCGCCGCCACATCGAGGACGAGCTCGTCGTTCCCGTCGCGCGCCTGATGTCCGGCCTCGGCGCCGATCGCAAGGGCAGCACCGTGCACGTGCGCGGCGACTCGTCCGCGCCACACGGCCTCGTGTTCGAGGTCACCCGCGAGAAAGCGATCCAGGCCGGCCGCGGCGCGCACGATCTCGACACGCTGTCCGCGCTGCGCCGCACGGTCGATCGCGCCATGCGCTTCGATCGCGTCATCGAGGTGCGCGAGCGTATCGACACGCTCATCGCTCAAATGAGCTACGGCACGGGCGACGGCCAGAAAAAGGACAAGCAGACATCGCAGGAGATCTCCGAGCTCCGCGGCGAGCACCACCGACTCGCCGAGGTCTGGAAGCGCACAGCGGCTGCACAAGAAGAAGTGCACTCTCTCGAGGAGGTCGCGATGTCCGCCACGCTCGATGGCGAGCCCATCGGCGAGCTCCTGGGCGAGGCACGTGCCGTCCACACGCGGTTCCGAAGGGCGCTCACGCCGCTCTTGGTCGCACAGCAAGACAAGCGCGACGAGGTCACGTTGCTCGTCACCGACCTCGACGAGCCGCACGGTCACCGTCTCTTCACGGCGCCCCTGCTTCGCGAAGCCCGCGCGCGCCGCTGGACCATCGAGGTTCATACCGATGGCGGCAAGCGTGACAGCAGCGACATGCCGTGGCCCGCCGAACGGCGCTGGTCCCCACCGCGGACGGGCGAGCGAATCCTCGACCGCATTGAGTCGGGCGACCCTCCGTCGCGCACGCTTCTTTTACGCTGTAAGGGGCCCTGGGCGGGCGTCTACCTCGCTCTCGAGAACGGCCTCCACAAATACCTGCGCGTCGCGCCAGACGTCGCCCGCGCCGACGTCCTCGTCAGCATGATTGCGATGACCACGCGCCTCCGCGACCAGGAGTGGACGGCCAAAGCGCTCGTCCCGCACCTGCCCTCGAAGGACGACGAGCTGCGAAAGGGCTGGGCCACGCGCGAGGTCGACCTCGTGGCCGGTACCGTGAGCGTCGACAAGCGCCCTGCCCTCGACCTCGACCCGGCGAAGTACTTCTCCGAGCTCGAGGAGGTTACCCTCGATGCGCTCCTCCGCTACGAAGAGGACGACGACCTCGATCGCTACGACTGCTTCAGCGGTCCCTTGGACGACGACTGAAACATGCACGTGTCGGTATCCGTCGATCTCGTGTCGTGCCCTCCAGCCGGGCGGACTCGCTCCATCCTGCGCACGGCTGTTGTCGCGCTGGTGAGCGCGACCTACGCTTGCCGGCATGCGAGCTTTGGTGTTTCTCATCGGTTCTCTTTCTCTAGGCCTCGGCCCCATCGCGGGGTGCGGGAGCAGCGACTCGCCGAAATCGGCGAACGGCAGCGACGCGAGCTCTTCGGACGCAGGCACTGGCATCGATGCCGACTCTGGCAGCGATGCGGACTCGAGCGCATTGGCCGATGCGGGGGACTCCGCGCGCGCCTGCGGAAACGACACATGCGTGGGCAGCGTCAGGTGCCAAGGCGTCCCCTACGACCAGTGCGGGCCCGTCAACGGAACGTGCTCCTGCGTGATCACCTGCCTCGAGAGGGGCGACGGAGGGACCAACTGCAGCGGCGGCTCGCCGTGCAAGACCTCGCCCGAGGGGACGAAGTACTGCAGCGCGACCCCCGCGAACTGACGACGCGAGTCGCCGACCGCGGACCGTTCCCGGGACGGTTCACGGGATCGAGCGGGACCGCTGACAACCACGGGCACGACGGATTCAGCGGTCCCTCGGACGACGACTGAAACATGCACGTATCCGTCTTCGTCTACCAAGAGCGCGAGGGCCACTGGCTCACGTGGACCAGCGTGGGGCTTGGCCCGCACACGAAGAGCCGTCGCGCCAAGCACCCGCAGAAGGTGCAAGACGGCCTCACGGACGACCTGCGTCAGGTGATCGCGAAGCTCAATCCACACGAGCTGACGGCGTTCCAGATGACGCGCGGTACCGAGCTGCAGCGTGTGCGTCTCGAGCTCGTGCTCCGCGGGGACGACGAGAAGAAAAAGGTCAGCGGGCTGTGCCCGATCATCGTCGAGCCTCGCTGGGCTTCCGATGAAGGCCGCATCTCGATCGCGTACCACCCGAAGCGCCCGATGGAGTGGTTCCCGCTCACGTCCGAAGGCACACTCGCCGAGCTCGCCACGCTCTACTTCCAGCAGACGTGGTCGAACCTCAAAGGCGACGAGCTGAAGGCCATGTGGTCGAACTCGTGCGATCTCTTGAAGGTCTTCAGCTTCCACGCGACGCCAAAGCCACTCGAGGCCTTCCTCCCCAAGAAGAAGACGGGATCGTTCGAGGAGCTCGCCGCCGAGAACGAGCGCGAGAAGCTCGTGCGCGGTGGCGGCATGAAGGTGCTGCCCGATCTGGGCGCCAACATCACCGCCCGCGCCGCACAGTCGACTGGCTTCAGCCCGGGCCTTCCGCGCCTGCCGTACCGCGAGGAGATGCGGCTGCTCCTCACCGGAGCGCAGCGTCGCTCGACGGTCGTCGTGGGCCTCCCCGGCTCCGGCAAGTCGACGATCGTGCGGCGTTGGATCGCCGATTTGCTGACGGCCGAGGACTACGACGCACACCGCAACCTCGATCGCTGCACCGCGGTGTGGCAGGTCGCGGGCAAGCGAATCATCGCGGGCATGAGCCACCTCGGCGAGTGGGAGCAGCGTTGCATCGATCTCTTGCTCGACTGCCAGCGCACCGGGAACCGGGTCATCCTCTTGCTCGAGGACGTGCACCTCTTCGGCCGCATCGGTCGCTCCAAAGAGAGCGATCGCAACCTCGCCGAGTTCTTCCGCGGCCCCGTCGCGCGCGGTCAGCTCGTGCTCGTCGGCGAGTGCACGGCCGAACAGCTCCGGCGCCTCGAGGAGGACGCGCCCGCTTTCGCGGCGCTCTTCGCGCGCGTGGACGTCGCGCCGACCGATCCGGGCGAGACCTTCCGCATGATGGTTCACACGATGCGCGCGCTCGAATTCGAGCACCACATCACGATCGGCCCGCACGCGCTGCGATCGGTCCTCGAGCTCGGCGGCGCGCTCTTCACCGCCAAGGCGTTTCCCGGCAAGGCGCTCGATCTGCTCAAGCGCCTCGCGCGCGATCAAGCCGGCACGTGGAACAAGACCAACGCGATCGACTCCAAGGACGTGCTGCGCCTTGTGTCGGCGACCACGGGTCTTCCCGATCTCTTGCTCGACGCCGAGGTGAAGCTCGATCCGGCGCGCCTCGTCGCCGATCTCGCGGCGCAGGTCACAGGCCAGGACGAAGGCGTGCAAGCGGCCGCCGATCTGGTCGTGAAGATCAAAGCGGGGGTCACCGACGCGCGCCGGCCTTATGGCGTCTACCTCTTCACGGGCCCGACGGGGACCGGCAAGACCGAGCTCGCCAAGGCGCTCGCCGACTACCTCTACGGGAGCACGTCACGGCTCGTGCGCTTCGACATGAGCGAATACCAGGGCGGCGATGCCGTCGCGCGGTTGATCGGCGATCGCTGGGAGCCGGAGGGCGTGCTCACGCAGCGCCTTCTCGAGCAGCCGTTCAGCGTGGTGCTCCTCGACGAGATCGAGAAGGCCCACCCCGAGGTTCACAACCTCTTGCTCCAGCTCTTCGACGAGGGCCGGCTCACCGACGCGGCGGGCAACACCGCGAGCTTCACCAACGCCGTCGTCGTGCTCACTTCGAATCTCGGCGCGCGCACGCGCCCTGCGCTCGGCTTCGGCGAGTCGGGCAAGGCGGCCATGCTCGAGCACCTGCGCGCGGTGAAGGAGTTCTTTTCGCCCGAGCTCTTC
Organism: uncultured Polyangiaceae bacterium; assembly: GCA_964236615.1. Lineage (GTDB taxonomy): Bacteria > Myxococcota_A > Polyangia > Polyangiales > Polyangiaceae > CAXSGV01. The sequence goes on from CAXSGV010000160.1 coordinate 12,230, forward strand.
AACCGCATCGACCGCGTCATCGCGTTCCAGCACCTCACGCGCGACGCGGCACGCAAAGTCGTTCACAAGGAGATGAAGAAGCTCTTCTTGCGACGCGGCCTCGGCGATCGGAACATTTTCGTCACGGCCCACCCGTCGGTCGTCGATCACGTCGTCGATGAAGCGTTCCGCGCACCAGACGGCGCGCGCTCGCTCAAGCGCTGGCTCGACGATCACATCGCGACGCGTCTCACGGAGCACATCGTTTCGTCCCCGCGCGCCGAGATGCAGCTCGTCGAGCTGTCGATGTCGCCTCGCGCTCGAGGCCCAGCAGCTCGACGAGGCCACGCCGATCGCCGCAACGTTCCAGCTCGAGCCGCTCTTCAAACTTCGGCTCGAGCAGCTCGAGGCCAAGGTCGGCGATGCCATCGCGTCGCTCGATCTCCTCGCAAAGGATGGCAAGGTCGCGCGGCTCGCGGATCGTATCGGACACCACCTGGCCGAGCACAACTCCGCCGGCAAGGTGGAGGACGCCGACGCGCTCTTCTAGCTCGAGTCCATGCGGCACG
>CAXSGV010000161.1:0-12497 GCA_964236615.1 uncultured Polyangiaceae bacterium
CCGAAGCGATCGCGCTGCTTCTCTCGATCGAAGAGGGCGCCGTGCGCACCGCGCTCGCGGGCGAGGCCGCGCGTCTTCGCTTTGCCATCGAATCACCGATGCCGTCGCAAGAGCTCGAAGCCGTGCTCCGCGCGTCGATGTCGAGCGATACGAAGGATCTCACCGAGCTTCGCGCCCGCGCGCGTCGACTCGCCGAGGCGCACGAAGCTTTCTGGCTCTCGCACTACGCCGTCGGAATCGCCGAGCGCCGCGCCGGTGAGTGGGCCAACGCGCGCGCGGCATTCGAGCGCGTGCTCGCGCGTTGCGAGGGCTACGTCGCCGCGCACATGGAGCTTGTCGCGGCGTGCATGGCCCTCGGCGAGCACGACGCGGCGATCGCTTACGCCCAGCGCGCGTGCGTGCTCGAAGGCGATGGCCCGCGGACGTCGGGCGCGCTCGCGGCAGCCTTTTTTGCTTCGGGCCGGCGCGACGAGGCGCTCGAGGTGGTCAACCGCGCGCTCGCGATCGATCCCAACGACGAAGCCAACGTGCTCCTCGCTGCGCGCATTCGGTCCGAAGAGGCCACCGAGGAGCCGCCACGCTCCTTCATCGGGCGCTTCCTCGATCGCGTGCGCGGCTCCGCCTCGATCTGAATCAGTACGCGAGCCAGCGTGCTATCTCGCGGCCATGGGGTTTTACGACGTCCATTGTTGCGAGAGCGAGCTGCCCCTTCAAGGATCGGCAATGCTGCTGCTCCTCCTTCGTATCGCCGGTACTTGGCAGCCGTGCGCCATTCCCATTCAAGGGACCTACAATCGCGTCGGCGGGATCGACGAACCGAGCTTCGACCTCGCCGCCTCGATCCTGCTCAACACGGTGGAAGCTCTTGGCGCGGCGCCTCGCAAGCCCCAGGACAGCGACGCACACGCGTTCCTGGAGGCGCTGCGCCAAAGTAGTCTGTCGAAAGTCCCCGTCGTCTGGGACAACCTCGGGGCGAACGAGGGCTCGGAGCTGAGCTACACGCTCGTCGACGCCGGAGTCTACCGAGCCATCGCCGAGACCGCCGCGAACGAGAACGGCACGTGTGGCGCGGAGCTGACGCGCGCAACGTGGCCCGAGCTGATCGAGCGTGCCTTTCCGAGCGCCGTTCTCGAGAACTATTCGTACGCAGCCATGACGCTTCGCGCGCAGGACCGCGAGGGCGACCCCCACTGGCGGCGCGCGCTCATCGACCTCATTCGGTTTCGTACCTGGAAGACGGGCCTGCGCCCCGTGGGCGAGCTCGACAGCGGTCAGTACGTGATCGGGGAACCCGAGACGCTTGCGCACGCGACGAAGGCCCGCGAAAAGTACGCAGAGCACCCTCGTATCCTTTCAGCAGTGGCAGCGAACGCCACCCGCTGGCTGGGCGGCGCCAAGGCCCCATCGGCTCTCTCATGGATCGAAGAATTGCCGCCCGTGGCGCCGTTTGACGAGACCGACGGCTACGAAGATGCGCTCCCCGCATTTCGATTTGCGGGTGAGCCGAACCACCTTGGCGTTCACGCGGTCGCCGTACGCGCGACCAAGCGCGGTATCTCGGTCGACCTCGGACGGCGAGAACGCACTGCCCTGATCTCGGCGCTTCGAAAGCGGCTGATCGAAGAGCGCGCACCTCTGACACTCGAGGGCGAGGAGGGCGCGGTGCGATTTCAGCCGGCGGACGTCGACGCGATTCGCGTGCTTGCGCGGCGCGAAGTGCTCGTCGAGCTGTCTGCGAGGACGGCGAGCGAAATGGCGACGGGCCTCGAAGGCGGAGCCGGTGCGGTATCCGCGATTCCGGAGCTACGCTTTCGCCCGCTCGAGTGAGAGCCCGCCGTCCGTCCCACGCGACATGCCGGTCAGCGCTCGCCGAAGATCGCGGTGCCGATGCGCACCATCGTCGCCCCCGCCGCCACGGCCTCTTCGAGATCCGACGTCATGCCCATCGACAGCTCGGGCAGGGCGGACGGCCCCCCATGGAGGTTTCGCAAGGAGACGAGCGTATCGAACACCGCGCGCGCGGAGGCAGCATCACCCGCCGGCGGAACGGTCATCAACCCGCACACGACGAGCGAGCGCAACGCGCGCACGGCCGCGAGCGTCGCGGCGAGATCGACCGGCGCGACGCCGTGCTTCTGCGCTTCGCCCCCCACGTTCACCTCGAGGAGAACCGGAAGCGGAGTGTCTCGCTCGAGCGCCTCGGCGCGACCTGCGAGCGCTTTGGCCACATGTGCCGAATCAAGCGAGTGCACCACCTGCGCGCGCTTGGCGACGATCTTCGCTTTGTTCGACTGGAGGCCACCGATGAAGTGCCATTCGATGTCTCCGAGATCCGACAGAGCCGCCGCCTTCGCCTCGAGCTCCTGCGCGTAGCTCTCGCCGAACGCGCGCTGGCCTGCGGCATAGGCTTCGCGAACTGCGGATTCGGTCTTCTTCTTCGACACCGCGACGAGGCGCACGAGCGCAGGGTCGCGGCCGGCCGCGATGGCAGCGGCGTCGATTCGCGCGCGCACCGAGGCGAGGCGCGTCGCGATCGTCTCGCCGGTGCGCGTCGTCATTTTCCGCGGCGGCGCCGGGTGTGCCACACCATCACGTCGCTCTTCTTCTCGAGCGGACCGCCGTGGAAATCCCCCTCGACGCGCTCGACCTCGAAGCCGTTGTAGTGGAGCAGCGCTTCCCACTCGCGCGGGAAAAATTGGCGGTGGGCGAGCGGCGTCATGAAGGGCGTCATCCCCGCCTTCTCGGGCTCGAACTCCATCGACACGAAGAGGATCTGCCGGATGGGATCGTAATCGAAGCGCTCCTGGTAGCGGACCGCGCCCACGGTCGGGTGCTTGAACCGCGGCGCGCGGTAAGCGCGCGTGGGGACGCGTTGAAGGTCGTCGAGCGACGGCACCGAGAGATCGACGACGAAGCGCCCGCGTGGCGCGAGGTGATCGGCTACGCGCGCGAGGAAGCGCTCGACGTCGGGCCGCGTGTAGAGGTGCAGCGCCGCATTGAACGGGCACACGACGAGCGGGAACTTCGAGCGCACGCGCGCCTTGCGCATGTCGCCCTCGACGAGGCGCACGCGCGAACGAACTGCCGGGGTCTCCTCACGGAGACGTTCCTCGAGGTCCGCGAGCATCGGCGCCGAGAGATCGATCCCGGTGACCTCGATGCCGTGGCGCGCGACCGGCAACGCGATGCGGCCGTTGCCTACGCCGTACTCGAGCACCGGGCCGCCAGACTTCTCGGCGAGCGCGACGTAGAACTGCACGTCGTCGATACGACGACGGTAGGTCGCGGTGTAATAGGCTGCGTCGTCGTAGTGCGCGCGTGAGCCCGCATCGAGCTCGAGATCGACGCGCACGTCTCGTCCGCGCGCGCCCACGGTGAAGCTCAGCTCAGGTCAGGCCGGCCTTCGACTGCTTCTCGATCCACTCCTGCACGGCTTCGTGGCTCGAACGATCGAAGCGAACGTGACCCGCAGCGAGCTCGCGAAGCGCCGTGACGGCCGCCTTGTTCTTCGAGTGAACGAGCGGCGTGCCGCCCTTCATGAGCTGGCGGGTGCGGTGTGCTGCGAGCACGACGAGAGCGAAACGGTTCTCTTCACGCTCGAGACAATCTTCAACGGTAACGCGCGCCATGACGGATGCTCCTCGGGTCCCCGGGACTTACGGGGCCCTGGAACCTAGTACCCGAAGGGGCTTCGATCAACCTCCTTGCGTCCTTTGTGCGGGATCGCGCGTTTGGGGGCGGAGAAAGGCCGCACGCGCGCGAGGCACGACTAGTCTCGCCTTCGATGATTCTTCTGGTGCAGCAACCCGGCGCGTACCAGCCGATTCGCTATGAGCCGCAGATGCTTCGCGATGCGCTGTCGAGCGGCGCGCTGCACGCCGAGGTCCTCGCATCGGCGGACAACGGCGCGACCTGGTGGCCCGCGTGGCAGGTCGCGGGGTACGCATCACCGAACGCGATCAGCGGTGGGATGAGCGCGCTCGGGATGGTCGTTCCCACGGGTCGCTTCTCGGGTTGGGCCATGGCAGCCGGCTACTTCGGCATCTTGCTCCTCGCGTTTGGTCTCCCCATCGCGCTCGTCGTGCTCGCCACGGCGAAAGGCAAAGACGCGTGGCCCGTCACGGCGTTCATCGGCGGTCCGCTCGTCGTGCTCGGCGCCCTCCCTGTCGCCGGCATGAGCGCGCTCGGCCACCGCGCGCTTCGTCGCGACGCTTCGCTCAAAGGCATTGGTCGCGCGATCTTCGGCTACGTCACCGCGGGCGCCGTGACGCTCCTCATCTTCCTCGCCGCACTCGGTGCGCTCTTCGGCCGCTGACGCTCGTGCATGCTGGTACGCGCGATGCTTAGGGACCGGGGGCGTTCAGACCGTCGACGTCTGCCGCGCCTTCGCCGAGCTCCTCCACACGCGCCTCGCACCTGAGCCGCATACAGACTAACCCCCGCAAAGGGCGCGCCGACGCGCAAGATCTGCGGGTGCACCAAAACCCAAGAAGGCGAGCCACCGTGTCCAACGTCACCTACCCGATCCTCTTCCTCGTCGCGATTGGCGGCGGCGGCGCCCTGGCTTTCTTCCACAAAGAGGCCCCTCCCCCACCGAATGCGCCCACGGTGGTGGCCGCCGCGGAGGACGTCCCCGGCATCGCCACGGACCTGGACGGACAGAAATTACCGCCGAATCATCCTTCCATCGGGGCGGGTGGCGCGATGACCGGGGCGATGAACGCCGGCCCTGGGGCGCTGCCCCCCGGGGAGGACGAGCGTGCGGCCATCGCGTGGAAAGTGCCCGCCGGCTGGCAGACCCTCGAGAACCCCACGTCGATTCGCCTCGCGACCTACGCGATCGCCGGCGCCGACGTGAGCGTGTCGCGTGCGGGTGGCGGCACCGAGGCGAACATCGATCGCTGGGTTCGCCAGTTCGACGAGGCCGGCCAAGAGAAGCGCGCGACGAAAACGGTGCGCGGGCTGAAGATCATGGTCGTCGAAGTCTCGGGCACCTACCTCGGCAGCGGCATGGCCTTGCCGGCGGCGGGCACCGACGACCACGCGAACGACAAGAAGAATTGGGCCCTACTAGGCGCGGTCGTCGAGACGCCCGGCTCCTCTTACTTCTTCAAGATGACGGGACCGGCGGCGTCGGTGAAGAACGCGCACAAGAGCTTCGACGCGCTTCTCGACAGCGTCACTCCGACGGCGGAGTAGGCTTTCCACCCGGAATCAGCTTCGCGCTGCGTAGATCGGTGAAGACGACGAAGAGGAACGCCGCGAGCGCCAGCGTCCCGAAGACCTGGCCCAGCGACATCGCGATGACGACCGGGGCTGGTCGCGGGTCGAGCACCGACCAGACCATCAGGCCGATCGCCACGAGCGCGAGGACGCACGCAGCGCGGAGGATTCGTTCGGTTCGCGTCAGAAGCCTCATGGCGCGACCTTCTTCCCCTCTTCGAAGTCGGGTTTCGTCATCGGGTGCGCATAGCCGTGGCAGCCGGCGCTCGCGCAGCTCACCTTGCTCGTGCGCACGTCCTCGAGCGATGCCGCGTGCTCCGGACGCTTCATCCACAGGACGTTCTCGGTCGAGTGGCACTGCATGCAGTTGGTGTTCGGGTACGGCTTGCGGAGATGGATCGTCTTCTTCGCCTCTTCGAGCGAAACGTTCCGGTACTCCGTGTAGTAGAGCCAAACGTGGCGCATACCGCCCATCTTGGTGACGATGGTGCCGTACATGCCGTAGTCGGCGTGGCAGCTGTAGCAATTCTCTTCGCCAAAGAGCTTGTTTCGTCCGTGGCGCGAGGCGAGCGACGCGCTCGTACGATCATCGGAGTCCGACGCGTGCGGGATCATCACGTGGCAGGAGCCGCAGAATGCGCGCTGCTTCGTGGCTTCGAAGCCCGCGATGTTGCCGCTCGCCGCGAGGCCGAGCGGAAATACGCCGAGACCTGCGAGCAAGAACACGCGAATGGCCGCCGTGAGTGGCGGGCGCCGCACGAGGTAGAAGCCGAGAATGACGACCGCGCAGGCCGCACAGGCGAGCGCGAACCAAGACAGAAGTGAGAAGTGGGTGGTCACCGGGTCGTTTTCGGGTGCGCGCGTTCCTTGCACTGCACCGACTCGATGCCTTGCAAGACGGTCGCCACGCGCGCCCGAACCCGCCGACGCGCGGTGACGTTTCTCCTCGTCGCTGGTGCGTGCGCGCTCGTCCGGCGCGCGAGCGCGGAGCCGTTGCGCCTGCGGGCCGACGCGATCGCCGACACGCGGGCGCCGGCGGGGCTCATCGTCCTCGAAGGACGCGACAAGGTGCGGCCTTGGTTCGACGTCGAAGGCCTCGTCTGGGCGGGCGCGCGCTCGGACGCGGCGGCCGACGTCCTCGTGCTCTCGTTCCGCCTTCGCGACGCGCGCCGGTACACGGAATTTCGCGGCGGGCGCTTCGTCGTCGCAACCGGCGCGGTGCGCCCGGTCCAGATCGACGGAGCTTGGGCGATCGGACGCACGGCGTTCGGATCGACGCTCGAGGCCTTCGGTGGCGTGCCGGTGGTGCCGCGACTCCAGGACCGCGCGTACGATTGGCTCGTCGGCGGACGGGTCGCGCAGAGCCTCGCGTCACGCGCTACCGTCGGTCTCTCGTATGTACAACGACGCCGCCACGGTGAGCTTGCCGATGACGAGGTCGGCGCCGACTTCGCGACTGCGCCGATGCCGTGGCTCGATGTCGCGGCGCGCGGCGCCTACGATCTGGCGTCGCCTGGGATCGCCGAAGCGCTCGCGTCGGTCGCGGCGCGATCGGGGGCCTACCGTGTCGAGCTCTTTGGCTCGCACCGCTCACCGTCGCGGCTGCTTCCTGCGACCTCGCTCTTCTCGGTGCTCGGGGATTTTCCGTCGCAGATGATCGGCGGCACCGTGCGCTGGCAAGCAGCCCCGCGTCTCGATCTCTTCGCCAGCGGCGCAGGACAGCTCGTCGGCGGTGAGCTTGGCTCGAACTCGTTCGTTCGCGCCTTGCTTCGCACCGACGATCGCGGCGAAGGCAACGTCGGCCTCGAGCTACGTCGGCAGGACGTGTCCCTCGCGCAATGGACGGGCGTTCGCGCCGTGGGCACCGAGCCGCTCGGTCATGGATTTCGCGCGTCGACCGAGCTCGAGCTCAGCTTCGCCGATCACCCGGCCGGGCGCGGCGCCGTGTGGCCGTGGGCGCTCGTCGCGCTCGGCTGGCGCTCATCGAACGGATGGGAGATCGCGAGCGCGCTCGAAGCCGCCGCCACGCCGCAGCACAGCTTCGAGACCAACGCCCTGATGCGCGTCTCGCGCGCGATGGCGTTTTGATGCGGAAGAAGCTCACCCTCTTCATGCTGCTCGCGCTCGTGCTCTCGGCGTGCGCGGGGATCCTCGGTATTCGTCCGACGTCGGCTGCGCATCCGTTCGAGCACCGCGCGCACGTGCTCAAGGGCGTGAGCTGCGTGGAGTGCCACTCCGGGATCTCGACAGCGAAGGAGACCGACCCCCTCCACTTTCCGACGGCTGCACAATGCAAGGGTTGCCACACGAAGCCCCACGACACGCGTGACTGCACGGGCTGCCACGGCGAGTCGTTCGTGCGCGGTGGTGCCGAGCTCGCGAAGCAGCACCTGAAGTTCGAGCACAAAGGCCACATGCTCGCGGTGAAAGGCGACTGCGTGAAGTGCCACGCCGCCGTCGCCGAGGCGCGCCCCGAGGCGCTGCGTCCGAAGATGGCCACCTGCTTCGGATGCCACAAGCACAAGGATCAATGGACGCTGCGTGACTGCGACGGCTGCCACAAAGATCTCCCCGGCGAGCACACGCCGCCGGCGAGTCACCTCGTTCACGACGGCGATTGGATCCGCGAGCACGGCGCGCGCGCGGCGAGCTCGGCCGATTTGTGCGCGAGCTGCCATACCCAGAGCTCGTGCTCCAAGTGCCACGGCGTGAACGTCGCCGGGCTTCCGGCGCGGCTCGCCTTCGACGACGTGCGCCTCGAAGGTCTGCACCGCGCGGGCTTCCGTTCGCGGCACAAAGAGGAAGCTCGCGCGAACCCGGGTCTATGCACGACATGCCATAGCGAGAGCTCGTGCAACGAGTGCCACACGCGCGAGCGCGTGGGTCCTGGGGTGGGCGCGCGATCGCCTCACCCTGGCGACTGGCTCTCGCCGGGACGCGGCGGAGGCCAGCACGGGACGCAGGCGCGGATCGATCCCGCGTCGTGCGCGGGTTGTCACGGAGGCGCAGGCGAGCAGATGTGCGTGAGCTGCCACCGCGTCGGCGGTCCCGGCGGTAGCCCGCACGGTCACGGCTTCACGAGCACGAAAGACAAGCGGCAAGACGTGCCGTGTCGCTCGTGCCACGCGAGCGGCCTGTGACGATGACGCGCGCGCGGAAGGCGACGTTCGCCGTGGCGGCGCTCGTCGTCGCGTTGATCGTCGCGGGCGTGATCGCGTGGATACATGGGATGCCGCCGGACGTGCCCGACGTTCCCGCCGAGCTCGTGCCGCGATCGTGGAACGAGTTCCGCACGAGCCCGGGTCACGTGACGCACGTCGAGAAGGCGAAGCTCGCGTGCAAGTCGTGCCACGACTACGAGAACGGCGGCTTCAAAGATCCGGGCGCGGCGCCGTGCAAGAAGTGCCACGCCGACGAAGGCGCGCACGCTCACCCGGGCGGCGCGAAGAAGAACGAGTGCACCACCTGCCACGCCTTCGCGCCGAAGCAGGTGACGCCGACGTGCATCGGGTGCCACGCCGAGGTGCAAGGGAAGTTCGCAGCAGTGAAGGCGCACGCGAGCACCGAGTGCAAGACGTGCCACGCGATGCACAAAGAGGTCACGGTCACGCAAGCGCCCTGCGCGAATTGCCACAAAGAGAAGGCACTCAGCCACGCGGCGCACAAGGGCAGCAAGGACTGCAACGACTGCCATACGCCGCACGCCGCGGCTGCGGTGGCGAAGACGACCTGCAGCAACTGCCACGCGCAGCCCGCGGGACCGAAGCCCGCGGGTCATGACTCTTGCCTCACGTGCCACAAGGCGCACGACTTCACGGCCGCGGCCGGCGGCGCGGTGTGCTCGGGCTGCCACGGCAAGAAGCAGACGCTGCTTGCGGCCACGGTTCCGAAGCATGCAGTATGCACGAGCTGCCACACGCCGCACGCGCCCCAGCAAGCGGCGGGGTCGTGTCGAGGTTGCCACTCGGCGGTGCAGGTGAAGCACGGCGGTCACGACGCATGCATCGATTGCCACAAGCCGCACGGCCCTGAGTCGGCATCAAAAGCGGTGAGCTGCGTCTCCTGCCACAAGACGGTGACGGCCACGGGCGGTGTGCACGCGAAGAGCGTCCCCTGCGCGAGCTGCCATGCGCGACACGACTTCGCGTTCGCCACGTCGGCGACGGGACCGGCGCACGGCAAAGGTGCACTCTGCAACAGCTGCCACGCGGCGGAGGTGAAGCTCACCGCGCGAAGCGCGAAGGCGGGTCACAGCGACTGCTCGTCGTGCCACGGCGCGGTGACGCACTCGCCGGCGCGCGCGCCGACGTGCGCGAGCTGCCACGCGAAGGTGACGGCGGTCGCGAACAAGGGGCACCAGAAGTGCGTCACGTGCCACGAGCCGCACTCGGGCGCGCAACTGCCGCAAGCGGCGTGCGCGACGTGCCACGCGAAGGAAGTGACGAGCGCGCCGCCGGGCCATCAGAAGTGCGCGAGCTGCCACGACAAACACTCGGGCGCGCAGCTGCCGCAGGCGGCGTGCGCAACCTGCCACGCAAACAAGACCACGGGCCCACATGCACACGGTCGGGGGCTCGAGAAGGGATGCGCGACCTGCCACCGCGCGCACGGGCCGAGTGGTATTCCGTCACCACCGGCGTGCACGACCTGCCATGAACGGGCGAAGCTCCCGGCCCTCCACGCGGTGGCGGGGCATGCGGCCAACTGCAGCTCGTGCCACACCTCGCACGCGCCCGTGAAGGCCGACCGCGCGACATGCACCACGGGTTGCCACGCCGACCGCAAGACGCACCAGCCTGCTGCGGCGGTGTGCTCCGGGTGCCACGTGTTTCGGCGGTAGCTCGGCGCGAAGACACGAAGACACGAAGTGACATTTGCGAACACTGCGCGCGGTGGCTCCGGGCTTGCAGCCGTCCCGCTCATGAACGTGCAGCGCATCGTGGTAGGCACCGATTTCAGCGCGCCGGCGGAGCACGCCGTCGCTACGGCCGTGGATCTCGCCTTGTCCCTAGGGGCGACGGTGACGGTCGTGCATGCGTACGAGATGCCCGCCTTCGGATTGCCGGAAACCACCATGGCGTCCACGGCCGAGGTACTGGAGGCGATCCGGTCCGCGTCACGCTTGGCGATCGAAGCGTGCGCCGCCACCTATGCGAGCCGTGGGGTCACCGTGCGTCCGCTCCTGCGGATGGGCGCCCCATGGGTCGAGGTCAACGCGGTCGCTGCCCACGACGACGCCGACCTTGTCGTCGTTGGAAGTCGCGGGCAGCGCGCGTTCAGCAAATTTCTCCTCGGAAGCGTGGCGGAGCGGGTGCTTCGTTCCGCGACGTGCGCGGTCCTCGTCGTGCCAGAAGAAGGCGACCGAGAAATGATCGCGCACGCGATGAGCCCAGTCCGCCGCATCCTGGTCGGGTGCGACTTCGGCGAACAATCGCAGCACGCGCTCGATGTCGCCCTCGATCTCGCGGCACCTCTACGCGCGAAGGTCACGGTCGTGCACGCTTGGTCCATTCCGACGATGTTGTTCCCCGTCGATTTCCCACCGCCCCTCATCGCGTTCGAGCGCGAAGCACGTGACGCCCTCGCCGCCACGGTGGACGGCGCGCGGAGCCGCGACCCCGCGATTCAAGGCGTTCTCCGGGCCGGTGCACCCGCTCGTGAGATCCTTGCGGCGGCGCACGAGCACGCCGCGGATCTCGTCATCCTCGGAACGCACGGTCGCAAAGGATTGTCGCGCCTATTTCTCGGTAGCGTCGCCGAGAGCGTCGCGCGAAAGTCCGACATCCCTGTGATGATCGTTTCCGCAAACGAGGCGAAGCCCACGGTCTGAGCCCGAACCGATTGCGGGCGCCCGCAGACGGTGCGCGCGGGATGGATTTCTCCAAATCAACCAAGACGACAGTGTCGAACGCGCGCCGTTTGCGCGTAAGGCTATTTCGCCTCGCGTGTGACGTCAGCACTTGTGAACGTGCGTTTACGTCATTACCTATTCTTCATGCGCAAAACATTTCGCAGTATCCTCCTCTCGTTGCCTATCGCCACCGCGACTTTTGCCGTCGCGTGTGCGGCGCCCAAAGGGAGCCCGGGGGATACCGGCGGCGCGCAGTACGCGGCTCTCGAGGATATGCCGAGCACATCCGCTTCCGAGTCGCTCGCGCAACGTTCGAGCCATGTTTTGAAGACCGTGTTTGTGATTGTGATGGAAAACCACAATTGGTCCTCGATTCATGGCAATCCCTCGGCGCCGTACATCAACGGCACGCTCCTCCGCGACGGCGCCCACGCCGAGAAGTACGTCAGCCCGCGATCCATTCATCCAAGTGAGCCCAACTACATCTGGCTCGAGGCGGGCGACAACCTCGCCATCCTGGACGACGATGCGCCTGCCGCGAATCACCGCACCACCAAGGTCCGTGTCACGCGCCAGCTCGACACCGCGGCGATCGGGTGGAAGTCGTATCAAGAGGGGATCACCGGCGAAGACTGTCCGCTCGAGGCACGCGGCCATTACGCACCGAAGCACAACCCGATGGTGTTCTTCGACGACGCCACCAACAACGGCGATCCAAAGTCCGCGTTCTGCATCGCCCACGTGCGCCCGTACGACGAGCTCTCGGGCGATCTCGATGCGAACAACGTCGCTGCGTACAACTTCATCACGCCGGACATGTGCAACGACATGCACGACGGCGATGGATGCGCGACGTCCGACTCCGTGAAGAACGGCGATACGTGGCTGTCGCACGAGGTGCCCAAGATCATGGCCTCGAAGGCCTACCAAGATGGCGGCGTGATCTTCGTCACGTGGGACGAGAGCGAGGGGGGCGAAGGGGAATCCATTGGGATGATCGCGCTCTCGCCGAACGCAAAGGCCGGGTACAGCAACTCCATCCCTTACACGCACAGCTCGCTGGTCCGCACGGTTCAGGATGTCTTCGCGGTCCGGCCGTACATCCGCGACGCGGCGAACGTGAGCAGCCTCGACGATCTCTTCGTCCACTATCCGTGAGATGAGCCGAAAAGCGCGGCGCCCGTGCGGCACGGCGTTTGCTCAGCCATCGACTTGGTGCAGTCATCGCTGATGTAGCGTCGCGACTACCGACGGAGGCGCGCGTCGCCGCACTCGCGTCGGGGGCGATGATCGCAGAGCAGGTAGCCGGCAAGGCCGCCCGCGACGCGCTCTTCTTCTCGAGCTTCAGGGTCGAAGACCTTCCGGCGATGATGGCCGCCTTTCACCGGCGCGACGCACATGGCCGTCATCGAGCAACACAAGG
>CAXSGV010000161.1:12507-12775 GCA_964236615.1 uncultured Polyangiaceae bacterium
TCGAGCTTGGCTTCGCTCTTGAACAGCTCACCGGCGAGATGCGCCGCCGCGCCAACGAGCATTACGGCGTCGACGTGCGCCGCGCGCGCGTCGCAGGTCGCGCAGGCGATGATGGCGGCGTCGGCCGTCGTCTCGCTGCTCGCGGCGCTGTGGCTCTCGCGGTTGATGGTCCGCTACACGCCGGCGAAGGTGGTGCCTACGATCTTCGTGGTGAGCGGAGTGGGGCTCCTCGTCGAGTGGGCCGTGAGCTTCGTGGCGCCAAGAATCG
>CAXSGV010000162.1:0-2082 GCA_964236615.1 uncultured Polyangiaceae bacterium
GGGTGACGGCGGCGAGCGCGGCGGTGTCGGACGAGGGCGGGGACACGGTGCCGGTTGCGAGGCCAAGACCGTCGTTCGGCGCGGTTGCGCCCGTCGGAGTCACGCGGAGGATGCCGCTCGACGTCGCGCTGCCGGTGGGCTCGACGACCATGAAGCGACGCGCGCGACCGGTATGCGAGTTGAGGTTGAGACCGAAGTCGTCGCCGTCGACCGCAGCCGAGGCAGGCACCGAAGGCAACGTGAAGTTGGTCTTGTCGCAGACGTAACGCTGGCGCGTGATGTTGCCCGACCAGGGCCGGCTCGGCGTCGGGTAGAGCGACGCGAGGTAGAGCGACGAGTTCGCGTTGGTGGACGAGTCGGGCACGTCGGCAACGACCGGCGAATACGAGGGCACGGTGCGGGTCGTCGTCTTTGCCGAGATGTCGGCGATGACGGCCGACAGCTTCGACGAGAGCGCCGCCGGATTCTCGGCAAAGAAGGCCGATTTGGTTCCGCCGCTACCGGCCAGCGCGATGCGCTCGAGCTCGCAGCACGTGGCGTACTTCGGGTCGCTGCACCTGGCGGCATCGACGGTGCCGTTCGCGAGGACGACGTCGGAGCACGTGACGGGGACGTCGTTGGTGTCGCTGACGGCGAAGCCGATGACGTAGGTGGTGACCTGCGCGCCGCCGGTCTTGTTGTAGAGGTCGGCGACCGTGTCCTCGGTCTTCGAGTAGGGGCACTGGCCGGCGGGGTTGGCCGGCGTGACTGCGCAGCTCGGCCTCAAGTCGAGGTTCGGCGCGCCGTCGGTGATGAGGATGATGAACTCCTTACGGCACCCGCCGGTGACGTACGGATCGGACTTGGGGCCTGACGTGTCCTGCCAGTAGTAAGTCTGCGCGTCCTTCACCATGCCCGCGATGGGCGTTGCACCCCACGGCCGCATCGAGTTGACGGCGAGCTGAATCTTCTCGGTGTTCGCCTGCACGGTCGCGACGGTCGCGTCGGGATCGGTGGGCAAGCCGATCAAGCGACCTTCCCACGGCGGAGCGGCGGGGTTGCGTGCGCCGACCTCGAGGAACGACGTGGCGAGAGCGTCAGCGCAGAACGCAGGGCGACCGGTGGCTGCGGTGCCGCCATTGTCCCAGTTGAAGAAATAGCTCCACGTGCCCTTCGACGAGGGGTTCGAGACGAGGACCGAGCTCGTGATGCCGGTCGTGCCGGTCCCGGGATCGGTGTCGGTGTCGAACGTCATCAGGCCGAAGCGAATGATGTCGGACGACGTGTCGAGCACGCCGTTGTTGAACTGGTTGAACGCGCACGAGGTCGGCTGGGTGCCGCCGTTCGCTTGCAGAGGCGTCGACGTGTACGCACGCGTCACGATGGAGGGCGTGGCACCACCCACGTTGAAGTTGAGCACGCTGCCCGCCGAACCGAGGCTGCCTGCAACCCCGGGCGCAAACCCAGGACCGTAGACGCACGCGTCCGACGCCGGACGATGAAACGGCTGATAATAATTGAGGTCGTACGGCGGCTTGCCGTTGTGCGCGTACTCGATCGCGAAGACGTTGCCCTTGTTGGTGACGTTCGACGGATCGCGCGACATCTCGTAGCAGCCGTATTTCGCAACGCCGGTGGCGTCGGCGACGGTGCCTGTGAGCGACTCGACGGCCGCGCCCCAGCGGTTTTTGTCGCCGACGGCGCAGTTCGGATCCTTGCCCGTGGTCATTTTTTCCATCGACCCCGAGGTGTCGAGGAGGATCATGACGTTCGGCATCGGGCGCGACACGTCGATGGCCTGCGCGTGCGCCACGCGAGCGCTTCCGCCCGCGACGAGCGCGGCGAGGACACTCGTGGACCGCCAGACGGACACGGAAAGCTTGCTCGACGTTCTCATTCTCGCCTCGTCCTTCACTGCTGGCAGCGGATGGGACCCGCTGTGATCCGCGCCCGTGCCATCTCGAGACCCTGGTTTCCGAAGTATGTCTGGCTGTCCGTGTCCTTCGCGACGTTCGGCGAGACGAGCCCGACCGAGGACAGCGTGAACTGAGCAAAGCAAAGCCCGAGCTTGAGATCGAAGCCCGTCGGAGGTTGCGTCTGCAC
>CAXSGV010000162.1:2092-12656 GCA_964236615.1 uncultured Polyangiaceae bacterium
CGGGTCGGTGAGCTCGACGAAAAAGTCTCCCGTCGACGGGTAGGGGCCGAACGAATTCGTCGTGAGGCCACCGTTGGGAAGAGCGCCGGTCCATGTGCCGCCGAGCTCGGCTGCGCCCATGCGCCGGCACTGCGTCTGCGTTTGGGCGGGAAGGCCCGCCGGGCTGGCCGGCGGGGGGAGGGAGATGCAGCTCGTGTCACGCCGCGTCGTGTTGCGCATGAGACCGAGATAGAGCTGCGACGTTTGCGGGTTCATCGTCTGCGCGCCGCCGAGCACGCCGTACTCGGACAGGTAATGCGTCTGCGCCGATTGGCGCGCGTAGCCTGCGGTCTTGAGATCGTTCGAAGTCTGCGCGAGCGCATAGAGACCAAGCGAAGCGAGCACGGCGAGCGTCATCGCGACGATGAAGACGATCGCGCCACGTTGCTCGTGGCGCCGGCGGACGCGGTGCTTGAGCGCGAGCACCGCGGCGCTCGTCGTCCTCGTCCTCGTCGTCCTCGTCCTCGTCGTCGTCGTTCGCGTGAGTGGACCGCGCATCAGTAGATTCCCCGTGCGAGGTTCGGCGTCGAGACCTCGGTCGTGATGGTGCGAACACGCGCGTACTGGCGGCGCTCCGTCTTCGTGTCGTCGCAGCCGCCGGCGATCACGCAGTAGCGGATCGTGTAGGTGTTGTCGGCCACCTTGAGGTTGACGCTGCGGTCGGGCATGGCGGCGCGCGTCGACACGCGAACGCGTATCGAACGAATGCGCTGCGGCGAGCCCGTCGTGACGTTGGCAGCGAGCGTGTCGTTCGCGGAGTCGCCGAAGGCGTAGGTCACGAGGTTCGGCAACGGCGGGCTCGCCACGTAGTTGCCAGTGTCGGCGCTGAACGCGAAACCGAGGTCGACGGCGTACTCCGCGATGAGCTCGGGGGCGATGACGCTGTCGGCGAACGGCGCGTTGGTCGTGATGTCGACGTAGGAGCGAACGAGGTCGTACTTGCTGCCGCCCGTCTCCGGGCCGCCGTCGTTCGCGAGCGCAGAGTAGGCCCCGCTCGTCATGGGCTTGAGCTCCCAGCGTACGGTCGCGATCGGGTTCACGGTGAGGCGTCCGTCGACGAAGCCGTAGCGCGTGACGTCGAGCGCCGGCGTGCTCGCGAGGTCTACGTACGCGTAGTGGCCAGCCGTGTCCCAACCCGCGCTCTTCTTGCCAGAGCAGGTGAGGAAGTACTCGGAGCGACCGAGGTCGTCGGCGACGCGCACGAGAAATTGCTTGTTCGGAACCGGCTGAAAAATGCGCTCGAACGTGAGATCCGGCTGCGACGAAGCGAGGATGCGGTAGGTCGCCGCCGAGTCGAACGAGATTCGAAGGCGCTGTCCGCCGCAGCTGCCGCTCGCGGCATCGACCATCGAGACGACGTACTGATCGGCGCTCGTGAGGTTGCCCGTGATGTCGATCGCGTCCGGCGCGTAGCCGTTGATGCCGCTGAGCGGCGTCGTGGCGAGCGAGCCCTTGTAGAGGAAGCGAATGCCGGCGAGCGACGCGTGCCCGAGCACCGCGGTCGTCACCTTGTTCTTCGTCGGGTCGAGCGGGACGTACGTGTCCTTCGTGACGTTGCCCGTGCCCATGAAGCCTGCGCGCTGCAGATCGGCGCGAAGGCGATCGACGCCCAGACGGAGCGAGGTCTCCGCCGACGAGCTGCGCGCCTCTTCGTGGAAGGTCGCGGTCGCGTCCTTCGCCAGCGCGACGACGGCCATCGCGACGATGAGACCGGCGACGAGCGACACGAGGAGCTCGATCAGCGTGAAGCCCGCTTGGCGGTGGCGGCGGTGGTGGCGAGCGTTCACGGGATCGGGTTCCTGCGGATCGACGTCACCGTGTAGATGAAGTGGTACTTCTCGGTGTCCGCCGCGGTCGGAGGATCGCTCGTGATCGGAGGATCGTCGGCGCAGTAGTCGGCGTCCGCTTTCGCGCTCAGGTTGCGCGGCCAGAACACGCGAACCTCGGCGCGGAGCAGCTCGTTCGTCACGAGCCACGTGAGGCGAACGTTGGTGCAGAAGAGACCGTCGGCGGCAATCTGGCTCTGAGGAACGTCGCGTCCGAGGAGATCGAACGCAGGGCTCTCGCCGGTCGAGCCAAGAAGCTGGTCGGGGCGGTGCCACTTGCCGTCGTTGATGCGCGATGTCGGAAGCAGCTTCGCGTTGGCGATGTTGTTCGTCAGCGGGTTGGCCGCGTTCGGCAGCGTCCACGACATCGCGTTACGACGAAGCCGCTCCGTCCACTGACGCGTGATGGCGCTCGCCATGTCGAGACGCCGTGCGTCGACGTTCCCCTGGATCGCGCCGCGCTGCATGCTGATCACGCCGGACGCTCCGATCGCGAGGATCGTGAGCGAGAGCAGGACCTCGATCGCGGTGTACCCGCGGCTGTTCTTCTTCCCGCTCACGTGACGTGCGCTCATGGCAGCGCCCCCGTCGGGCCGGAGAGGATGCGCGTGACGCCCGACGGCGGGAGAAGCACCCGGCGAACGAGGCCGAGGGTCGACGCGCCGCTGCGTCGCGCGACATCGATGCCCATCGCTTGGCTCATCGGCCCTTGCCCATCGAAGAGGCCCGCCGTGATTGCGCCGCCGGTCTTGAGGTACGAGCGACCGAGCGGCGTGAAGCATACGTACGCGGTCGTGATCTGCGTCGTGACCGTTCCGTTGTCCGTATAGAGCTTCGACACGATGTTGTTCTGGCTCTCGTAGGTGCCCGTGAGATCGAGCTTGTCGAACTCGTAGTAGCTCGTGGGGTCCAACCAATTCGTCGGGGTCATGCAGGTTCCGCGAGGCGTGCGGTTGATCGACGCGCCGACGATCGGGTTGGGCTGCACGGACTCGCGCCCGGTGTAGAGGCCACCTTTGGCGGCGGTCATGTCGAACGCGACCATCACGGCCGCGCCACGCCCAGTCGCTCGCGAGCGTGCGGCACGAACGAGATCCGAGATCCGCGACGCGTCCTCGTACACGTGGCGATCGGTCGCCGCCGCGCTCATGCTCGGAACGGCGAGCACGGCGAGGATGCCAATCAAGGCCACGACGACCATGAGCTCGACCAGGGTGAACCCCCCCTCACGCGACGCCAGCTGGCGCAATTGGCGGAGGGGGAGCGGACGCGGAAGCATCGGGGGTGCCTCAGCAAGGGCCGTACCTTCGTGAGGTCCTAGCCGTGCCCGTGATTTGCCGGCAATTTCCCCTGTTTACCGCCGAGCAGGCGCAGCAACGATTGCGACACAGTGAAAAACCTGCGAGGGCGCCATGTGGTAGAGGAGCGCCATGGGACTCCCCACCTCCTCCCCGATCCTCCTCGGTTTCGCCGCGTTCCTTCTCCTCGCGCCCGTCGTCGCCGGCTGCAAGGACGACAAGGTCGCATCCGACAAGGGGGGCACCGCGCCCCCTCCGACCGTGAGCGTTGCCAAGGCCGGCGCTTGCGCGCAAGGCGGCGGTAGCGTCGGCGATCCCGTCAGCCAGGACTTCTTCCCGAAGACCGTCACGGGTGCGGCAGGCATCTATTGCATCGATCCGCAGGGGGACACGAAGACCTACGGCGAGAAGGGCAAGCTCACGATGGACGAGGTCTGCACGACCGCGTTCGACGGGGAGTGTGAGATCTACAAACAGTTTGGTTTGCGCCGCGTCGTCTCGCTCCGCTACGTCGACGGATCGGGCGCGGGCGGCAGCGTCGAGGTGAACCTGTCGCAGTTCGAGATCGCAGGCGGCGCCTACGCGATGTACACGAAGCGCGTGATCGCGGGCTCCGATCCCGCGGACGCCAAGGCTCCGAAGGTCGTCCCCGGCGTGCAAGGCGCGGCGGCGATCGGCAACGGCCGCGGCTACGCGTGGCGCGGCCAGTACCTCGCCGAGCTCACGTACATCAACGAGGAGCAGGCGCAGGCGCAGCTCACGAAGTCGAGCGAGGCGATCCTCCCGAGCGTCGCGAAGGAGATCGCGGCGAAGCTTCCGGGCGCGACGGACAAGCCGGCCTCGGCGCGTGCGTTACCGGAGCAGAACCTCGTGCCCACGGGCATCGAGTACTTCATCGCAAACCCGGTCGGCCTGAAGACGCCGGCGGCGGGCGCCATCGGCTACTACAAGGACGGCGAGACGCGGTACCGCGTGCTCTCCATCGTGCGCGACGACGCCGACCAGGCGAAGGACACGATGAAGGTCATCAAAGGGCGCGCAGGCGCGTTGCCGGTCGCGCAGCTCGCCGACGATGCGACGCACGTCATGCTGCAAGAGAACCCCGAGTCCGCGCGGAACGAGTACGTCATCGCTCGCAAGGGCGCGGTGATCCTCGGTGTCGGCGACGAGGATCGCGCTCCGAAGGGCGCACCCAAGGTCTCGAAGGACGACAAGCTCACGAAGCTCCGCGCCTTCCTCGCCGCAGCACCCGCTACGACGGCAGCTTCGTCTGGCTCCCCTGGCTCGTCTGGCTCGCCGGGCGCGGCTTCTTCGCCGGGGGACGCCGGGAAGAAGTAGCGCCGGCCGCCGATCCCAGCGCGCCGCGCTCGAAGCAGACATCGGGAAGACCGCGCTGCGACCGCAGCAGCGCGCTCTGCGAGATGAAGCGTGTGGTCACGGGATCGTGGTAGCCGCTCGCGGCTGGCAGCTCGGGGTCGACCGACTGGTGGTAGCGGACGACGCGATCCATCAAGAGATCGCGGACCCACTTTCCGACGAGTGACGCCATGCCCACCACGAGGTGCCCAGCGTCGGCGTCGCGCACGAACGCGACGCGGCCGACGCCGGGGAACTGGTACTCGCTGCGCGCGCGCCCCTCTTCGAGGACGGCGTGCAGCCGCGTCGACAGCGGCCCGAAGGCTTCGCCGTAGCGATCGTAGCCACCGACCTTGCCGCAGGTCGCGACGAGATCCTCGCCGGCGGCTGCGCGCGCCGAGAGAACGAGGCGCTCCATCGAGTGAAGATCGACGACGAATCGTGATTGCCCGCGGTCGATCGCGGCGTTCAGGCGCTCGGCGCATACCGCGACGACCTCGACGCGGAGGATCGAGATCCCACGCTTCTCGAGGCGACCGAGATCGCGACGCACGCTTTCGAATAGCTTTGGCTCCGCGCCGAACGCCTCGCCTTTGGCGCCCCAGCACTGCGTGCCGTGCGTGCCCGGGCAGCGCGCGCGCAGCGTGTCGCGCGTGTCGATGCAGAGTGCATGAAAAAGGTCGTCCGGCGTCGCGAGGTCGAGCGCGGGTGCAGGCGTTGCGGGCCTCGCGCCACGGATGCGCTCGAGGAGCGCGCGCGCCCAGGCTTCCCCGAGGGACGTGTCGCCGTGCGTGACGAGATCTTTGGAGTCGCCGAGCCGCGTGAAGGCCCGCCCAGGGCGACCGCTCGCGATTTTTACGGCGCTTTCGTCGTCGCAGCGAACGGTGACCGCGGTCACGACGAGCGGACCGAGGCGTGGACCCAGCCCATTCTCGTCGACACCCATCAGGACCGTCATCGCCGAGCATCATCGCCCAGAACGGCTCGTCGCAGGGCCGGCGTGATGACCGTTGACGATGTCTGGTTACGTGCTTACCGTCTTTGGCCCTCGATTCAGGGGGGGTGGGTCCCGGAGGCAGAGAGTGAACAAGACACAACTCAAGAAGTTCAAAACGCTGCTCACGGAGAAGCGGGACGAGATCGTCAAGAAGGCCAAGCAGACCCTCGAAGAGGACATGGCCCTCGATGCGAACGACCTCCCGGACGAGATGGATCTGGCTTCGAGCGAGTACCTTCAGTCCTTCACGTTCCGTCTGCGCGGCCGTGAAAAGGCGTTTCTCGACAAGATCAACAAGGCGCTCGTGAAGATCGAAGACGGCTCATTCGGCGTCTGCGAAGAGTGCTCGGAAGAGATCTCGATCAAGCGTCTCGAGGCACGCCCCGAGACGACGCTCTGCATCCGCTGCAAAGAGGATCAAGAGCGGATGGAGAAGGATTACTCCTGAGGCTGTTTCAGCGCCCGCCGCCGGCACGCGCGCCACTGGTTTTCCAAGCCGCGCGTGCCGGTAAGCCGTGCGCCTCGAGCGCGGGCAAGATGACGTCGTCGACGGTCGCAAAGAACAGCGACCGCGCGTCGCGTCCATTGCACAATCCGTAAGCCACGCCTTCGGGCGGGGGCGCGGCTGCTTCGGGAAGATGAGCGAGCTCGTGCTCCTCGAGGTGCGCAAACGCGACCGCGAGGTAAGCGCCGAGCCGCGCCGTCGCCGCGCCATCCAGCGTCGGTGCGATACGTCCGAGCGCGCGCCAACCAAAACGCGCGTGACCGACCTCGTCGGCGTAGATGCGCGTGAGAAGCTCGCGGAGCTGCCCCTCGGGCATCTCGAGGCGCTCCGCACCAATGAGCGACACGGCCACCGTCTCGCTGAGGCAACAGATGCTGAGGAGGTTGCGCACCGCCGCCTCGAGCGGGCTCGCCGCGTCCTCGTGCAGAGGGAAGGCGTCGCCCCGCTCGATCTCCGCGACCGCTGCGCCGCCAAGTGACTCGACGACGGCGCCGCACAAGACGCCGTGGTTTCGCTCCTCGGTGGCAAACGCCGCAGCCTCGTCGGCGAGGTCGCTCAAGCCCGCGGCCGCGAGCTGCAGAGCGAGCCCCTCGAACACGCGCGCCGATCCATGCTCGTTGACCATGCGTGCGCGCCAGGTGGCAATCGCGGAGCCGCGTAGCGCCGGCAAATCGGGAAGGGCGGTCAGCATGTGGTGTCGCGCCGACTCGCGCAGATCCAGCACCGACGCGTCGGTGGCCTCGCCCCGCGCGCTGGCCATCGGCGGCGGCACCGGCGGTCCCCAAGGCGAGCACGACACGCCTTCGATCTGGTTGTCCATCGAGTTGCAGCAATCCCAATGGTGCTTGTGCTCGCCGCTCACCGCCTCGCCACGCAGCGCCTTTCGGCAACACGCCTTGACATCCTTGGTCAGTGTCTTCTGCAGGCCGGGGTACAGACCGGTCGACTCCGAAAACGTGCTCTCGATCGCCGTGTCGCAGCTGACGGGCCGCGACGGCGCGGTGGCGGGTGTGGTCGGTGTGGCCGCCTCGCCCTGCGCGCCGAGCGGAGTCTTCGCGGGCGGAGCCTCCTCGGCACACCCGACGAGCACGGCAGAGGAGAAGGCGACACGGGCGGCGGCGCGAAGCGCCTCACGGTGGATGGCTCTGTTCATGGTCTGTCAGACGTAGCGGGGCTCGAGAGAATTGTCAGATCGGCACCGGTTTGCTGAAGGTCTTTTCGTAGAGTAGGGAGCGCCGATGAATCGCATGCATGTAACTGTTTTGGCGTTTGGAGCGCTGATGGTGGCGTGCGGGACGAGCGCATCGGACGGCGGTTCGATCGATGGCGGAACGAACGACGGCGCGGTCGCGGCAGACATCGATGGCGGAGCTTCCGATAGCGCCATCAACCCGACCTCGCGAAACCGATTCGACTCGCGGTCGAGCTCAAACGCGGAAAGCTCCCGAACAACTCCCCGTCCGTCACGCTCTGGCTCACGCCGCTGCGGACGACGGCAAATGGCGTCGAGTCGAAGCAAACCGTTGGCTCCACGCTGACCGTGCCACCCGAGTCCGTCGGTGGATACGACTTCTTCGATGCTGCCCTCAACGCGCCGAACGACACGTTCGTCCTCCCGTCCTCGGCCACACCGGACGGGCAAATCGCCGAGCTCTCGGACGTCGCTGTTTTCGGCTACGTGCCGAACAACTCGTTCGAGTGCGGTTGGATCGCGGGGGCGCTCACGAAGCCGGAAAGCCAGCCGAAGGCCCAGCTTCGGTGCCTTTTCTACAGGGCCGACGCGCCTTTGCCCGTGCCGACGCAGGAAGCGTTCGCGAGCTCGTCCTGCGCGAGAGGGACATACGTCTGGGGGCCCTGAGAATCGCCCACGCGCGAGTTGGGCGCACGCGCGACGCTCAGCCCTCGGCGCGCGCGCGCTTCTTCGCGGCGATGGTCGTGGCGGGCGCGAGACCGGGATCGGACGCGCGCTCGAGCACGTCGCGGAGGTAGCCGCTCGTGTGCGACCGCTCGGCCTTCGCGATCGTTTCGGGCGTGCCGACGGCGACGATCTCGCCACCGCCTTCGCCACCTTCGGGGCCGAGGTCGATGACCCAGTCGGCGCACGCGACCACGTCGAGGTTGTGCTCGATGACCACGATGGTGTTGCCCTGGTCGCGGAGGTCGGTCATCGCCGTGAGCAGCATCTCGATGTCGGTGAAGTGGAGGCCAGTGGTCGGCTCGTCGAGCACGTAGAGCGTGCGGCCGGTGGCCTTGCGCGCGAGCTCACGCGCGAGCTTCACGCGCTGCGCCTCGCCACCCGAGAGCGTCGTCGCGGGCTGCCCGAGCGTCAGGTACTTGAGCCCGACCTTCTTCAGCGCGTCGAGGCGATCGCGGATGCGCGGGATCGCGTCGAAGGTTGCGGCGGCTTCGTCGACGGTGAGCTCGAGAGCGTCGGAGATCGCGAGGCCGCGGTAACGGACCTCGAGCGTCTCGCGGTTGTAGCGCTTGCCACTGCAGGTGTCGCAGGTGACGAAGATGTCGGGCAAAAAGTGCATCTCGACGCGCAGCACGCCGTCGCCCTGGCAAGCCTCGCAGCGGCCGCCCTTCACGTTGAACGAGAAGCGGCCCGCCTTGTAACCGCGCGCGCGCGCTTCGGGGAGCCCCGCATACAGATCGCGGAGCAGCGCGAAGACGCCCGTGTACGTCGCGGGGTTCGAGCGCGGCGTGCGGCCGATGGGCGCCTGATCGATCGAGATCACTTTGTCGATGTGCTCGAGCCCGTCCACCGCGTCGCACTCGCCGACCGGCGCGGTTGCGGAGTAGAGCTTCGCGCGTGCGGCGGGCAGCAGGGTGTCGACGATCAGGCTTGATTTGCCGCTTCCCGACACGCCCGTGATGCAGGTGAAGAGGCCAATCGGGATCTCGGCGGTGACGTTTTGGAGATTGTGCGCGCGCGCACCGACGACCGACACCTTCGCCTTCGTGGGCGGCTTGCGCGTCTTCGGAATCGGGAGGCGCTTCTTGCCCGAGAGGTAGGGGCCCGTGATGGAGGCGGGGTTCGCGATCAGCTCCTCAGGGGTGCCTTGCGCGATGATCGTGCCGCCGTGGATGCCTGCGCCCGGACCCATGTCGACGACGTGATCGGCCGACAGAATGGCCTCGCGATCGTGCTCGACGACGATCACGCTGTTGCCGAGATCGCGTAGCCGCAGCTGCGCTTGGATCAAGCGCGCATTGTCGCGCGCATGCAGTCCGACCGACGGCTCGTCGAGGACGTAGAGGACGCCGACGAGGGCCGCGCCGATCTGCGTCGCGAGGCGAATGCGCTGGCCCTCGCCGCTCGAGAGTGTCTGCGCGCTGCGATCGAGCGCGAGGTAGTCGAGGCCCACGTCGATCAAGAAGCCGAGCCGCGCCGCGACTGCCTTCAGCAAAGGCTCGGCGATGGCGCGCTCACGCGACGTGAAGGCCTCGTCCGTCGTGCGCAGCGTATCGACGAACGTGCGGAGGTGCCGGAGGTGGAGGTGACCGAGCTCCGAGATGTCTTTGTCGAAGAGGCGCACCGCGAGCGCCTCGGGCCGTAGGCGCCGCCCACGGCACGCGTCGCAGGTGCGCGTGACGAGGAAGCGCCCGAGCTCCTCATCAGGCACGCCGCCTTCGCTCGCGTCGGGGTCGTCGTCGTCGTCGGTGGCATCGGGGCCGTCACCCGCGAGGCGCGCCTCGAGCCGAGGCACGAGTCCCTCGTAGGCGGAGGCGGACTTCTTCGAGCTCTTCGCCGCGCTCTTGGCGGTCTTCATTGCCGCCTTGGGGCTGAACAGGATCGCCTGGCGATCGGCTTCGGCGAGCTTCCCCCACGCCGTGTCCGGGTCGACGCCGAGCGCGCGCACGGCGCGTGAGAGCTCGGTCGCGAGCGCCACCGATCCACGGCGCCCCCACGCAAGCACGACGCCCTCACGAAGCGAGCGTTTCGGATCGCCGATGAGGCGATCGGGATCGACGACGACGCGGGCGCCGAGGCCATCGCAAGCAGGGCAGGCGCCGTGCGGCCCGTTGAAGGAAAACATGCGCGGCTCGATCGGCGGCAGCGAGATGCCGCAGTCGATGCACGCGAAGCGCTCCGACAGCCAGAACGGCTCCTCGTTCTCGACCGCCACGAGCAAGCGGCCTTCGCCCATCTTGAGCGCGAGCTCGACCGAGTCGGTGAGGCGACCCTTGAGCCCCTCCTTCAAGACGATGCGATCGATCACGACGTCGAGGTCGTGCGGCTTCTTGCCGTCGAGCTCGAGCTCGTCACCGAGATCGACCACTTGACTGTCGACGCGGGCGCGAACGAACCCTTCGCGGCGGAGGCGCTCGAGCTCGAGCTTGAGCTCACCGCGGCGCGCGCGGCAAATGGGCGCGAGCACCGAGAGGCGCGTGCCCTCGGCGAGCGACAGAACGCGGTCGACGATTTGCTGCACCGTCTGCGCCTCGATCCGCTTGCCGCATTTGGGGCAGTGCGGGATGCCGACGCGCGCGAAGAGCAGGCGCAAGTAGTCGGCGATCTCGGTGACGGTGCCGACCGTGG
>CAXSGV010000163.1:0-12524 GCA_964236615.1 uncultured Polyangiaceae bacterium
TCTACCTCGAGGTCCTGGGCTACTGGAGCCGTGCGGCGGTCTGGCAACGCGTCGAGCTCGTCCAAGCCGGGCTTGGGGAGCGCATCCTCTTCGCCGTCTCGTCGCGTCTTCGTGTCAGCGAAGAGGTCCTCGACGACGCGCTCCCGGGCGCGCTCTACGTTTACAAAGGCACGATGAGCGCGCGCACGATCCTCGAGCGGCTCGACAAGCTCGTGCTCGCATAGGGTCACGTCGCCGCCTTGCGCGGCCGGTGCCGCCACGTGCATGCGCGCTACGGCGGAAGATGGTAAAAGTCGTGGCCAAGCGCCCGTAGCTCAATTGGATAGAGCTCTCGCCTTCTAAGCGAGTGGTCGGTGGTTCGAGTCCACCCGGGTGCGCCTCGCCGAAGCCCATACCGCAGCCGCTCGGCGCGCGGCAGCCCGTGCTAAACACGTCGCCATGACGCCTACCGTCGGTATTCTCTCGGCCGGCATCTACATTCCGGAGACGTTCGAGACGGCGAAGCAGATCGCGCTCGCGACCGGCATTCCCGAGCACGTGATCGCAACCAAGTTCGGCATCGTCAAGAAGCCGGTTCCTGGGCCGGGCGATCACACGAACCGGATGGCGCTCCTCGCGTCGCAAGATGCAGTGAAGAAGGCGAACATTTCGCCCGACGAGATCGACGTCGTCTTGTGCACGACCGAAGAGTGGAAGGAGTACCCACTCTGGACCGCAGGCATCAAGCTCGCGTACGACCTCGGCGCCACGCGCGCGTGGGCGATCGACGTGCAGATGCGCTGCGCCACGACGATGACCGCGCTCAAGCTCGCGAAGGCGCTGATGCTCACCGACCCCGACGTGCGCACGGTGCTCATCGCCGGCGGTTACCGCAACGGTGACTTCGTCGACTACAAGAACCCGCGCTCGCGCTTTCTCACCAACTTGAGCGCCGGCGGCGGAGCGATCCTCGTTCGCCGCGATCACCCGAGAAATCAGCTGTTGGGCACGACCGTCATCGTCGACGGCTCGTTCTCGCACGACGTGATCATCCCGGTCGGCGGCACCATGTCGCCGCTCACGCCCGACGACGTCGTTCAGGGTCGTTACCGC
Organism: uncultured Polyangiaceae bacterium; assembly: GCA_964236615.1. Taxonomy (GTDB): domain Bacteria; phylum Myxococcota_A; class Polyangia; order Polyangiales; family Polyangiaceae; genus CAXSGV01. Next base: position 1,093 of record CAXSGV010000163.1, read on the forward strand.
TTCGACGTTCCCGATCCGGAAGGCATGAAGGACCGGCTCGACAGCCGCTCGATGCAGAACTTCCTCAAAGTGGTCGACGACGCGCTCGCACAGAGCGGCCACACGCGAAAAGACATCGGGTACCTCAACATCCTGCACATGAAGCGATCGGCACACGACTTCGTGGTGCGCGAGCTCGGTCTCACGGAGGAGCAGTCCTTTTACCTTTCGGACTTCGGTCACGTCGGCCAGCAGGACCAGGCGATCTCGATTTGCAAAGGCCTGGAAACGGGCCGCCTCGAGGACGGCGACCTGATGGTCATGGTCGCCGCGGGCATCGGCTACGCATGGTCCGCAAGCGTCGTGCGCTGGGGCCCGACCTGACCGTGTACTCGCCGCGCTACTCCTGCGACTGGCTCGCGCGTCGCGCGATGCTCACGCCCGACAAGCCGGCGCTCATCGAGGCCATGGGGGCGCGACGCACGCTCACCTGGCGCGAGCTCAATCGCAGCACCAACCGCACCGCCAACTGGTTGCAGAATGCACTCGGTGTTCGCCGCGGCGATCGCGTCGCGATCGTCGCGAAAAACAGCGTCTTCTATCTCGAGCTCTGGTTCGCCTGCGGCAAGCTCGGCGCGGTGCTGCAGACGCTCAACTGGCGCCTGACGCCGAGCGAGCTCGGCGCACTGCTCGCCGCGTCGCCGCCGAAGGTGCTCGTCCACGGCGCGAGCGAGACCGACGCGGTTGCCGCGATCCGGAACGATCTACGCGCTACCCAGCACGTCCTTCTCGTGGACGACGCTGCCCTCGCGCGTGAGGCTTTCACCGACGCACCGCCGCCTGCGGTCGATCTCGGCCCCGAGGATCCGTGGGTGATTTGCTACACCGGCGGAAGCACGGGCGTCCCCAAAGGCGCGGTGCTCACGCACGGAAGCGTGATGGCGAACGCCGTGAACACGGTCACGAGCTGGGGCCTCACGCAAGACGACGTCGCCATCCTCAACGCGCCCTTGTTCCACGTCGGGGGGCTCAACGTGCTGACGACGCCGCTCGTGCTCGTCGGCGGTACATCGATCGTGTGCGAGGCGTTCGACGCGGGTCAGGTGCTCGACCTCGTAAGCCACGCGGGCGTCACCGCGTTCTTCGGTGTGCCGACGATGTTCCTTGCGCTGCTCGATCACCCGAGCTGGAAAACAGCGGATTTTTCGCGCATCAAGCTCGTCATCAGCGGCGGCGCGCCGTGTCCCGCGCCGATCTTCGAGGCGTTCTGGGCCCGCGGGATCGACTTCAAGACGGGCTACGGCCTCACCGAAGCGGGCCCCAATAATTTCTGGCTTCCGCCCGCTCTCGTCCGCGACAAAGCCGGCTCGGTTGGATTTCCGCTGATGCTCGTCGAAGCGAAGATCGTCGACGAGGCCGGTGCAGAGTGTGCGGCGGACGTCGCGGGCGAGCTCCTCTTGCGTGGACCTCACGTCTTCGCGGGCTACGACCACCGGCCCGAAGAGACCGCGCGCGCTCTCGAAGGCGGCTGGCTCCACACCGGCGATCTCGCGCGCCGCGACGCCGACGGCTGCCACTTCATCGTGGGCCGCTCCAAGGATCTCATCATCTCCGGTGGCGAGAACGTCTACCCCGCCGAGGTCGAAGGCATTCTCGCGCAGCACCCCGACGTCGCCGAGGCCGCGCTCGTCGGCATGCCCGACCCCAAATGGGGCGAGGTCGGTCGTGCGATCGTGGTCCTACGTGCAGGCAGTCACCTCGATGCCGACACGCTCCTTGCGTTCGCGCGCGAGCGCCTCGCTCGTTACAAGGTTCCGAAGGACGTGCGCTTCGTCGACGCGCTGCCCCGCACGGCCGCCGGCAAGATCGACAAGCCGCTGCTCCGCCGCACGCAGGGTGAAGGCTGATGCCCTCGATCGCGGCCGCCGATCTCGAAGTGTTCTGGAAAGAGAGCGCGCCCGCCGGCGCTCCCGTCGTGATGATCCACGGCAACTGGGGCACGTGCTCGTGGTGGGAGCCCACACTCGCGCGTGTTCCGACGGGCCTCCGCGGTATCGCCTACGATCTTCGCGGTCGCGGACAAACGCGCGGGCCTGACTCGAGCTACACGATCGCTTCGCTCGCACGTGATCTCGCGAGCTTCGCGCACGCGCTCGAGCTTCCTCCGATGCACGTCGTGGGTCACTCGCTCGGCAGCGCAGTTGCCATGCAGCTCGCTCTCGATCGTCCCGAGCTCGTGCGTTCGCTCGCGCTCGTTGCACCCGCCTGGGTCGACGGAATGCCGCCGCTCTTCCACAACGCGGCCTACCAGCGCACGCTCATCGATCGCGACGTGCTCGGGCGCGCGCTCCGTCCGCTCGCACCCGCTATCGTGCCCGACGCGTTCTGGGAGCGCCTCATCGACGAAGGCCACACGCAGCGCGTCGAAGCCGCGATCGCGAACCTCGACGCCGTGACCGCTTGGGCGCCTGGTGATCGTCTGCGCGCCATAGCCGCTCCGAGCATCGTGATCAGTGGCGCACTCGACGCGCTGACGGGTCCCGCCACGGCCGTGCGCGCCGCGACGGCGCTCGGGGCGGAGCACGTCGTGCTCGCCAACGTGGGGCACTGCATTCCGATCGAAGCGCCCGACGCGTTCGCCGCCGCTCTCTGGCGCTTCGTGCGTTCGACCTGAGCGAAAGCGAGCTACAACGGCGCGATGCAAGCCGCCCCCGCCGACGCCCCGCGCTTTGCCGAGCCCACGGCGCTCGGGCTCTTTGGTCTCTCGATCGGGTGCGCGTCGCTCCTGCCGATCGCGTTCGGCATGAAGAGCGCGTTCACGCCGGACGGGCTCCGCACGTGCGCGGTCTTCTGTTTGCTCTTCGGCGCCGGCTGCCAGTTCCTCGCGGGCCTCATGAGCTTCGCGAACAAGAACATGCTCGGCGGCACGCTGCTCACGACGTTCTCGTTCAACTGGGTGATGAACTGGTGGTCGCTGAGCGAGCTCGCAAGCGGCCGCGTCCCGAACAGCTCCATCCTCCTCGCCGTCGACGTGTGCTTCCTCGTCATCTTCTTCGTGATGACCTACGCCTTCGGATTCTTCTCGCGCCTCCTCTTCGTCTTCTTGCTGGATATCGATGCACTCTACATCCTTCGAATCGCGCGCGAGCTGACCCACGCCCCAGTGCTTGGCCTTCTGATCGCGCTCGCGACCTGTGCGCTGATGGCGATCTCGCTCTACATCGCCTTTGCTCTCGTGCTCGTGAACGCCGCCGGGCGCGCGATCTTCCCGCTAGGCAGCCCCCTCTTCCGATCGGGCGCCAGCTGACGGCCCAGAGCTTTTCGAAAATCGCACCGACCGCGCTACTGTTCGCTCATGCTCGCATTGCGTGTGCTCTCGGTCGTCCTCGCCGCTGCCTCTCTTGCTCCGTGTGATGGAAGCTCTGCCTCCGATGGCGGCGCCGAAGCCGCTGTCACGCCGGCGGTCGACGCGGCGGGCGCGCCCGTCATCGACGACGTGACGCTCCCTGCCACCGCCACGATCGACATCTCGACGGGCCGTGCCCACGTCGTCGGGTCGATCTCGTTCCACAGCGACGACAGCGTCGTGGCGGGCGTGAACATCCTCGCACATGGTACGAGCGGCTCGATTTACCGGGGCGCGCTGGGCGCTGGGAGCCCGCAATCGCTCGTCTTCGACCTGTCGACGCCCGGCACCTACTCACTCGACTTCAACGTGTTCGACGCCAAAAATCGCTACAGCGCGATCGTCACGCAAACCATCACCGTCCGGGAATAATCGCTATGATGGCTCCATGCGAACCACGGTGATGTCCCGCCGCCGCCTCCGGACCGGCACCCTCGTAGGTTGCCTCGCCATCTCTGGAACGGTCGTGGCGTGCAAGACCGCCAGCATCGTCGAGGTCTTCACGGCGGGCCCCTTGGGCGAGAACGACCGCCGCAGTGAGTTCTTCGTCGGCGAGAAAGTGACGTGCTTCGCGAAGCTCGCAACCGCGCGCGACGGCGTGCGCGTGAAGTACAACCTTCGCGTGCTCGAGGTCGACGGGCAGAAGGGAAACTTCGGCGTCTTCCCATTCGGCGACGGCATCCAGGATAAAACCAAGGGCTCCAACACCGCGCCGCAGGCGCTCCCCACGTCGACGATTCAGGCGCGCCTCGATCACGACGCGCGCTTCGTTCAAGCGGCCGATGCCGTCGACGACGCGACCGCTGTCGCGCTCGCGCAAGACATCTACGACACGTTCATCGCCCACATCAAAGACACCGCTTCGCACACTGCGGGCCGCGTCGATCCGATCCTGCCGCTCGTCGAGGGGCTACCGCGCTGCAGCAAGATCGAAGCTGCCGCGACGGCGCAGAACTGCTCGCTGATGCTCAACGGCCTCAAGGCGCTGTTTGGCCTCCACATCAGCAATGGCATCATCCACGACCCGCCGGACGCGATCCACGAAGTCAAAGAGGGCGACGCCATCGTTCAGGAGAAGGACCAGCCTCCGCCCCCGTTGCCCCTCGTGCAGATCAGCACCTACCCGCTCGCGACCGCTTTCAAATACAAGCTCACCGGTCACATCTTCAACGTGCGTGAGGAGCCTATCCTCGTGCCAGGCCGCTTCCGGTGTGAGGTCACGTTCGACGAGGATACCGCCTCCGCCGACTTCTCCATCCTCAAGGGTGCGAGCCAGAAGCCGCCTGCCGATCCGGCGGTCCCGGTGCAGGGAAGGTGCACGATCGACACCGTCCCGTACTGCCCCGATCCGAACAAGGGCGTGAACGTGTTCCGCTGCTGCACGTTCGACGGCACGTGCGGGAGCGCCCCGAAGGGTGTCCCGTACTGCGCCGCCAATCCCTGAGGCGTGGGTCGTGATGGGTGCGACGGGCCGTGATTGTCGCCGCCTGAGTCGTCGTCGTCAGAGGCCCATCAGCTTCGCAACGTAGTAGCGCAGCGTCTCGGTGGTGCCGCCGCCGATGCGAAACAGGCGCTGATCGCGCCACGCGCGGGACACGTGGTACTCGTCCATGTAACCCGCGCCGCCGTGGAACTGCATGCACTGGTCGGCGATCTCACTGACGACGTCGCCGACGAAGATCTTCGCGAGTGAGATGAGCTTCACCGTCTCGAAGTCGACGGCCCCCTTCTTCACGTACTTGTCCTCGTTGTAGGCCTCGGCGCCTTTGTACGCGAGCGCGCGTGCGGCCTCGAGCTTCGCCGTGAGGTCGACGAACTTGTGCTGCCAGTACTCGCGCTTGATGATCGGCTTGCCGAACGCCTTGCGATCGCGACCGAAAGCGATGCTCTCATCCATCATGATCTGCGCGCCCGCGATGGCGCTCGTGCACGCGATGATGCGTTCCGACTGGAAGTTCTGCATCAAGTACATGAAGCCGTTGTTCGCCTCGCCGAGCATGTAGCGCTTCGGAACGCGCATGTCCTCGAACGCGATCTCGGCGGTGTCGCTCGAATGGTTCCCCGCCTTCTTGAGCTTGCGCGCGACCGAGTAGCCCTTCGTCTTCGTGGGGACGAGAAAGAAGCTGCAGCCGTGTGCGCCGTCTTCGGGACGCGTCTTCACGAGGAGCGTGACGAAGTCCGCGCGCGTCCCGTTCGTGATGTACGTCTTCGCGCCGTTGATGATGTAGTCGTCGCCGTCTTCTTTGGCCCACGTCTGGATGCCTGCGACGTCGCTTCCCGCGTTCGGCTCCGTCACGCCGAGCGCCGCGATCTTCTCCCCGCGTAGCGCAGGCTTGAGGAACTCCTCGATCTGCTCCTTCGACCCGAGGTCGGCGATCACGGGCGTCGCCATGTCGCTCTGCACGAGCAGGCCCATCGTGACGCCGGCCATCAGGCACCGCGGAAGCTCCTCGCTCTTCGCGACCGAGAACCAGTAGTCACCACCGCTGCCGCCGACCTCCTCGGGGTAGTGGGCTCCGAAGATGCCGAGCTCGCCGGCGCGCTTGAACACCTCATTCGGAAAGAGCTCCGCCTTCTCCCATTCGTCGACGAACGGAGCGAGCTCCTTCTGTGCGAACTGGCGGACGGTGTTCCTGAAGTGCTGGTGCTCTTCCTTGTACGGGCTGGCCATGCGGATGATTCGTACACGAAACTTCTGCGCGCGCAAGACTCCGCGCGAGAGCCTGGGAATCGTCCGCTGCCGCGGGCCTGGTAATGTCGCCGCCATGGCAAAAGCAGTGGCGGTCACGGGCGCTACGGGGTTCATCGGCAGCGCGGTCGTTCGCCAGCTGCTCGAGCAAAAACGGAGCGTGCGCGCGATCGTCGAGCCCGGCGCGAACACGAAGAACCTCGACGGCCTCCCCGTCGAGCGCGTGACCTGCGACGTCACCGACGCCAAGGCGATGACCCACGCGCTCTCGGGCTGCGAGTCGCTGTTCCACCTCGCCGCGGTCTACAAGACGTGGCTCGAGGATCGCGAGCTCATCTACCGCGTGAACGTCGAAGGCACGACCTCGACGCTCTTGGCGGCGCAGAACGCGAAGGTTGATCGCGTCGTCTACACGAGCTCGATCGCCGCGATCGGTCTCATCCAAGGTGCGCCCGCCGACGAGACGACGCGGTTCAATCTGTTCGACATCGCGAACGACTACATCCTCACGAAGTGGATGAGCGAGCGCGTCGCCATGCGGTTTGCGGAAGCCGGCATGAACCTCGTCGTCGTGAACCCGGCGTTCCCGTTCGGCCCGCGCGACGTTGCCCCCACGCCGACGGGCAAGATCATCCTCGGGCTCTTGAAGGGCCAGGTGCCCGGTGTGATCCCCGGCGGCATCTGCACGATCGACGTCGACGACTGCGCGGCTGGTCACCTGCTTGCCGAAGAGAAGGGCAAGGCCGGCGAGCGCTACATCCTCGGCAACGAGAACGTGACCTTGAAGGAGCTCTTCGGAATCATCGCCAAGGTCGCGGGCGTGAAGGCTCCAACGATGCCGCTACCCGCGTCGCTCGGCGCGGGCGTCGCGCTCGGGATGGAGCTCTGGGCCGATCTCGTCTCGCACAAAGAGCCCAACGCCACGTACCGCTCGATGCGCTACGCCATGCGCAACGCGTTCTTCTCGAACGCAAAAGCCAAGCGCGATCTCGGCCTCCCCACGCGCCCGCTCGAGGACACGGTCCGCCGTGCGGTCGAGTACTTCCGCGCGGAATACATGGCCTGATCGGGAAGGACGGAGAGACGGAGAGAAGAGGCGGGAAGGCCCGTTTTGCGCTGCGAGCTAGCGGCGCTTGGCGGACTTCTTCTTTGCGGGGGCCGACTTCTTCTTCGCCGGCGCCGACTTCTTCTTTGCGGGGGCCGACTTTTTCTTCGCGGGCGCGCTCTTCTTCGCGGCCGACTTCTTCGCGGGAGCCGTCTTCTTCGCGGCGGGGGCTTTCTTCGCGGGCGCGGGCTTGGCCTTCTTCTTCGGGGCGCGGGCGATGCGCGGTGCGGGGCCCTTCTCCTTTTTGAGAGCTTTTGCGGGGCCGTTCACGCCGTTGACGGCGGGACGCGCGATGCTGCCGCGCTGCTCGGCGCGGGCGGAGAGCGTCTCTTTCACCTTCTCGTCGAGCTCGTTGAAGTCGAACGGCTTGTCGATGTACGCGTCGGCGCCGTAGAGCGGGCTCGTCATCTCGTTCAAGTTCACGCCGATGCCGGTGAGCATGAGCACGCCCGTGTGCGCGAGCGAGACGTCCTCGCGGATCTTGCGGCAGACTTCCCAGCCGCTCATGCCGGGCATCATCACGTCGAGCACGACGAGGTCGGGCAGCTTCTCGCGCGCGAGGCGCAGCGCCTCTTCGCCGTCCGACGCTTGGATCACGTCGAGCTTCGGGTTGTCCATCGTCTTCAGGTGGCGCGCGACCAGCTCGAGCATCGACGGCTCGTCGTCCGCAACGAGCACCAGGAGATTCGTCATGGCGGCAATTCAACCCACCATGCCGGCAACGGTCAAGGCTTAGAAGGCTGCAGGCCTAGCTGACGCTTGCTTTGATGTGATCGCGAACCAGCTCGCACATCCAAACGTCGTCGGGGGTCGCGAGCGAAACCGCGTTGTCGGCCATGCGGCCGGCGACGAGCAGTGGCGCGAGATCGCCCTCGACCTGGCGCTCGAAGGCCCCCATGTCGACCGCCGTGTCTGGCGGAAGCTCGACCACGCGGGGTGCGCTCGCGGAGCCTTTGACCTTGAAAACGCGCTGGGAACCCCCGGACAGACCGCTCGTGGCCCCTGCAAGGACGACGTACGCGCTCAACATCGCGGGCTCGCCACCGCCGGGCTCGACCATTCCCCCCGCGAGCATCCGAAGCCTGAGCTCTTGGGACATTGCCCCGAGCTTACCAGACCGTCAGAAGGCCGCGCGCAGGACGGTCATCACCTCGGCCGCTTCGGTGACCGGCTTCGGGTTGTAGACAATCGCGCCGTCGGACAGCGTCATCTCCGCGATGGCTTCGAGATCACTCTCGGGCACGCCTACGTCACGGTAACGAAGCGGGAGACCGACGTCGGCGACGAGCTTGCCGATCGCGGTGGCTATCGCATCGACGGCGGCTTCGTGCGTGAGGCCTTTGGTGTCGACGCCGAGCGCATCGCCACCTTCGCGGTAGGCCTCGGCCGCGACGTCGGCGTTGAAGCGCAGCACATGAGGCAGCGCGATCGCGTTCGCGGTGCCGTGGTGCACGTGATGGCGTGCGCCGACGGTATGGGCGATCGCGTGCACGAGTCCGACCTGCGCGTTGTCGAACGCCATGCCCGCGAGAGTGGAGGCGATGAGCATGTGCCCGCGTGCGACGACGTCGTCCGGAGCCTGCATCACCCGCGGAAGGTGACGTGCGACGAGACGAATCGCGTGGAGCGCGAGCGCATCGGAGAGTGGCTCGGCCTGCATCGCGTGGAGCGACTCGAACGCGTGCGTAAGCGCATCGAGCCCGGTGCCAGCGGTGATCGCCGGCGGCATGCCGAGTGTGAGCTGGGGATCGAGCAGCGCGACGCGCGGGTAGATGTGGTTGTCGCCGAAGATGAGCTTCTGCCCGGCCTCCTCGTCGCGAATGACCGCGGCCTTCGTGACCTCGCTCCCAGTGCCCGCGGTCGTCGGGATCGCGATGTGCGGCGTCGTCGCGCGCGAGAGCCCCTGGAAACCCTGATGATCGCGAATGCCGCCGCCTTCGGTGAGCACGATCGCGATCGCCTTGGCGGTGTCGATGCTCGAGCCCCCACCAATGGAGACGATCACATCGACAGCGAGCTCCTTTGCCAGCGCGGCGCCCCGGTTCACGATGGCGACCGACGAGTCGGGCTCGACGCCGTCGAACACGCCGGCAAAGCGGCGACCGAGCGCCTTCTTCACACGCTCCACGAGATCGGTCTTGTGCGCGAGAAAGCCGTCCGTGACGACCATCGCCCGCGTGCAGCCGAGGCCGTCGACCTCGCTCGCGAGCTCGCTGAGGCAACCCGCGCCGAAGACGATGCGCGTCGGCGTCGTGTAGAGGAACGAGAGATCGCCGCCGTAGCGCATGGCTGCAGACTACTCGTCGCGGAACTTCGTTTCGACGCGCGACGTCGACTCGACGAGCTCACGCGACGCGTTCACGTACTTCACGATCGTGGGCATGTGCCCCTTCGTGAGCTTGAGCTTGCCCTGCATCATCCCCTTGATGGGGTCGAGCTCACGCTTGATGACCTGCTTCCAGCGCGCGTGATCGGCGACGATCACGAACGGTGCGGTCTGCGCTTCGGCTGCCGTCACGATCTTGCAGTCGCGGCACGCGCCCTGGTTCACGTCGAGCCACATCCCTACGTCCTCGGGGATGTTCAGGGACGGATCGGCCTTCACGACCATGGCGACGACGCCGTGCGTCCAGTCCTTGCCGGCGGTCTTGTACGCCTCGTTGGCGTTGATCGCGTCCTTGTAGGCTTGGGTCCACTCGGTCGAGGGAAAATCGTGCGGCATGGGCGCGAATCTAGACGACACGCGTCCCAATGACCACGGGAGAAAGGTAGACTCGTGGCAGCGGATGCGCCCCAAGGTTCACGACCGCGGCAACAAGCGACTCGACGCTGTTCTCGACTTCGTTTCGTTCGCCGCCAAGCCAATGCCGCTCGTCACGTTGCTCGACGAAGCGCCGCGTCGCATGGCGACCGTCCTCGGCGCGGACGTGTGCTCGCTCTACCTGCTCGAAGGCGAGGACAAGCTCGTCATGCGCGGCACCATGGGCTTCGCGCACAGCGCGCTCGGTCAGGTGCGGCTCAACGTCGGCGAAGGCATCACCGGGCAAGCGGTCGAGTACGTCCGCCCCATCTCGGCCGATCGCGCCGAGCAGCATCAGTCGTACAAATACTTCGAGGTCCTCGGCGAGGAGCGCTTTCCTGTCTTCGCGGCGGTGCCGATCTGCTGCAAGTCCGGGCCCGTCGGCGCCGTCGTCGTACAGCGTAAAAGCGCCGCGTTCACCGACACGGACATCGAGACGCTCGTCCTCATGGGCGCGCTCATCGCGGCTGGCATTCGTCACGCGGAGCTGATCGACGCCCAGCGCGACCGCGTGAGCGCGACACGGAAGACAGGCGGCGGCACGCGGAAGGTCACGCTGCCTGGGCGTCCCCTCGTGCCTGGCCGGGCGCTCGGCGCGCTCGCCGCTCTTCGTCGCCCCGCTCAGCGCGGTAGCAGCAGCCCCCCGAGCACGACCCCCGAGCACGACGTCCGCATGCTGAAGAGCGCGTTCGATGTCGCCGAGAAAGCGATCGGCGCGTTGGCGACCCGGGCGCGGCAGCTCAACCTCGGCAAGGACGCGGCGTTTCTCGGCACCTACGTCGAGATCCTCGGCGACATGCGCTTTCGTGAGCTCGCCAGTGAGATCGCCGGCACCGGCGTCGGCCTTCCGCAGGCGCTGGGCCGCGTCGCGCGTGAAGCCACGCGAACGGCCGCGACGATCACACGCGATCCCTTCCTGGAGGAGCGCGCCAAGGACGTCGAGGATCTCTGCGACGCCCTCAGCATGCTCGCCGCCACCGACAAGCGCGCCGAGCTTCCATCCAAGGCCATCCTCGTGGGCGACGGCCTCAGCGTGTTCGATCTCTTGATCTCCGCGCGCACCCATCCCGTCGGCGTCGCGCTCACGGAGCGGGCCGCCGGGCCGCGAACACGCACGTTGCTCGAGCTCTTCGCGGTGCCCGCGATCGTCGACGTGCAAGGCCTCTTCCGCTGGGCCACCGACGGCGACATCGCTCTGATCGACGCCGATCACGGCCTGCTCGTCATCAACCCGTCGAAGAGCGAGGTCGCCAGCCTGCGCGAGCTGCGGCGCGGCCCCAAAGAAGGCGGCGACTCATGACCCAAGGAGCGCCGACGGTCCGTGTATCTCGAAGGTGCACGAGCTCTCTTCTGGGAAGCGCATGACCTCCGGCCCGCGACCGCACGACCCCACGCAGGCGGCGAAATCCGCGCTAGCGACGCAAACCACGCAAGCCAACCCGGACGCGGCGAA
>CAXSGV010000164.1:0-5536 GCA_964236615.1 uncultured Polyangiaceae bacterium
CTTCGGGCCCTCGCTCTCTGCGCTTTGCGCAAGATCGCTGCGCTTTTCGATCAGCTTCGCGATGCCGAAGTCGCAGACCTTCACGATGTCGCGCGGCTGGCCTTCGTCGTCATGGCCCTGAAGCACCATGATGTTCTCGGGCTTGAGATCTCGGTGCACTACGCCCATGTCGTGCGCGACGGCGAGCGCGGCGAGCGTCTGCATCAAGACATCGACGACGCGTGCGTTCGGGAGCGGCCACTCCTGCTGAATCACGCTGAAGAGGTCGCGGCCGTCGAGGTACTCCATCGCCATGTAAAGGAGGCCGTCGGGCTCCTCGCCGAAGTCGAGGACGCGCATCGAGTTGGCGTGGTCGATGCGCGACGCCGCCTTCGCCTCGCGAAGGAAGCGCATCGCGAACATGGGGTCGCGCGAGAGATCGCGGTGCATGACCTTGATGGCCACGGTCTTCTCGAGCGCGACCTGACGCGCGCGAAAGACGGAGCCCATGGCCCCGCCGCCGAGAAACGCCTCAATCGCGAATTTGCCCGCGATGGTGCGTCCGATCAGCGTTTCTGCCGGATTCACCACGGGGGGGAGTCTACCGACAATGGACCAGGGTCGCCACAGACCGGCAGGTCGGCGGCGACGCTCAGGCTGCGAACGCTTCGCCGGCCGCGCGTGCCGCGCGAACGAGCTCGGCCTCGTAAGGACCCGTGCCCGCGATCGCGAGCGCGATGTCGGCGGGTCCCGCGCCGGTGGCGATCATCGCGCGGGCCTCACTGTCGCCGGTGAGGAGATCGAGCGCGGGGATCGTGTCGACGAACTCGTACTTCTCCGTGCGAAACTGAAAGAGCTCTTTGTTCTGGGCATGCGCGAGCGCGAGAAGCGCGAGGTAGGTCGCGACCGGGCGAAACGCCTGCGCGTTGGTCACATGGACCTGCACGCCGCCGCAAGTTTGCGCCGCGTGCTTGTGAAACGTCGGGCGGAAGGTGACCGGGCGAAGGCGCACCCCGGCATGGTTGAGCTCGTGGAAGTCGTGCGCCAGCCGCGCGCCGTCGATCCATGGCGCGCCAAAAATCTCGAACGGACGCGTCGTGCCGCGGCCCTCCGAGAGGTTGGTGCCTTCGAGAAGACAAGCGCCCGGGTACACGAGCGCGGTCTCGTAAGTGGGCATGTTCGGCGACGGCGCGATGAAGTCGCGGTCCCATGCATCGGCGCGCGCAGTGCGATCGAGCCCGGTGACCCCGATGATCTCGAGCTGCTCCTGGGGAATCGCCTCGACGCTGGCGCGCCAGGCCACGATCTCGCCGAGCGTGAGCGAGTGCCGGATCGGAATCGGCTCGAGCCCGACGAACGAGCAAAAGCCCGGGCGCTGCATACGCCCTTCGATGAGCCCGGGCGCGCCGCCGATCGGGTTCGGGCGATCGAGCACGATGACCCGCTTCCCGAGCCGCGCCGCCGCACGCATCGCGAGGACCGCAGTCCAGACGAACGTGTAATAGCGCGCGCCGACGTCTTGAAGATCGATGACCAGCACGTCGACGTCAGCGAGGTCCGCATCCAACGGCGAGAGGGCCTCGGAGGTCGCGCCGTAGAGGCTCTTCACCGAAATGCCGTAGCGATCACGGGCGTCGTCCACGCCGATCATGTCCTGCGCTTCACCGCCGTAACCGTGCTCCGGACCGAAAATCATCGAAGGGCGCGCGCCCCGTCCGATGAGCACATCGACCGCATGCACGAGGTCTTTGGTGACCGACGCCGGGTGCGCAAGCAGCGCCAAGCGCGTGCCGCGGACCTTCTTCGCGACGTTGTCGTCGGCGAGCAAGCGATCGAGCCCCGTTTCCATCTGGGCATCCTAGCCAAAGTCCGCGGCGGCAGAGGCGGTAGCATCGCGTTCGCTCGGAAGAATTCCGGGGCTAAGGAGAATCTCGTTTGCGTCGCGTGCTCGTCGTCGATGACGAAGAGAACATCCGGCTGGTCTTGAGGACGCTGCTGAAAAAGCACGGCTACGAGGTCGAGGTTGCCGACGGTGGCGAGGCTGCGCTCGCGCTCGCAGGCACCTTCTCGCCGGACGTCATCCTCACCGACGTGAAGATGCCGAAGATGAGCGGGCTCGATCTTCTCGCCGCGCTCAAGGCCAAGGAGCACCCGGCGACGGTCATCGTCATGAGCGCTTACGGCAACGTCGACCTCGCGCTCGAAGCCATGAAGGCTGGCGCCTACGACTACGTCAGCAAGCCCTTCAAGCCAGACGAGATCGTGCTCGTCCTCAAGAAGGCGGAAGAGCGCGAGTCATTGCGCCGCGAGAACCGCGCGCTCAAGGAGCAGATCCGGCAGGACAGCCAGTACGAGCACATTCTCGCGAAGAGCCCACAGATGGGCGAGATCTTCCGCACCATCACGAAGATTGCCGATTTCAAGACGACAGTCCTCATCAGCGGCGAGAGTGGCGTCGGCAAGGAGCTCGTCGCCAAGGCGATTCACGCGCGCTCGAGCCGCGCGAACAAGCCTTTCGTGGCCATCAACTGCGGTGCCATCCCGGAGAACCTGCTCGAGAGCGAGCTCTTCGGGCACAAGAAGGGCTCGTTCACCGACGCGACGTCCGATCGTCGCGGGCTCTTCGAGGAGGCCACGCTCGGGACGCTGTTCCTCGACGAGATCGGCGAGCTGCCGCTCAACCTCCAAGTGAAGCTGCTGCGCGCGCTGCAAGAAGAGTCGATCCGCCGCGTCGGCGACTCGAAGGACGTGAAGATCGACGTCCGCATCATCGCCGCCACCCACAAGGATCTCGGCGTCGAGGCAAAGGCCGGTCGCTTCCGCGAGGACCTCTTCTACCGCATCAATGTCCTACCGATTCACATCCCGCCGCTACGCGCGCGACGCGAGGACATCAACCTGCTCATCGATCACTTCCTCGCGCGGAACAATCTGCGGCTCGGCACGAGCATCCGCGGACTGTCGACCGAGGCAAGGCGACTGCTCCTCGAGTACGGCTGGCCGGGCAACGTGCGCGAGCTCGAGAACACGATCGAGCGCGCAATGGTCCTCGCCGACGCCGAGGTGCTCGAGGTCGCCGATCTTCCAGAGCGGCTCCGCGACGCGCTCGATCCCGTTCAGATGCAGCTCGCGAGCGGCGAGCTTTCGATCAAGAAGACGACGCATGCCATCGAGGAAATCCTCATTCGGCGCGCGCTTCAGAAGACGAAGGGCAACCGGACGAGGGCAGCAGAAATCCTCGAAATCAGTCACCGAGCGCTGCTCTACAAGATCAAGGACTATAAGATCGTCGATCTCTGATGCGCCGCGCGCACCCGCTCGTGATCGCCTTCGGCTTCCTCGCCGCGACATCGTGCTCGGGCAAGCCAGCACGGTCGCCGGGCGTTGGTCCGAGCACGTGGGACTACCGGGCGGATCTCGACGCTGCCGCCGAAACGCTCGCCGTCGAAGCGCGCTTCGGTCCGGGTACGTCGTCCGAGCTCTCGGTGACCGAAGGCGCAGAGCCCTACGTGCGCGACGTGACGGTACAGCCTCTCGAGGCCGATGGTCACGCCGCAAAGGCCGCCGCGCTCCCCGTGCAAGGCACCTCGTGGTTTCTTCCGGCATGTCCGCTCGGCTGCGTCGTGCGCTACCGGTTTTTGCTGCGCGAAGCGGCCGAGGCAATCGACGCTGACGACACGGCGAACGCGCTCGGACAGGGGTTTTACGAAGCGACGGCGCCGGCGTTCTTGCTTCATCCGCTGGTCGCACACGAAGGCGACCTGTTTCGCCTGCGCGTGCGCACGCGAGCGCCGTTCGTATTCGCCACCGGCATCACGCGGAGCAAGAGCGGCATCGCGGGCGACTACGAAGGGCGCGCGAACGAGCTCGGTGCCACGCCGTACTCCGTGTTCGGCAAGCTGCGCGTGCAGGAGATCGCGCTCGGCGCAGAACGCGTGCAGTTTGCAATCGGTCCCGGCAAGCTCGAAGTGTCCGACGCCGACCTCGTGAAATGGATCGAGCGCTCCGGCCACGCGGTGAGCTCGGTCTACGGACAATTTCCCATCGACGGCACGATGATCGCCGTCATTCCCACGCGGGGCTCGCGCGTTGGCTTTGGTCGCACGATGGCCGGGGGCGGCGCGTCTATCCTGGTCAACGTCGGAGCCAACACCTCGGTCGCGGACCTCGAAGCCGACTGGGTCGCGACGCACGAGATGATTCACCTCGCGTTCCCCACGATGGGCCGCCCCGGCGCGTGGATCGAAGAAGGGCTCGCTACGTACCTCGAGCCCATGGTGCGCGCGCGCGCAGGCATGATCGGCGCGCAAGACGTGTGGCGCAGCTTTCACGCGATGATGCACAACGGCCTGCCTGCACAGGGCGATCAGGGCCTCGAGCGCACGCACACCTGGGGCCGCACCTACTGGGGCGGCGCGCTCTTCTGCTTTCTCGCCGACGTCGAGATCCGGAAGCGTACGAACAACGCGCGCGGCCTCGACGACGCCGTGCGTGGCATCCTTCGGGCGGGCGGCAACGACGCGGCGCGGTGGGATCTCGATCGCGCGTTCGGCGAGGGCGATCGCGCGACGGGCGTGCCCGTGCTTCGCGAGCTGCGCGCGAGACTCGGCAGCCGCCCGGAGCCACTGCCCGCCGAGCTCGACGCGCTGTGGAAAGCGCTTGGCGTCTCCGAAGGTCCACACGGCGAGGTGCTCCTCGACGACGCGGCTCCGCTCGCGGCGGTCCGTCGCGCGATGACGACCGCGAAGCCCTGAGCTGCGTCGCGATTCCGTAGTGGGGCAGAATTCCCCATGCGTCGAAGTGCGGCGGCGCTGGATTCGGCGCGATTGTCCACGCCGTCGCCGGCACGTTGCGTGCTCTCCTCAGGCCCAATGATTGGCACGCCTGCCCTCTGGCTCGGCTTCATCGGTGGCGTGATCGTGCTGCTGCTCATCGATCTGTTCATCGTTCATCGTCACCCGCACAAGGTCTCGATGAAGGAGGCCGGCGCGTGGAGCCTCTTCTGGGTCGCGCTCTCTTTCGCATTCGCGGGCGGCGTCGGGCACTTCTTCGGCCACACGAAGGCCATCGAGTTCCTCGGTGGCTATGCCGTCGAGAAGGCCCTGTCGATCGACAACCTCTTCGTGTTTCTCGTGCTGCTCACGACCTTCAAGGTCCCGAAGGAGCAACGCCACGGCTTGCTCTTCTGGGGTGTGCTCGGCGCGCTCGTGCTTCGCGGCGTCTTCATCGCCGTCGGCTCGGCCATGATCGAGCGCTTCCACATCACGCTCTACATCATGGGCGGAGTGCTCGTGATCATCGGCGCGCGCATGATCATTCCGGACAAGGACAAGGACACGAACGTCGACGCCGAAAAGGCGCCCGATCCCCCGAAGGGCAAGAAGCTCGCGACGTGGTTCAAGCGGTTCATCCCGACCGTTTGCGCGATGCGTGGACATCGGAAATCGCGCGATTGAGCGAGCCGTTTGCGCAAGCCCACGCTTTCAACCTGGACGAAGGCGACGCGCGCGCGCTGGCGCAGGCCTCCACGCGCGTCCCGCCGCCCGCGGCGATGGCC
>CAXSGV010000164.1:5546-12502 GCA_964236615.1 uncultured Polyangiaceae bacterium
CCGCGACTCGAAGTTCTTCGTACGTGAGAACGGCAAGCTCCTGGCGACGCCACTCTTCATCGCGCTCCTCGCGATCGAGGTCAGCGATCTCATCTTCGCGGTCGACTCGGTGCCTGCGGTCTTCGGGGTGACGCGCGATCCGTTCATCGTCTTCACGTCGAACGCGCTCGCCATTCTCGGACTGCGTTCGCTCTTCTTCGTGCTCGCGAGCATGATCGAAAAGTTTCGATTCCTTCGTGTCGGCCTCGCGATCATCTTGACCTTCGTCGGGACCAAGATGGTGCTCGCCCACTGGTGGCACACACCGATGGAGCAATCGGTGGCGTTCATCGGCATCGTCCTGCTCCTGTGCGTCATCGGCTCGGTCGTGTACAACCGCTTTTCGTGGCGGCCTACGACTACGACCTGATCGTCTTGGGTGCCGGCCCCGCCGGTGAAAAGGGCGCTGTTCAGGCCGCTTACTTCGGCAAGCGCGTCGCAATCGTCGAGCGCGAGGCCGAGCCCGGCGGCGCCGCGGTTCACACGGGCACGCTCCCTTCGAAGACGCTGCGCGAGACGGCGCTCTTTCTCTCCGGCTACCGGCAGAGCGAGCTCTACGGGCTCACCGTGCACGTGAACCCGGAGCTCGCGGTCCCGAAGCTGTTGTCGCGCAAGAACGCCGTGCGTGAGCTCGAGGTCGGACGCATCAAGTGGAACCTCGAGCGTCACGGCGTCACGCATCTCCGCGGCGTCGCGCGCTTCATCGACGCACACACCCTGGAAGTCATCGAGCTCGGCGCGCCGCCGCGTCGCCTCACGAGCGAGATCTTCCTCGTCGCGACCGGCAGCAAGCCGCACCAACCAGCGACGATTCCTTTCGACGACGAGGACGTCGACGACTCCGACACCGTGCTGATGATCGACCGCCTCCCGAAGACGATGACGATCCTCGGCGCCGGCGTCATTGGCTGCGAGTACGCGTCGATGTTCGCGTCGATGCACGTGAAGGTGACCCTCATCGAGGGGCGCCCGCAGCTACTTCCGTTCCTCGATCTCGAGATGGGCGAGCGCCTGCGCTCCGCGCTCGCGGGCCTTGGGGTCGACCTTCGTCTCGGCGTGCAGACGGGGAAAATCGAGCGCGTTCCCGGTGGCGGCATTCGCACCGAGCTCACGCCGGGCGGCGCGGTCGAGACCGAGAAGCTGCTCTTTGCTGCAGGCCGCAGCGGCCGCACCGAGGATCTTCATCTCGCGAGCGTCGGCGTCGCGACCGACAAGCGTGGCTACATCCTCGTCGATCACGACTACCGCACCGCCGCCGCGAACGTGTTCGCCGCGGGCGACGTCATCGGCTTCCCCGCCCTCGCGTCGACGTCGATGGAGCAAGCCCGCGTGGCCGTCTGCCGCGCGTTCGGCTTCGACTACAAGAAGCAGATGTCGGCGCTGATCCCCTTCGGCATCTACACGATCCCGGAGGTGAGCTGCGTGGGGTTGTCGGAAGAAGCGGGACGCGAGCAGAAGCTCGACGTCGTCGTGGGCCGCGCCTTCTACCGCGACAACGCGCGCGGCAAGATCATTGGCGACAAGGACGGCGTCATCAAGCTGCTCTTCGACAAGAAGACGCGCGCGCTCCTCGGCTGCCACTGCATCGGCGATCGCGCGTCGGAGCTCGTGCACATCGGTCAGACCGCGATGATGCTCGGCGGCACTGTCGAAACGTTCATCGAGATGGTCTTCAACTACCCGACGCTCGCCGAGATCTTCAAGTACGCCGCCTACGACGCGCTCGGCGGCTTCGGCACCCGCGCTTGAGCGACGAGCGCCATCGTTGCCCGCGCTACTTGGGCACGAGCGACTTGTCTTGCGACCACTGCCAAGTGTCGTTGTCGAAGTTGCGGTAGGCCACGCTCGCGCGTGTGTCAGTGACGTGCACCACGGCGAAGGTGTGCGCCGTGCCTTTGACCGCGCCTGGCTTGTAGACATCGACGCCGTGCCACACGTAGTGGTCGGTCGCGTGGTGGTGCCCGTGGAAGATGCCGACGACGCGGTGGTGCGCGAGCAGCGCCGCGAGGCGATCTTTGAAGTTGCCGTCGCCGAACCAGTGGCCGGTCGACCACGGGCCTTCGAGCGCGAGGTGGAAGTAAAGGACGATGGGCACATCTGCGTCGAGCGTATCGAGATCGCGCGCGAGCCACGCGAGCCCCTCGTCATCGGGCGCTTCGCCGAGCGCTATCAGGTGCAGATCGTCCCAGTCCCACGAGTAGAAGCGGCCGCCATGGCGTGCGGCCACTTGCTGCTCGACCCACGGGCCGTGCACCTTGTCGTGGTTCCCGATCACTTCGAAGACCGGCATGTGGAGCGGCCCCTCCGTTCCGTCTCGGCCGTACCACGCGACGAAGCGCTTCCACTCTTCCACGCGGCCCCACTCGGTGAGATCGCCGCTGATCAGAAGGCCACGCGGCTTGCCGACGACGCCGGCGATGGGCGACGGCCAGCGCGTGCCGGCGATCGTGTTCAGACGAGGAACGAGCGCGCGGTGGGTCGTCTCGAGGCCCACCGGGTCCTTCACCGGATCGGCGCTCAGCTTCGCGAGATCGTCGGGGTAGCCGTAACCGAAGTGCGCGTCCGACGAGACGACGAACGTGACGTCCGTTCCGCCGTGAAGCGTGCGACGCGTGACCACGACATCCGCTGCCGCGTCCGCGCTCGTCGTGAGCAGCGGCGCGGTAACGGAGGACGACGCCGCTGGCAGCGACTCGGTGGCGGAGGGCGATCGCTTGCACCCGACCGCGCCGAGCGCGACCACCGCGCCAAGCACAGCGACCGCGCCGAGCACACCGACCGCGCCGAGGGTGACGGGAGCGAGCGCCACCGCGCGCACGCGGATCAGCGCGGCGGCGCCGCGAGCTGCATCTTGCGCACGCGCGGACCGAGCAGCGCCGCAAACCAGCGGCGCACGAAGCGTGGCGTCATCCCCGACGAGTACAGAATCACGCGCATCACGAAGCCGGGGATGATGAGCGCCCGGCCCTTGGTGAAGCCGTTGATCGCGGCGCGCGCGCAATGCTCGGCCGAGATCTCGACGAAGCCTGGCACCTTCATGCCGGTGAAGTTTCCCGCGACCTCTTCGAACTCGGTCGCGACCGGTCCTGGGCATACCTGGCTGATCACGACGCCGGTGCCGGCGCAATCGGCGCGAAGCCCCTCGGTGAAACCGGTGACGTAGTGCTTCGTGCCGATGTACGAGGCAAAGCCCGGCAAGAAGTGAAGACCGAAGCTCGAGCTGATGTTGAGAATGCCGCCGTGCTTACGCGCGACCATCCCCGGCAGCACGAGGCGCGTGAGGAGCGTGAGCGAAGTGACGTTGACGGTGATGATGCCCTCGGTCTTCACCGGGTCAGCCATGTCGAACACGCCCATTTCGCTGAGGCCGGCGTTGTTCACGAGCACATCGATCTCGCCGACCGCCTTCACGATCGACTCGACCATTGCCGGCAACGTAGCGACGATGCCCAGATCGCGCTGCTCGACGTGCACGACCAGATCGCCGCGCTCCTTCAGCAGCTCCGCCTTCAGCTCATCGAGCCGATCGCGACGGCGCGCCACCAGCACGATCGCGCGCGCACGGTGCACGAGCTTGCGCGCCATCTCGCGACCAATGCCCGAGGATGCACCGGTGATGACGACCACGCCCCCGTCGAGCGGTGATTTCCTCACGAGATGCCCTCGTCGAGGCGACGCATGCCCTCGAGCAGCAGGGCCTCACACGATTGGTGGATGACGCGTGACGAAGGCTTGTATTGCGGGTCGAGGCCGAACTCGCCGTCTTGAAGGCGGAGCATCGCGAAGAATGCGTCTTCGCCGCGGAGCTTGCCGTAGAGCGCGTTGACGACGTTGCCGTCGGACATGTGAATTTCCCCCACGTCGGCGCCGCTGCGGATCTTGAGATTGCCGGATTTCCGGCCGTGGAAAAGAACCTGGATCATGTCGGGCAGGCTCATCTCGCGAAGCGAGCCGGACACGCCCCGCGCCGCGCGCTGCGTCGTGCGCTGATCGAGCATCGCCTTCAACTTCGCGACGAGCACGTCGGTTGGCGCGGGCTTGGCCACGAAGTCGAGCACACCGTGCTCGAACGCCTTCTGAGCATCGGCGCGGGCCTGACGCCGCGTGTGAACGACCCACGGGAGGTCCTTACCCCACGGGTGCTTGCGCGCTTCGGCGAGCAGTGTGAGGCCGTCGGCCTGCGGGAGGTCGAGCTCGCTCACGACGAGATCGATCTCGACGTCTTTCGTACCGAGGAGCTTGAGCGCTTGCTCGGCCGAGCGCGCGGTCTTCACCTCGAAGCCGCCGTCGATCATGCGCAGCTCGAGCACGACCGTCTCTTCGGGATCGGAGTCGACGATGAGCGCCACCGGCCGGTTCGCGAGCAGGCGCGCCCGGACGTCGTCGCCCATGACGACCGACTTGAAGAGATCGACGAGGTGAGGGTCGAAGATAGATCCCTTGTACTTTGCAAGTACATCGTTGGCTTCGCTGGGTCCGAGGATCTTGCGGTACGGGTTGCGGGGGTTCTGCGTGAGGTCCGCGTAAGTGTCGGTGATGGCGAGAACGCGAGCGACGAGTGGGATGTCCTTGCCCGACAGCGCGTCGGGGAAGCCCTTGCCGTCGTAGCGCTCGTACATGTGCAAGAGGCCCTGCACCGTGTCGTTCGAGAGGCGCACGCCTTCTAGCAAGCGCACCGGTGTCGAAAATGCTTTCTGCGCGGCGAGCTTGTGGCCGTCGTACTCACTGCAGTTGAGCGTGGTCAGGTGGTAGTGCCCCATCTTGCCGACGTCGTGGAGGTACGCCGCGGCGACGCCCGCCTGGATGCTCTGCGGCGGAAGGTTGATGCGCTCTACGACGCGGCGCACGAGCCGCGCGACGAGCGCGGAGTGACCGCGGAGATCGGCGCGCGTGTTCTCGAGCAAGCTCACCATCACGTTGAGGAGCTCGAGCATCGACTCGCCGCCGAAGACCGAAGGCGTCGGCCCACCGCCCGGCGTGTTGGCGGGCGTGCGGTTCATCTCGCGCTCGGAGATGACGCGCTCGCGTGGCGGCTCGCGGGCGAGCGATGTGGCCATCGAGGTGTCGCTCACGAGGTTGCGCTCGTAGACGTTGAGCATCGCCTGGAACTGCTGCTGCGCGGCGCGATCGAGGATGGCGAACGCGTGGATGTCGCCGCCGTAAGCTTTGGCGATCGCGGCGCGAACGGCCGCAGGGCGACCGACGAACGGGCGGACCTCGCGCGCGCCCGACACGAGCTGAATCTCTTTGAGCAGGTTGGTGTCGTCGGGATCCGCCGTGACGACGCTGAGGATGCCGGCCGCCGCGTCGAACATGACGGGGAACACGCCGAACGTCTCGGCGACGCGACGCGGGACCATCTCGAGCGTGGCGCGGACGATCTCGGCCTTGGCAAGCTTCTCGGCGCTGACGAAGCGCGTCTTGTGGTGGGCGGCGAGCGCCTTTAGGAGATCGGCCTCGGTGACGACGCCCATGTAGAGGAGCGTGTCCTCGATCCGCTCGGGCGTGCCTTCGGTCTCTTTGAGCGCGGCCTCGTACTGCTCGGCGGAGATGACCTTCGCTTGAAGAAGGATCCCGCCGACCCGCTTGTTCACGGTGGGCGAGGTGGTCAGCGCGGTCACGCCCGCGATTCTACATGGACGCCAGCTCGAGATCGACCAACAGCGGGAGGTGATCGGATGCTCTTCGCGCCAAGGGCGAGGTCACGACCTCGGTGTGTCGGACGCCGAGCTCGTGGCTGGCGAACACGTGATCGATGCGAAAGACCGGAAAACGCCCGGGGAACGTGGGGCGCGGCTTGTGATTTCCGGGCGCCGACATCTGCGCGTCGTTCATCCGCAGTTTGAGCCGGTGGTACGTGAGCGAGCGCGGGCCGGCGTTCAGATCGCCGCACAGGATGCGCGCGCCCGTGTACCGAGGATCGCGCATCCACGCTTCGCTGAGGAGCATCGAGGCCTGGGCGTAGCGCTCGCGAGGCGAGAGCCCGAGGTGCGTACAGATGATCTGCATCGCGGTGCCGGCCACCTCGGCCTCGGCCCACATGGCATGGCGGGGCTCGCTCGCGCGTGGCCACGTGAGGCCGGGCAGCGCGCCCGAGTGCACGAGCCGGAGCGGGTGCTTGCTCATGAGCGCGTGGCCGTAGTGGCCTTCACCGTGGCGCACCGTGGAGCAGAAGAGAAACGACATCCCAAGCAGGCGGGCGAGCGTCTCGGGTTGGTGCTCGTGGTTCGAGCGCTCGCGGCCGACGTCGAGCTCCTGCAGCGCGATGACGTCCGCGTCCGTGCTCGCCAGCACCTCGGCGACACGCTCCTCGGAGAGGAGGCCATCGGCACCTACGCAGCCATGCACGTTGTACGTCACCAGCCGGACCAAGCGACGCTCGGCTGGGGGCGCGGGGGCCATCTCGTTCATCCGCGCGCCCACGTTACCAGATGACGTAGACTCCTTTTGCGATGCCGCGTTACCTGTATGGGGATTCCGCGCCTTCCCCGCTGCAATTCAATTTTCTCGCCACGCTCGAGCTGTTCGTGGTCGGCGCATCGCGCGCCATCGCCCTCGAGCGCGAAGCCAAGGACATCGACGACGCGGCACGTCGCTTGGTCCTCGAGCGTGCGCGGGCGATCGACAGCCTCGAGCGACTTCACCGCGCGGTGATGCACTCGCTTCGCGACAGCTCCTCGCACCACCTCGACGCGTTCTCGCACGAGTACGCCCGCACCCTCAGCGAGACCGCGGTGCGCTTCGTCGACGCGACCAACGCCGGCATCGTGAGCGAAAACGAGCGCGAGCAGCAGCGTGCCCGCGCCGACGCCGATCGGCGACGCCTCGATGTTCGCGCGCTCGTCGAGAGCTTCTTCCAGCACGCGACGCTCCCGGCGATCGACGCGCGATTCTCGCTCACGCTCAGCGAAGGTCGT
>CAXSGV010000165.1:0-5183 GCA_964236615.1 uncultured Polyangiaceae bacterium
AAGGTCACGTCGTTGTAGAGCGCACGTACCTCGAACACCTTCTTGCGACCGAGGGCGAGGCGAAGGTTCCAGTTCTTCTTCGCGTCGAGATCGTCGCAGTCTTCCCATTCCTTGCCGAACTGCCCGCGGTCCCACCGTTCCTCGATGTCGCGGTAGAGCTCGATACCGAGCTTGTAAGGATTCAGCTGCCCCTTCGACGTAGCCATCACGCCCGCCGCGTGGTCCGCGTAGTCGATGATCTCCGACGCATCGAGGATCTTCTCGGTCATCAGGCGCGAGTGCCAATACGAGTTGTGGTGGACGAAGCCCGCTGCGGCGTAGCGGTGTGTTTCGCGCACGGAGATGTCGTAGACGTCGGCGCGATCGCGTTCGAGCGACACGACCTCGTCGTCCCAACTCTCGGTCTTCAACCACTTCCTGTCTCCGGCGTAGCCGTCCGCTGCGACCTGTTTTCGCTCGAGACCGAACCCCACGACCTCGGCAAATCGCGCCGCCGACGAACCGGTCACGCGGAGGTGCCAGCAGCCATCCTTGTTGCAACGCCGCCGGCTGAGGATGCCGAAGTTGAGCAGCAGCAGCTGCACCTGCTCGGCAAGCGCGTTGCTCGTCGTGCGCAGGATGATGCCAGTCTTGCCCGCATGTCCGTCGCAGTCGAAGTAGGCGCGCAAGAACGCGCGCACGACGGCCGCAGGAGAGCGCAACACGGCGTCGGGCACATGCTTCTCGCGCGCGCTCGGCCCCGTCGTCATGCCTAGAGCTTCGACGAGGAAGTCGGACACCGTTTCGCTGTGGAAGAGGACGCGCCATTTGCCTTCGTCCTTCTCCATCGACGCTTCTAGACCGAAGAGCTCTTCGCCGAGCTGCTTGAACGCAAGCGCCTGCGGCTCATCGCCGGTCGTGAGTCCAAAGTGGCGCTTCACCCGGCTGATGTCCCCGTCGCCAACGAGGTAGCCGAGAAACGCGGCGAGCTCGGTCGTTACGGCACGCGGAATGGATACCCCCCGGCGTCGGCGCAGCGACGGCAGTGACGGCGCATGCGCGGCACTCGGCTGCGACTCGTAGGCCTCGAGCGCGCCCGCGATCGCGGCTGCAGCGCGCGTTGCTTTTCCTGCTCGGTGGCGAAGAACGGTCCACACCGAAACACCGGCCGCGTCGGCCACGTCGGCGAGGTCGACCGCTTCGGGCGCTTTCCAGCCAAGCGCCACGGGCTCCGTCGGCCAGAGATCGGCACCGCCGCTGACCTTCACGCGATCGCCGATCGCGAGCTCGTCGAGGCGCCTCCAGGTCACGCCGTCGGCAAGCAGAACGCGGTGTGTGATCGAGCCGTGCACCTGGAGGCCGCGGCGCGTCTTCATGCGCACGGTCTCGTGATCGCGAATCACATGACGGTCGTAGACGTGACGGCACGCCTCGCCGTCGGACACGGCCGACGTCGTCCCCTCGACCACCGCGCGCATGGGGACGAGGCCGGCAGCGGTGTAAACGAGCGTCTCGGCGGCCACACACGCCCAGCCTTCATTCATTATTTTCGTCTGCATCTGCGGCACGAAGTAGAAGGCCTCCTCGCGCACGATCTCGAGGACGTCGTGCTCCCACCGGTCGAGTGGCGCGTTCTCGAGAATGAACTTGAGCACGTCGCGCTCGGGATGCTCGGGGTGCTTCTTCGCCTTCTCCTTCTCGGCCTGGATCTTCTGACGCTGCTCCTCGAGGTACTCGGCAGGGTTGATGAAGTGCTCCATGTAGTCCTTCGCTTTGAGGCGCGGGACTTCCTGGGCCGCTTCTTCGACGTTCGGATCGACGACCGCGCGCGTGCCGCGGAAGGGGGAATGCGGATCGATGAGGTTCTCGACCGAGAGGCAATGGTCGATGAACTCTTCGACCTTGTTGATGCCCTGGCGCGCGACGTGGCGGCGAATGCGCGCGCCGTGGTTCGCCATCTTGTCGATCCAGCGGCGGTTCGGGTCGTAGTCCTTTTTGCGCGCGACGGGATCGGTCGTGCGGCCGCCGGTGTCGAGATCGGTGGAGCGGAACGTGAAGTTGTTCTTGAAGAAGTCGACGTGGCCGTAGACGTGCGCCATCACGAGCTTCTGATCGACGAGCGAGTTGCCTTCGAGCAGGTACGCGTACGAGGGGTTGTTGTTGATGACCATCTCGTAAATCTTGGAGAGGCCGTACTCGTAACTCTTGGCGAGGCGCTCGTACTCCATGCCGAAGCGCCAGTGCGGAAAGCGATTCGGAAAGCCGCCGTACGCGGCGATTTCGTTCATCTGGTCGTAGGTGAGGATCTCGAAGATCGTCGGAAAGAAGTCGAGGCCCGCTTCGGCGGCGAGCTTCTGGATCTTGTCCTGCTCGACACGGAGGTACGCCGGCAGCGCGGTCTTCAGAGCGAACTCACTCATGCCCCGATCTTAGCGCAAGAGCGGAGCCTCGAAGCCAGCGTTACTTCCCCTTGCCGAGGAAGTCCTTGATGCTGCCGACGATGGCGTCCTTGTCGCGGATCTCGCTCGTGACGACGCGCTCGTCCTTCTGGAAGTGGTCGCGCAGATCCTTGATGAACTGGCCGGACCCGTAAGGGCTCTCGACCTGCCCGTACGCGAACATGTTCACGCGCGGGAGGAGCTTCTGCTTCATGATCTCGACGCAGTTGAGCGTGTCATCCATCGACCAGTTGTCGCCGTCCGAGAAGTGGAACGGGTAGATGTTCCACTCCTCCGGCGGGTAGTGATCGTCGATGAGCTGCGCGGCGAGCTTGTACGCGCTCGAGATCATCGTGCCGCCGCTCTCGCGGGTGTGGAAGAAGGTCTCACGATCGACCTCGCGCGCAACGGCGTCGTGGATGATGTAGCGGCTCTCGAGCCCCTTGTACTGACGCTGGAGCCACGTATCGATCCAGAAGCTCTCGATGCGGACGATCTCTTTCTGCTCGTCACCCATCGAGCCCGACACGTCCATCATGTAGATGATGACCGCGTTGGCGACCGGCTCGGGCTGCGTCTTCCAGCTGCGAAAGCGTTTGTCGTCCGGAATGGGCACGATGACCGGCTTGCCCCCGACGTACGAGCCCATGGAGATCTGCCGTTTCAAGGCCTCGCGGTAGGTGCGGCGGAAGTGGCGGAGCGATTCGGGACCGACACGGCGGATGCCCGTGTAGCGATCCTTTGCGTTGATCAGCTTGCTCTTGCCCTTGTTCTCGATCTCGGGGAGCTCGAGCTCCTCGCCGAGGATCGCCGCCAGCTCCTCGAGCGTGACGTCGACCTCGAGAACGTGCTCTCCCGCGCCCTCGCCTGCCTTCTTGCCGTCGCCCTGCTCCTCGCCCTCTTCGCCGCCGACCGAGTCACCCGGATCGCCGTCGCCCTGCCCCGCGCCGCCCTGCTGCTTGTCGCCGAAGCGAAAGCGCGGAATGTCGATCTGCGGAATCGGGATGGATACGAGGTCTTTGCCCTTACGCCCGATGAGCTCGCCCTGCGAAATGTACTTCCTCAGGTTCTGACGGATCCGTCCCCGGACGATGTTCCGGAAGCGAGAATGATCCTGGTCGATCTTGAGCGACATCCGGAAATAGCTTAGCAGGACACGAACATGACAAGCGCCAAACTGATTGCCGTCACCCTCGCCCTGACTCTCCTCCCCAAAGCATGCGGCAAGAAGGATGAGGCTGTCGATGCGGCCCCGGCCACCGTCGAGACGGCCGCCACCCCAACGGCTACGGAAACCGAGACCACGCCGAGCGCAAGCACGACCGCGACCGTGAAGACGACCGTCAAGCCGGTGGTCAAAGACGGCGGCGTCGACGCGGGCCCCGTCGTCGCCGACGCGGGTCCCAACAAAGACGCAGGGGCTGCGGGCGACGCGGGCGGCAAGGTCGGCTTTCTCCCGCCGAAGGTCGACGCGCCGCCGCAGGGCAACAAGGACGAGAAGGGCACCGCGTTCGGCCACTACGATCAGGCCGTCATCATCGCGAAGGTGCACACGCGCGATCCGATGCTGGAGACTTGCTACAAAGCGACCGGCAAGGATCCAGGCTCGTGGGACTCACGCTGCTTCGACATGGCGTTCACCGCCGATGGGCTCGTGACCGCTGCGACGAC
This sequence comes from uncultured Polyangiaceae bacterium, assembly GCA_964236615.1. Classification (GTDB taxonomy): domain Bacteria; phylum Myxococcota_A; class Polyangia; order Polyangiales; family Polyangiaceae; genus CAXSGV01. The sequence goes on from CAXSGV010000165.1 coordinate 4,089, forward strand.
GCGCTCGCAGGACCCGCTCGCCGCGTGCTCGCGCGCTGCGCTGACCGGGATCCTCTTGGGCGCGCCGAAGGACAAGGCCGCCGGTCAGGCGCGCGTCTGCCTCTCGACGCGCTGACCGGCTCTTGAATCAGGCCGACTTCTTGTCGAGCGAGATGCGCGCAATCCACAAGCAGAGGAGCGCATTCGCCACCGCGAAGACCCGGAGCGCCATGCCGCCGAGCGGGAAAGCGACGTCGGCCGAGATGGCGAGCTGAACGAGGAGAGCGGCCGAGCCGACGGCGAAGCCGCCGAGAATCGGACGCGCGTGCTTGCTGCCGAAGAGGAACGCCGTGAGCGCCATCGACGGGATGGCGCTCGCGAGCGGCAGCCAGCGGTGAAGGTCCACGCCGCCGAGGATGATGTCCCACTCGCCGAAGGGGCGCATGGCGAGCTCGGCAAGCCAGCGGAAGTTGCCCGCGTGCGAGGCGATGCCCGCAAGGGGCAGCATCGGCAAGAGACCGACGCTCGCGACGAGCGCGCCGACAATCGTACCCGCCGACATGCTGGGGTTGCCACCGAGCTTCTTGATGCGACCCGCGACGAGGAAGAAGAGCGCGAGCAGCGCGAGGCCACGCACCATCACGTGCGACCAGAAGACGTGCGAAGTGGCTGCACCCGCGTCGAGGACGCCGGCGCCGAACAGCTTGGGATCGTGCGCGCTGCTCGGCGGGCGCGAGCTCGTCATCAGCGCGCTCTTCACGCTGGCGGGATCGGTGACGCCGAGGCCGACGATCATCGCGGCCGCGCCGGCGACGTGTGGTGAGGCCATGCTCGTGCCATTGAAGGTGCCGAACACCTCGCACTTGTTCTTGCCGCCCTCGCAGATCGTCTGCTGGGTGACAGCGACGCCAGGAGCACCAATCGCAATCTGCGGACCGCGCGAAGAGAACCAGGCGATGTTGTCGTTCGAGTCGGTGGCGCTGACGGCGATGACGCCGTCGTACGCGGCGGGGTAGCCGACCGAGCGCCCGCTGTTGCCGGCGGCAGCGACGACGAGCACGCCCTTCTTCTGCGCGTGCACGACCACGTCTTCGAGGTTCGCGCTCTTGCCCGGAC
>CAXSGV010000165.1:5193-11552 GCA_964236615.1 uncultured Polyangiaceae bacterium
ACCGAGGCTCAAGTTGATGACCTGCGCGCCGTTGTCGGCCGCGAAGCGAATGCCCTCTGCGACGTCGGCGAGCGTGCCCCACCCCATCTTGTTGAGGACCTTCACCGGCATGAGGCGAGCGCAGTGCGCCATCCCCGCGACGCCGACCCCGTTGTTCGTCGTCTGCGCGATGGTGCCGGCGACGTGGGTGCCGTGACCCTGGTCGTCGACGGCCTCGGGCGTGTCGTCCACGAAGTTGAAGCCGTCACCGCAGCGCGTGCCCGCGAGGTCGGTGCCCTTCGAAAACGGACCCTTGTCGTAACAAGCGACGCCCGTGTCGACGACGGCAACCGTGACGCCCTGGCCGCAGGCGTAGTCCCACGCTTGCTCGGCCCCCGCCTTCTTCAAGTGCCACTGCTTGTCGGCGTAGAGCGGATCGTTCGGAACGAAGGAGGCGCGGAGAACAGCCATCGGCTCGGCGTGCTCGACGCGCGGATCGCGCGCGAGGCGATCGAGGATGCTGCGCTCGTCCGCGGGGGACACGTCGGCGATCTCGAGCTTCTCGGCGTCGCTGAACGCACTGTTCGCGCGAAGCGTGAGGCCATAGGCCTTGCCGATGTCCGCGATGTCCGTCGCGGTGACGTCGTCCTTCAGATCGATTGCGATCGCGCCGTTGATCTCGTCACCAGCGACGTCTGCGAAGGGCTCACCCGAAGCGAGCGACGGGGTCTGCGCGTGCGCAACTGCCGGCACGAGGAGAGCAAACGGGACGACCGACGCGCTGAGCAAGGTGCGCAACGAGCGCAATGAGCGAATTGACATGCCTTCTCCTACGGACGTGGAGGGCGCGCGTTCTATGCGGGCCGTTCCTCTTTAACTGATCATGCCCTGAACGGAGGGCAAGCGCTGAGGCCTGCGGAGTTATTCCGGGCCAACGCGCTTGGCGCCGCGTGGAAATCGGTCGCTTCCGACCGCCTCGGCCTTGAATTCTGCAGGCGCCTGCTAGAGTTGCGCGGGGCTCAGCCCTACAGGAGAGCACATCATGCTACCGCTTTTTTCTTCGCTTCTTGCTCGGCGTGGAGCTTGGGCTGGACTCGGCGCGGTTCTCGTCGTCGGTGCAGGCCTCGGTGCAGGTGTCGGCGCGTGCGGCAGCACCGAGGTGAGCGAGTTTCCGCTCGACGACACCGACGGAGGCTTCGACCTTTCGTACACCGAAGATGGTGCGACAGCGTTCAAGGACGACGCCAGCGGCTTCCAGATCACGAACGTCGCCTCGGTCTTCTTCGATCCGCCCACGGCCACGGTGACGGTCGATGGCATCACGCCGCAGAGCGCGAGCTACACGCTCAAGGCCAAGCTCCTCGACGGGACGACCACGTCCGTCGCTCCGCAAGCCATCCAGTTCGATCGCCCCGACCTCGCGAAGTACACGGGCTCGACGCCCATCGTGCTGACGTCGAACGGTCCTTACGCCGGCAAGGGGATCCTTCACGCCGTGTACGGCGGCAAGAGCGCCACTGCCGAGCTTCGGGTGATCGTGCACGCGAAGGAGATCGGCCCCGGGGTGGCAGCGAACGCCATCACCGCGCTCGATGCGGCGAACCTTCCTGCCGACGCGAGTGTCACGTCGCTCCTCTACCCGTACGACAAGACCGTCTTCCCGCTCGGCCTCGCGTCGCCGCTCTTGATGTGGAACGCGCCGAAGGCGAACGACGTCTACAAGATCCACTTCGAAGAGCTGAATTACAGCTACGACGCGTACTACGTCGTCGGTGCGACGGGCCAGCTGCGTGCCGCGCAAGCGGGCTGGGATCACCTCACGGCGTCGAACACCGGCGACGTGGTGAAGGTCTCGCTCTCGCGCTGGGACTCGGCCGCGAACAAAGCGTACGCGTCGGCGAAGGAAGACTGGACCATCGCGCCCGCGAGCTTGCGCGGCGCGATCTACTACTGGACCACGAGCGCGGGCGGCCACATGTCGCGCATCCGCCCCGGCACTGGCACCGCCCCCGAGGTTCTCAACGGTGGGAAATGCATGGGCTGCCACGCGGTCAGCGCCGACGGCTCGACGCTCGTGGCCTCGGTCGAGAACGGCACCGTCGTCACCGAGCCCGGCGGCGGGAAGAAGAACGATCCGGGCCTGCAGCGAAACTGGATCTCGTTCGATCTTCCGGCGGCGACCACGCGCTACTCGTCGAACCGCTTCAGCGGCAACGTCGCGCTCACGCCCGAGGGCAAGTACGTCGTCTTCGGATCGCAGACACTGCGCCTTGCTGAGACGGCTTCGCCCGGCACCGAGATCACCGGCACCGGCCTCGACACCGTCGCGCTCGACACGGGCATGGACGGCTTGATGACGCCCGCCTTCTCACCGAACGGCAAGAAGCTCGTCGCGGTGGAGGGCAAGGGCAACTGGTACCACAACCTCACCGGCGGCAAGCTCGTCACGCTCGACTTCGACGCCACCACGAAGAAGTTCACGAACCTCACGAGCCTCGCATCGACGAGCCTGTTTCCCGCGGCGCAGCGCGCGATCTCGTACCCGTCCTTCACGCCCGACTCGCAGTTCATCGCGTTCCACGTGGGCGACTACGCCACCGGCTGCGACGCACAGGGTTGCGACGATGCCGCAAAGCAGATCGGCTCGCTGTGGCTGCAGAACGTGACCGGCGCGGCGCCCATCAACCTCGCCACGCTGAACGACTCGTCACCGAAGGCGACGGACGACAACCTCTCGCTCGAGCCGACGTTCAACCCGGTCGAGCGCGGCGGGTACTCGTGGGTCGTCTTCACGAGCATGCGTGACTGGGGCAACAAGCTCACGGGCGTCGCCAACAACGGCAAGAAGCGGCTCTGGGTGGCGGCGATCGACAAGGCGGTCGGCACCATCGACCCGAGCCACCCTGCGTTCTTTCTCGAAGGTCAGGAAGAAGCGACGACCAACATGCGCGGCTTCTGGGCGCTCGCGGCCTGCACGCCGACCAAAGGCGGCGGCGCGTGCAGCGGCGGCTTCGAGTGTTGCTCGGGCTTCTGCGATCAGGGCGTCTGCGTCGATCCGAGCGCGCTCGCGTGCAAGGGCATCAAGGACACGTGCACCATCCGGGAAGACTGCTGCAACCCGAGCGTCGTCGACTGCATTCAAGGCAAGTGCGACGTGAAGGTGAAGTAGCCCTCAGGGCGAAGGCAGACGCATGCGGTGCTCGAGCTCCTCGAGCTCACGGACGGCGACGTCGAGATCGGGCTCGAGCGCCACGCGGAGAAGCGCGCGCTCGTTGTCGTTGCGGACCGCGGAGAGGAGCGGTGCGACGCGGAGCCTCATCTCCTCGGGCTCGAGCCGCGCAAGCAAGCGCGCCGCCGTGGCGCGCGTCGAGGGATCGGCGTCGTGATCGAGCGCGATCTCCCAGAGGTGCGCCTTGTCGATCGAGCCGCCGCGGTAAGCGCCTGTATCGTGCATGACGGCCGCAGCGAGCTCGAGGCGCGATAGCCACGCACGTGCGCTCTCGTCACGCGTGCGCCGCATGTCGAGTAACGCTTCCATGCGCGCGGGGGCGACGGCGCGCCCGCGGGCGACCGCGCTCTCGAGGTGCAGCACGAGGTGAGCTCGCTCCTCGGCGGTGAGCCCGTGGAGCCCGCGTGTGACGAGCGGCGTGGCAATGAGCGTTGCCAGCGCCGGCTCGCTGGTGGCGAATGCAATGCCGTCGCGCTTCGCGATGACGCGCACGATCCCTGCGAGCGGCAGGCGCTTCGTCGTTCCGTCGCTGCGTATCTCGACCGTGTCGCTCGCGAGTGCGACGGTCGGCGGCATTAGAAAGACGCGCGCAGTGGCGATCGTCGTCACGACGCCGGTCATCAGCACCGCCACGAGCAACGCGACACCGGAGAGCTCGTAGACCCAACGTGGGTCCGCGCCGGCCATCGTCGCGGCAGCGAAGACCAACCAGGCCACAGTCGCGAGAGCACGAGAGACGCGATCGATCGTGGGGTAAACGGCAGGCGCGGTCTCCCATCGCACGGTGCCGAAGCCTTTTGCGCCGACGCCGAGCGAGTCTCGGATCGCCTGCGTGCTCACGGCGTCGTAGGTCTCGAGAAGGGTCGGCAGATCAGGTCGGAGGCGCTGCTGTAGCGCGAACACCGTCTTGCCTTCGTCGGTCGCGGCGACCGCACCCTCGAGGTCAGCGACGGCTATGTCCTGTTCGAGCAAGCCCGCGCCGCGAATGCGAATGCGGCCGGGTAAAGGCTCGACGAAGACCTCGCGCGGCGGCCGGCGTCCGAAGAACATCGAAAACGGAAGAACGAGCAGCAGCCCGCTCACGAACATCAGCCACGAGACCACGGTCATCGGACCGAGCAGCCCGGACAGGAAGAGTACGAGGCCGAGCGCGAGGCGAAGCCAGCGCGTCCACCCCGGTCCGGCCGGATCGTGGAGCCGAGCGCGCATTACCGCGAGGCGTCGGGCGCTGGGGCCGCGAGCGACTTGAAGCGTTCTTCGGGACCGGGCGGCGTGTAGATCTGAATCGCCACGAGGCGCGCGCCGTCTGCCGGCACGAACGCGTGTTTGGTCGCCGGTGGAATTGCGACGACCGAGCGCGGCGCAAGCTCGATGGGCTTGCCCGCGACGGTGAGCGTCCCCTTCCCTTCGATCGTCGCAAGCACCTCCCATGAGGCGTCGTGCTCATGCTCGGGTACTGCTACCGCCGCTTCGAAGCGACCCACGTAAGCCGTGCGAGCAAGCTCGTTTTGCACGTCGAGGTGCACGTGCATCCTGCCATTCGCCCAAGCAAGATCAGGCGCGCGCGATGCCTTCACGACGACCTTCGACATGCGCTCCTCCGCGGGCCCAGGGCACGTGTCTTCGTGAATCGCCGCGAGCAAGGCGAGGCCGTCGCCCTTCACATCGAATCCGCCGGCGCCATGAAAGACGACGGTGTCGCCGACGGCGAGCTCTTCGCCCGAAGCGTTCGCATGCCCCTTGGCGATCGCGAGCACGACGTACTCGCACGCGCGCACCTTGACGGGTGCGCCGCGCGCCTGGAGATCGATGAACACGGCCAGCACCGGCGACTTGCTCGCGGGCTCGCTACCTCGGTCGACCGCGGGGAAGCCTGCATCACGTGGCTCGTACGTGAGTGGCGGTCCAACGACAGTGCCAGTCGACTCCTTCTTCGAGCAGCCCGCCGCGACCGCAACGCTGGCGGCGGCGAGCACCGCGGCCGCGCGTGCGGCGCGCTTCACGTGGTCTCGCGGCGTACGAGGCGGTTCAGCGGGACGAGGTCGCGAGCCTCGCGCGCCACCATCTCGCTCATCGTCTTTGGTGCGTGACCGGCGGCGCCGAGCTTGGCATCGCGGAGCCGCGCCTGCAGCAAGGCTTCTGCAGCCGCAGGATCGCCTGGGCGAAGAATGCTCTTCACGTAGACCTCGGCGGCCTTGTACGAGCTGCGAACGAGCGGACCGCTGGCCACGTACGAGAAGCCCATCTTCCGCGCGGCGTCGGCGAACGCGTCGAAGGTGCTCGGTTCGACGTAGCGATCGACGGTCGCGTGCTTCGGTGTGGGGCGGAGGTACTGCCCGAGCGTGACGAGGTCGACGCCGGACTTCCTGAGATCAGCGAGCGTCTCGAGGACCTCGTCGTCGGTCTCGCCGATGCCGACCATGATCGAAGACTTCGTGATCCGCGCGGGATCGCGCTGCTTCACGCGCTCGAGCACCTCGAGCGAGCGCTCGTAGGAGCAGCGCACGTCGCGGATCTTGCGCTGCAAGCGACGCACGACCTCGATGTTGTGGGCCCAGACGTCCGGCTTCGCATCGACGGTGACGTCGATGTAATCCTTGTGGCCGCCGAAATCGCCGAGCAGCGTCTCGATCAAGATGTCGGGCCGCAGCTCGTGCAAGCGCGTGACCGTTCGCGCGACGTGCGACGCCCCGCCGTCGAGCAGATCGTCGCGATCGACCATCGTCATCACGACGTACTGGAGCTCGAGCTGCGCGATCGCGCGCGCGACGTGCTCCGGCTCGCGCACGTCGACGGCGCCGCGAGGATCGCCCGTCGTGACGGAACAGAATCGGCAGCCGCGTGTGCAGACATCGCCGAGGAGCATCACGGTCGCAGTGCCTTCGCTCCAGCACTCGCCGACGTTCGGGCAGCGCGCCTCTTCACAGACGGTGTGGAGGTCGAGCGCGCGAAACGTCGCCTTGAGGCGCGTGAAGGCCTCGCCGCCGGGCGCGCGAACCTTGAGCCACGGGGGCTTCGGCGAGAATCGGGATTCGGTCGTCACGTCGTCACTTCTCTTCCGTCACTTGCTTCTATTACTTGCGAGCTGTCACTTGGGCGGAGTCGTCGGTGCGCAGGTCGAAGGTGCCATTGCTCTGCGTCGCCACGCCCG
>CAXSGV010000165.1:11562-12454 GCA_964236615.1 uncultured Polyangiaceae bacterium
CACCAACGATGTTGAAGCCGATCGAGCTCTTGACCATAGCAATAGAGCCATCGCCGGACTTCTTGTACTGCGTGACCTTGCTGGTTTCCTTCGGATTCTGCGCGCTGACGCCCGAGGTGTAGAACCAGAAGTCGCCGCCCCAGAACGAGAACGCCCACGCGTTCCCCGTGCTCACACCGGTGAGCGTTTTCTGGGCGGCCGTCGGCGTGGCCGCGCTCGTCTTGTCGATCTCGGCGAGCTTGGCGGGCGACGTCGTGAAGAAGCCGAAGAGCTGGCCGTCACCGGTGCCAGTGAGCTCGGACGTCTTGGCGCCGAGTCCATTCGTGAAGTCGCCCACCTGCGTGAGCGCGAACGTACCGAGATCGATCTTGGCGAGGCCGTCGCCCGTTGACGCGCCGCCGAGCGGAGCGTCGTTGAACGGCGTGACGAACAGAGTCTCTTCCTTTGCGCCCGCGCTGTTCGACGAGAAGCCCATGCCGACGCGGCGCGTCCCGTACTTCGTCGGGTTGAAGCTCGTTGCCGAGCAGCTTGCGTCGGTCGTGCTGACCTTGAAGAGCTTGCCGCTCGTGAAGTTGACCCACGCCACGCCGGATCGATCGACCGCCATCGAGTTGGGCGTGCCTGGCAGACCGGCTTCGTCGGTGCCTGGGCTCGGACAGTTGAGCGTGCCGATCGTCTTGAAGGTCAACGTCGCCGGATAGAAACTGTGCAAGCCGTTGTCTATATCGACCACGTAGACGAGCTTCGCCGCTTCGGAGCAGCCGTCCTGGCCAGGCACCGCACCTCCGGAATCGGTGAAGCCACCGCACGCGCACTCTCAGCCGAGGGCGCGGCGGTGGTGCTGGTGGCGCGGCGCCGGACGCGGCTGGAACAGCTCGCGGCGGAGATCGAG
>CAXSGV010000166.1:0-12412 GCA_964236615.1 uncultured Polyangiaceae bacterium
ACCCGGAGATCATCACGAAGCGCGGCTTTCGCGCCGATGCCCCCGCCATGCGCGCCAAGCGTTCGGTCCCGCCTTCGTTGACGCGCGCAGCGGTCGCCGCGTCGAGGCCGAGCTGCATCGTCGCGCCGAGGTGGTAGACGATGCTCGCATCGGCGAGGTGCGCACGCGCCTCGGCGTCGAGCCCGAGATCGTCTTCCGCGAGATCGCCGTTCACCACGTGAACGAGCTCCGCCACGCCGCCGTGCGCTGCAACCCACGCGCGGTACTCCGGCGCGCGCCGCGTCGCATCGCGCACCAGCGCGGTCACGGTGAAGCCTCGGCGCGTCAACGCCGGTACGAGCCAGCGGCCAATCAGCCCGGTCGCTCCGGTCACGAAGGCGTGCGCGTCGGTCTGCATGTTGGTGTCGCTCGACTCTCGAGCTTCGTGTGTTGCCTTGTCGTCGTTCATCGCTTGGTCCTTTCGACGGATGTCATGCGCGCAAGCTCGATTGCCGCGCGTTCGAGTGGTGCGGTGCTTCGTTGCACTTTGCATAGGAGGAGAGCGCCTTCGATCGCCGAGAGCGCGAAGGTCGCGAGCTCCGCGGCGCGCTTCGGTTTGTGCCCAGCGTGGACGAGGCGCGAGCGGATGACCTCGTGCCAGGTCGCGAACGCGGACGCGACGGCGTCGTGAAGCGCGCCGCTCACGTCTTCGATGGCGATCGGCGCGACAGGGCAACCGAGCTTGTAGTCGGATGATGCGAGCTGGTGCCCGAGCATCGTCGTCACCGCGCCGATGCTCTCGCCGAGATCGTCGGTGCTCGCGAGCACCGCCTGCATGATCTCGCACAGCTGCGCGCCGGAGTGCGCGACGGCTTCGGCAGCGAGCTCGGCTTTACCGCCCGGGAAGTGAAAATACAGCGAACCGCGTGGCGCCCCGCTCGCTTCGAGGATGTCGCTCATCGCCGTCCCGCTGTAGCCGCGCTCTTGAAGCAGCGTCGCCGTCGCGCGGATGAAGCGTTCCCGCGTCCCATCCTGCTTCGAAGCTTTCATGACCAACACTATGTAGACCGGTCGTCATATTGTCAAGGTGCGGCCACTTGCGGGGGCCAGCACCGCGCAGGGCTCCGTCGCCCCCGCTCCGTTCGCGTGCGCTCAGTCGACGCGCTGGACCTTGATGCCGCTCTTCTGAAGAAGCGCCACGACACTTCGGGGGCCGAGAAGGTGCGCTGCCCCGACGGCGACGAAGTACGTCTTGCCCGACGCCAACTGCTTCTTTACCTGCGCGGTCATGACGATGTTGCGGTCGTCGATGAGGCGCTTCATGACTTTGACGTCGACGGCGTTCGTCGGGTCGTAATCGCGGAAAAGCTCTTCGTGGACCGCCACGTCATCGCCCTGCAGGTACGCGGCGACGAGATCGAGCAGCGGGTCACGGTTCTCGCGCTTGGCGAGGTCGCGGGAATCCAGCGAGCGTTCGAGGAACACGGTTTGTTCCGCCGTATCGAGGCCGTCGAAGATCGCCCCTTGCTCGGCCATGGTCTCGAGCGCGTCGAGCTCTTTTCCGGAGCTCACCGCGCGAACGTAAAGCGCCTTGTCCATCGCCGTCCCGTTCGCAATCTCGCGCGCGTGGTCGAGCATCGACACGCGCATCCCCACGAACCAGGGCTTGTACCGGTTCATGGGCGCGAAGGGCTGTCCGGCGTCCACGAACGTCCGCCGCGCACGTTCGAAGAGCGGCGCGGGCAAGAGCGTATTTAGCGCGGTGCCCGGGGGTAGGGTGGCCCTGGCGAGATACTCGGCATCGCCGCGCCCATCGAGCGGGACCTCCGTCGACAGGACCGTGGCCTCCGAGAACGCGAGCTCGACGTTGCGGGGCAGCCGCCGAAAGTGCTCGCTCGGCATGTGCATGGTGCCGAAGAGATAGGACGGTGGCGTGGTCTCGATGCGCCACAAAAATGGGCGCAACCAAGCCGAGCGAACATCGCGTGCGTCGTGCGCCGCCGTTTCGGGGACGACGACCTGCGCAGGTAAGCTCGTCGAGCTCGCCGCAGGCTGGGGCGGGTCCTTGCGCTCGTGTCGGCAACCGGCGACGAGCGCGATCGCCAAGCCGGCGCACCAGAGACGACGCATGGGACGAGGATACCAGCGCATGCTCGCTTCCGGATTGCATCGCGAACGAGAGCTGCGCACGTAGTATGGGCGCGTGACGCCCGCGCGCTTCAGGAAGCTCGCTCTCGCTCTCGAGGGCGTCGAAGAGCGTCCTCACATGGAGCGCACCGCATTCCGCACCAAGCGAAAGATCTTCGCGACGCTCGGTGACGACAAGCGAGTGAACTTGATGATCGAGCCCGAGGAGCGGCGCGATGCTCTGATGCTCTCCTTTCCCGAGACCTTCTTCTCGCTCGGTGGGTGGACGCGGCTCGGTTACGTGGCGGTCGACCTCGCAAGCGTCGACGACGATCTCTTCGGCGAGCTCCTCACCGACGCGTGGCGCGCGGCGCTGCCGCTACGGAAGCCGCGCGCGAAGCGTTAGCCGTGTGGGTCGGGTCGGGTGGGTCGACGAAGGCCCCCCAGCTGAGGATGGTTGAAGAAGTTTGGCCGAAGGCCCCACGAGGGGCGACGATCGCGTAGTGACGCGCGCGCAAAACCCGAAGAAGCGCAGCGCGCAGCCCGCGAAGAGCAAGCGCGCGGCGCGACCGAGAGACAACCTCGGGCGCGATGCACTGCTCGAGGCCGCCCGCGAGGAGTTTGCGAATCTCGGTTACGCGGGCGCGACGACCGCGGGGATCGCGCGCCGTGCTGGGCTCACGCAGCCCCTCGTCCACCATCACTTCGGATCGAAGCGAGGGCTTTGGCTCGCCGCTATCGATCCGCTGTTCGGGGCGCTCGCCGAGGAGCTGACCACCGCAGCGGCCGCGAAGGACCTCACCGGCAGCGCGCGGGTCGCGCGTTTGATTCGCGTGTTCGTGCTGTTCAGCGGGGCGCGCCCTCAGCTTCCGCGCCTCATACGCACCGAGAGTCGCGGCGGTGGGGCGGCCTTCGACGAGCTCTATTCGCGATGGCTCGGAAAGCTCGTTCTCTTCTTCGAGCGCGAAATCACGCTCGCTCAAGAGAGCGGCGCGGTGCGCGCCGTCGACGGAGCGCTGCTTTATTTCTTCATCGTCGGAGCGAGCACGGAGATCTTCGTGCAGCCGGCCATCGCGAAGCGCGCCTTCGGTCTCGACGCATCGGCAGCAGACGTCATCGAGCGCCATGCCCGCACCGTCGTCGACGTCCTTCTTCACGGCGTTGGCCCGCGATGAGCCGACGCATGGCGCGCCGAAGCACTCGCGAGGGCTGAAACGGCGCCGCCTATGCGGCTTGACGCAGTGCGTTGTCAGGCTTATAGATCCATCAGCCATGACGACTGCGCGCGCTCTTCCTCTTCGCGTTACGATCCCTCAACCGGCGCCGCGCCCCTTCGTCGGCAACGTGCGTGACGTCGGCAAGGATGCGCCGGTGCAGGGCATGATGCGGCTCGCGAAGAAGCTCGGACCGATCTACCGCCTGACCTTTCCTTCGCAGAGCGTGCTCGTCGTGAGCTCCCACGAGCTGGTGAACGAGCTCTCGGACGACACGCGCTTCGACAAAGTCGTTCACGCAAGCTTGGAGTCACTGCGCGATCTCGCCGGCGACGCGCTCTTCACCGCGTACACCGAGGAGCCGAATTGGGGGCGCGCGCATCGCATCCTCACGCCGGCCTTCGGACCGGCGGCCATGCGTGGGTACTTCGCCGCGATGCTCGACGTCGCCGAGCAGATGGTCACCAAGTGGGAGCGCCTCGGCGAAGCGGAGGACCTCGACATCCCGGACAATATGACGAGGCTGACTCTCGACACGATTGCCCTCTGCGGTTTTGGCGTGCGCTTCAACAGTTTTTACCAGCGCGAGATGCACCCTTTCGTCGCGGCGATGGTGCGGGCGCTGGCCGAGTCGAGCGCACGCACGCGGCGTCTCTCCCTGCAGACGCGGTTGATGCTCCTTACGCGCCGCCAATACGAGCACGACCTCGAGGAGATGAGCGCCATCGTCGACGAGGTCATCACCGCGCGTCGCCGCGCGCCCGACGTCTCGACGCCGCGTGATCTCCTCGGGCTGATGCTCGAAGGGCGCGATCCGGTCACAGGGCAAGCGCTCGACGACCGCAACATCCGCCATCAGATCGTCACGTTTCTCATCGCCGGCCACGAGACGACGAGTGGGCTCTTGTCGCTCGCGTTGTACTTCTTGTTGCAGCACCCCGAGGTGCTGGCTCGGGCACAGGCAGAGGTCGACGCCGTCATCGGGGATGCGACACCGACCTTCGAGCACTTGGCGAAGCTGACGTACCTCGACCAGGTGCTGCGCGAGACTTTGCGTCTATGGCCCACCGCGCCGGCGTACGGCGTTCGTCCGCTCGCTGACACCACGCTCGCTGGGACGTACGACCTCGAAAAAGATCAAACGGTACTCGTGCTGCTTCCGACGTTGCATCGCGACCCTGCCGTGTGGGCAGACGCCGAAACGTTCGACCCAGAGCGCTTCGCGCCGGGCGCCCGCGAACGCATTCCGCCGAACGCGTGGAAGCCTTTCGGCAACGGCCAGCGCGCGTGCATCGGGCGCGCGTTCGCCACGCAAGAAGCGCTGCTCGTTCTCGCGCTGCTCCTCCAGCGCTTCGACCCGATTTGCGCGAAGCACTACGAGCTCGAAGTGAAGGAGACCCTGACCTTGAAGCCCGAGGGCCTGCGCGCGCGCATGCGCCGACGGTCGAATGCCCCCCGCCGAATGCCAGGCTCCGGTGCGCGCGCCGAGAACGCTGCGAGCGCCGCGGTGATGACGCCGAGCGAGTTCTCGGGCAGCGTCGCCTTCGCGCAAGCAGGCCACGTACCACTTCTCGTGTTGTACGGCTCGAACGCGGGCTCGTCCGAGGCGTTTGCGCGGCGCATTGCCGCCGATGCTTCCTCGCGCGGCTACTCGGTGGCGGTCTCGTCGCTCGACGCGCAGACGGGGCGTCTGCCGAAAGAGGGCGCCGTCGTCATCGTGTGCGCTTCGTACAACGGGCAAGCGCCCGACAACGCGAAGCGCTTCGTCACGTGGCTCGAAGCGCGCGCGCCCGGCGATCTCGCGGGCGTGAGCTACACCGTCCTTGGCTGCGGCCATCGCGACTGGGCTGCGACGTACCAGGCGATCCCACGCCAGATCGACGAGCGCATGCACGCGGCCGGTGCTACGCGCTTGAACGCACGCGGGGAGTGCGACGCGGCCGCCGACTTCTTCGGCGACTTCGAGCGTTGGTACACGCCCGCGAGCGAAGCGCTGGACGACGCTCTCGGCGTTGAAGCCTCCGCGACGCCGGCGCGCGATCTCTACGAAGTTACCCGTGAGGCGGGAGAGGCGGCGGCTGCCGCGGAAGGCCTTCGGTGCGCAACCGTCGTCGAAGTGCGTGAGCTCGTCGACATGACCTCGCCCTTCGGCCGGTCGAAGCGCCACGTGGAAGTGGAGCTCGAAGAGGGCGTCACCTACGCGCCTGGCGACTACCTCGTCGTGCTCCCCGAAAACGACGAGGCGCTGATCGAGCGCGTCGCGCGCCGTTTCGGCTTCACCACGCGCGACGCAGTGCGCTTGCAAGCGAGTCGGCAAGGCATCGGCGCGCTGCCGGTGAACCGAAGCATCTCCATTGCGGAGCTCGTCGGTCGTCACGTCGAGCTCACAGCACCGGCGACGCTGAAGCAGATCGAGCGTCTCGCGGCCGCAACGCCCTGTCCGCCGGAGCGCGTACGCCTGGAAGCGTTCCTCGACCCGGCTCGTCATCACGCGGAGATCCTCGATCGTCGCGTGACCGTGCTCGACCTTTTGGAGGACTTCGCCTCGTGTGGGCTGTCGTTCGCCGCGTTCCTCGAGATGTTGCCACCCATGCGACCTCGGCAGTATTCGATCTCGTCGTCACCGCGCGCGAACGACCGACGGTGCTCGCTGACGGTCGCAGTCGTCGACGCTGCGGCGTGGTCGGGCAGGGGGGCTTCCGTGGGACCTGCTCGAGCTACCTCGCTCTGCTACGCGTAGGTGATCGAATCATCGCGGGCGTTCGCCGGCCCAACACGCCCTTCAAGCTTCCCGAAGATCCGGCGCGACCCATCGTGATGATTGCAGCTGGCACGGGCATCGCTCCGTTCCGCGGATTCGTGCAGGACCGCGCGCACCGCATGGCGCGCGGCGAGACACTCGGTCGCGCGTTGCTCTTCTTCGGTTGTGATCACCCGGAGGTCGACCTTCTCTACCGCGACGAGCTCCGCGCTTGGGAGGCGACCGGGGCGGTCACGCTGCTACCGGCGTTCTTCCGCGCGCCCGATGGCGACGTGACGTTCGTGCAGCACCGCCTCTGGAGTGAGCGCGCACGAGTCGCCGCCGCGATCGACGAAAATGCGAAGATCTTCGTCTGTGGTGACGGGGCGCGAATGGCGCCAGCGGTTCGCGACACGCTCGTCCGCATTCAAGAGGAACGCACGCAGTGCGGCGCTGCGGATGCCGACGCATGGCTTCGCGCCCGCGAGAGCGCAGGAGATTTCGTCGCCGACGTTTTCGGATGAGCAGTGAGCGTCGGCAGGATTGGAAACGAGGGGGGACACCGGAAAGAGGGAGAGACGACATGCAGATCGCATCGAGTTGGGCGGAGCTATTGCAAGCCCGTGACGTGCATTTCACCAAGGACGCGCCCTGGCACGGCGTTTCGATTCCACTGATGGCCGCGAGCATGCCCTTGGCCGGCACCGTCGTCGGGCTTCCAGCTGCGTCCGCGCTGTACACGTTCGGCTGGTCCATGCAGGTCGCCGCTACGCGCATCGCGACGAAGGACGTAACCGGTCTCGTCCACGACGCGCACGACCTCGTCGCTGGCCTTGCCCTGCTCGCACTCCAGTCGGCGCGGGTCGCGCTACGCGTCTCCTCGTGATGCGAGGTCACTTGATTTCGAGCGGCTCGAGATCGGCCCAGTTCTTCCCGACCCACACCCCCACGGGCACAGGTACTTCGAGCTCGTAGGCGTGCTTCATCGCGTCACAGCAAACCCGAGCTGCTTGCTGGAGCTCGCTCTCGGGAACGTCGAAGAGGATCTCGTCCACGACCTGGAGCACAGGGACCGTGCCGAGCCCTTCCTTCTTGATCGCGCGATCGACGTCGAGGAGCGCGCGACGGGCGACGTCTTGCACGGATGCTTCGTGGGTGGCGCGTCGCGCGAGACGCTCGGCGTAGGAGCGAAGCTGGTTGTCGAGCGACTCGAGGTCACCGATGGGCCAGTGACGACCCGCGAGCGTGACGATGAATCCGTCCTCGCGAGCGAGGCGAAGCTGCTCGTCTTGAAAAGAGCGCACCTTCGCGTAGTGCCGATCGAACCGCGCGAGGTACTCCTTGGCTTCGGCGGGCGATGCCCCGAGCTGTTGCGCCAGAGCACTTGCGCCCTGACCCGCGAAGGTCGCGAAGTTCACGACCTTGCCGAGCTGCCGCTGCTCCAGCGTGATCTCGTCCGGCGGTAGCTCGAGGATGGCGGCTGCGGTGAGCACGTGCATGTCCGCCCCGCGACGGAGCGGTTCGACGAGAGCCGGATCCTTCGTGAGGTGTGCGAGCACGTGCAGTCCGAGCTGGTTGAAGTCCACCGACATGAGCAGGCGGCCGGGGGCGGCGACGAAGGCCCGGCGAATGCGAGCCATCTCCGGTGTGCGGCCAGGCACGCGGCCGAGATCGGGGTTCGAGTTGACGAGCTGCCCCGAGAACGATCGCGCCTGATGGAACCGTGAATGGACGCGGCCGTCGGTGTCGATCGAGCGACGGAGCGAGATGACCCAGTTGTCGCGAAGGCGCCGGAGAGCGCGCCACCGAAGCGTGAGAGGCACAATCGGGTGCGCGTTCTCGATCCTCTCGAGCGCCTCGATCGACGTGCTCCATCCGGTCTTCGTACGAAGCACGATCGGAAGCTTCAGCTCCTCGAACAGCACGGCTCCGAGCTGCTTCGACGAGGCCACATTGAAAGGGTGCCCGGCGAGCGTGTCGATCTCCGCCTGGAGCTCGCGCTCGATCTCGGCGAACGCAGCCTGCGCGCGATCGAGCTCGGTGGGATCGACGAGCAGACCCGTGAGCTCCATGCGCACGCACACGTCCCCCATCTCGAGGTAGTCCGCCAAGAGCTTTGGATCGAGCGCAGGGGAGAGCGCTTTCCACACGGCAGCCGACGCGTCCGCATACTGGCCGGCGTACTCGGCAGCGCGCCCCGGCGACAGCTTGCTCCACGGCTTCCGCTGTTTTCCGACGCCGCGCACCGCATCCTCTTCCGCGAGCGCGCGCCCGAGCACGTGCTTCACGACGATGGGCAGATCGTGCGGCGCCCACCTGCTCGATTCCGTGAGATGCGAAGCCACCGCCGAGTCGCCGACGATCCCGGCGAGCACGATCCCCGTACGCCGCAGCTCGACGGTCGCGGCCACCAGGTTGTGACCGATTTTCGGCGCAGCCTCGTCCGCCAGCCAAGTCGCAAGCTCCGGCCACGCGGCGCTGCCTTGCGGCACGTAGAACGTCTCGCCACTTCCGTTCGCAAGCGACACGCCGGCGATGGGCGCGCGCACGGGCGCAGGGTCCTCCATCAGCGCGTGAAGTGCGATCGGCGTGGTCGTCCCGAGCTTGGCGAGCGCCGCCGCGACGTCGCCCTTCGCTTCGCATACCTCGGCACGGATGGCGTCGCCGTCGGCCGTGAGCAGCTCCTTGAAGCGAAGCCGCTCCCACAGCGCGTTGAGGCTCTTCGCGTCTGAAGGTGCGTACGCCAACTCCGGCGCGTCGAGCGCCACGGGCAGCGCGCGCGAGCGATCGAGGTGGGCGCGTGCGATCTCACGCACGACGTCCTCCTTCGACGCGCGGAGCATCTTGCCGACGCGCCCCTCGACCGTCTCGATCGTCTGCATCGCGGCAGCCAGCGATCCGTGCTCCTGGAGCAACGCGGTGGCACCCTTCGCACCGATGCCCTTCACGCCGTCGAGCACTTCGTTGCCGCTGTCGTCGCCTACGAGCGCGAGCCAGTCGGCGACCTGGGACGGCCCGACGGTGAATCGCTTTTGCACGATCTCGGGCGTGTAGCGAACGTCCTTGTTCGCGTCGTACCACCAGACGCGATCCCCCACGAGCTGCGCGAAGCGCTTGTCGACGCCGACGACAATCACGTCGTCACCCGCGTCGGCCGCGGCCGAGGCGTAGCTCGCGACGACACTCGCCTCGTCGTTCGCTTCGACGACATGCATTCCGACCGCGCGTAGAAGCTCGGGCAGAGGGCCGAGCTGCGCGGCGAGGATGTCGGGCCATTTCGGATCGTGCGGCTTCTTCTCGATGACCGCGACGGCGCGCGCCGGCGGCTTGAGCGCGATCGCACGACCGATCGAGCGCGCCACCGCGAAGAGCGCGTTCACGGGCGAACCGTCCTGCGCTTTCCGGTCCGTAGGGACCACCAGAAATCCACGAGCCAAGAGGTTGGTGGCAGAGACGACGAGCGTGCGCTGGGCCATCGGACGGAGACAGATTACGTCATCGGCAGGATGTAGACTCGGTGCCATGCGGTCGCGTGTGTGGATCGCCGTCCTGTCGCTTTCCTTCGCGTCTGTGGCGTGCGCAACCCCGCGCCCGCACGAGGAGCCGATGCGCACGTCGGGATCGTCGGACGCAGCGGCACTTGGCCCCGCGGTTGCGGCAGCCACGGTAGTCACCGATGCGTCGGCGATGGCGCCCGTGGCACCGGCGCTGCGAGTGTCCACGATTCTCGTGATCGGTGAC
Organism: uncultured Polyangiaceae bacterium; assembly: GCA_964236615.1. Taxonomy (GTDB): domain Bacteria; phylum Myxococcota_A; class Polyangia; order Polyangiales; family Polyangiaceae; genus CAXSGV01. The sequence goes on from CAXSGV010000166.1 coordinate 9,802, forward strand.
TCGCACACGTACGGCGCGTTCGGGCACCGTCTCCACGAACGCCTGGCAGCGATCGGAGGGCATGCCGTGATCTCCGAGGCTGCGGGTGGCGCGACGACCGAGACGTACCTCGAAGAGCGACCGGAGGCGCTCGTCGGCTACCGCGTTCGCGAGAGCGCACCGGGCGAGCGTGTCCCGCGCGATCGCATCGACCGTCTTCGCTCGCCGATGGATTCGCTCGACGTGCTCCTCGCACGCCACGAGCCCGAGATCGTCGTCGTCGCGCTCGGAACCAATCGCCCGCGCGCGCCCGTCGGTGAGAGCTGCGACACCTTCATGCAGCGCCTCGTACGCGATGCGCCGAAGCGGCGCGTGTTCTGGGTTGGTCCCCCGGCCCTTGGGCATGATCGAAGCGAGGCAGTCTCCGCGAGCCTGCGCGCGTGCGTGCAACGGATCGCCGGCGCGGGGTTCATCGACAGCACGACGTTCAACGCGTCGAGCCCTCTCCCGCCGGACAATCCACACTTCGGCCCGGCCGACGCGAAGCGCTGGGCCGACTTCGCGTTCGCGCAGATCGGCCCTCGAATCCTCACGCATTGATCCCCGATCGGGCGTAGCCCGGCGTGAACCTTGGACTACGGGGCTAACCGTGATCGATTGCATCGCATCACCCCCGCGCTGCGATCGGATCGATCGCAGTGCACGAGCGCGTCTGCACGGCGATACCGCGGCTCCGGTCGCTGGCACCCTCCGTGCACCCACCTCGCCATATGAGCATCACCTTCCTTCGTCGCGGCTGCGTGCCCGCGCTTCTCGCGCTCCAAGCCTGTTCATCGTCGTCGTCGTCTTCGTCGTCGCCTCCCGCGTCCGCCGAGACTCCAGACGCGTCGGCTGGCGATGGGTCGACCGCGGGAGACGATCCGATCGTCGCAACGCCCGATCTTGGGAAATCGTGTGGAGCCGGCTGCGGTGGCTCCCAAATTTGTACGGCCACCGACACGACCTGCTCGTCGGGCCACTGTCTCTTCGACGGTCGCGATACCGCGACGGAGTCCTATTGCACCGCGGACTGCTCCGCAGCTTCGTGCCCCACGGGGTTCGCCTGCATCGAAGTTCCGTCCGAGCTCAAACGCGCATGTGCGCGCGACCGTGCGGTGAAGCAGGGCGGCCCGAGCGTGCGCGGGACCATCAAGTTGACGGGTGCTCTTGGGACGACCGGCAGCACGCCGACGGACTTTACGGTCAATCAGGCTTTGGATGCCCCGCCCGCCGTCAAGCTCGAGAGCCTGCAATGCGGCGAAGCCTTCATCACGACCCCGTCCACAAGCGACAATGCACTCTTCCTCTATGCGAAGGCGTGCGGCAGCTCGACTTCGACGACGCTCACGTTTTACGTGCCGCTCGAGGTCGGGTCCTATCCGACGAAGAACCCGAAATTTCCAATCGTCTCCGCGGCCCTGGGTCCGCGCTTCTCTGCGACCGAGGTCCAGTACGGCTCGAGCAAGAAAGCCGCGGCGGGGACGCTCACGATCTCCGATGTCAGCGGCGTCGCGAAGACGACGACGCCGTGGACGGTCGAGCATCTGAAGGTCACGTACGTCGGTTCGCTTCCCAAGAGCGTCGACTGCACGGGGCCATCCTGCGCGAACGGCGGTCCGACGCTCGACGTCGACCTGAATCTCGAGCTGTCCAAAGTGAGCACGAAGTAACGCGCGGGGCGGAGAGGCTGGTAAAGACGGCAGCCCATGCCGCAAACGACTCACGCGCTCGGCGTTCTCTTCGAGCATCCTTCCTGGCAGCTGCCTCTCTTCGCCGCACTTGCGGCGCGCAAGGTCGACTTCGTACCGATCGATCTCAAGAGCGCCGTCTTCTCCGACGCCGATGCGCCGGCAGCACGGCTCTACTTCAACCAGGCGAGCCCGAGCGCGTACCTCCGGGGGAACACACGCGCCGTGCCGTTTGCCCTCGCGTTCATGCAGGATCTCGAAGCGCAGGGGGCGCGCGTGCTCAACGGATCACGCGCCTTCTCGCTGGAGCTCTCGAAGGCGGCGCAAGCGGGCTTGATGCGGCGCCTCGGGATCCCTTCGCCGCGGACATGGGTCTTCAACGATCCGAAGGCGCTGCGCTCGCGCGCCGCCGAGATCGTCTTTCCCGCGCTGCTCAAACCAAACCAGGGCGGTAGCGGCGCGCGGATGTACCGCATCGAATCGTTCGAAGAGCTCGACGGTCTCCTCGCGCAACAGCCCGAGCTCTGGATTCCGGACAACTTGCTCCTTCTTCAGGAGCTTCTTCCACACGATCCCGAGCGCGGGATCGTGCGCCTCGAGTTTCTCGGCGGCGAGCTGCTGTACGCGATGCGCGTCATCGCGCCGGGCGCGTTCAACCTGTGTCCGTCGGAGGTGTGTCACCCGGTCGAGGGCTCTTCGTCTTCCGACGGTCCGGCCTGCGCCGTCCCGACGACGGTTCCTGCGAAGTTCCTGCCGTACAAGGACGTCCCCAAAGAGGCCGTCGAGATGGCACGGGCGATCGTGCGCGAAGGCGGGCTCGACGTCGGCGGCATCGAGTACCTCGAGACGGACGACGGGCGTCGCGTGTTCTACGACGTCAACGCGAACTCGAACCTGCGACCGTC
>CAXSGV010000167.1:0-12190 GCA_964236615.1 uncultured Polyangiaceae bacterium
CGCGGGGACGATCACGTGCGCACGCCAGCAGGGGAGACGAGGCCGCTGAGCACGCCGCGCGCGCCTTCGAAGACCTCGCCGACGACCATGCCTCGGTCGCCGATCGTGACGCGACGCACCTCGGTGCCGTGCCGGATACCGCGCGCCTTCAAGACGGAGATTCCGCGTTCGAGCCGGCCATCGATCTCGACGTACCGAAGCTGAAGGAGGTTGTCCGCCGCGAACGAGATTCCATGACCCGAGAGCTGCGTGGAGCCCAGGAGCCCGTCGATCTCCATCGTCATGAAGAGCGACACCTCGGCCGCGCGGAAGTGCTTGCTGATCGCGTAGACGACCTCCTTGAAGCGGCGCGGCGAAGGGGCTCCGAGCGCCAAGCTGCTGAGGCTGTCGATGACCGCGCGTTTGGCACCGTGCTCGTCGATCCGCCGGCGGGCGCGGTGCAGAAAGCGGTCGGTCGAGATCTCGACGGGCGACGTGTATTCCACGATCAGACCCTTCTTCTCGAGCTCCGCGAGCTCCCAGCCGAAGTTGCGCGCGATGCTCGTCAGCTGCTCGACGTTCTCTTCCAATGTGAAGAGGACGCCGGGCTCGCCACGCTGCATGCCGTCGAGAAGAAAGTGGAGACCAAGAAGTGTCTTTCCCGTGCCGGTCCCGCCCTGCACGACCGTCGAGGACGCTCGCGGGAGACCGCCGCCGAGCAGCTGGTTCAAGCCTGCGACGCCCGTCGAAACGCGTTCACTGGGCGAGATGATGGCAGTCGACTCCGCGCTCGGCATGTGAACGCGCGGGTAGAACGAGACTCCGTTCGGGCCGATGTCGAAGAAATGCTGCCCTGAGACGTAGCTGGATCCGCGCAGCTTGAGCACCGCCACGTCGCGCACCGTCGTGTGGTCGCGGTCCGAGCTGCCGAAGCGCACGATACCGTCGGCGACCGCGAACTCGGAGCGCGATGTGATGTCCTCGTCGACGTACTCCCCGAGGAGAAAGGTCGTCGCCCCCCAGCTCGCCATGTGGACGGCGAGATCGTAGACGAGACTCCGCACCAGTCGCGCGTCGGGAACGAACTCGCTCAGCGCCTTGAAGCTGTCGATGACGACCACCGCGGGCTCGTCGTCTTCGACGCGCTGGACGATCGTCGCGAGCGCAGCTTCGCTGCCGCGCTCCTTCAGCTCGGACCCGATGTCGACGAACGTGATCAGCTCGTCGACGAGGGCCGCGTCGAAGAAGGCGACCTGCTGCATGTAGCCGAGGAGCTTCACGGCAGGCTCGGACAGCGTGGTGAAATACAGGGCTTTCTTGCCGCGACGCGCGAGGTGAAAGAGCATCTGGAGCGCGAAGAGCGTCTTGCCCGCGCCGGGCGCACCCATGACGACGTTGATCGAACGGGACGGAAAGCCGCCGTCGAGGATGCGGTCGAACGCGGCGTCGCCGGTCGTGAGTCGCTCCATCTTCACCATCGGTCGCGTTGTCACTTCGGCCCTTCCTGCGGGACGGTCAGCCCGCGTTCTTGAAACTCCGCGATGCGTTCGAGTCGTTGAACCAGGAGCGGTCCCGTCAGCTCGACGAGCAGCGGACGAAGCTCCTCGAGCAACACCCGCATGGCTTCGGGTGGCTCGTCGCCGTCTGCGCTCCATGCTTCGGGCACCGTGTACGTGTACGTGAGCCCCGTCCGCACGATCGCCAGCTCATCGATCTGTCGATGACGCGCGCCTGCGCGTTTGCACGCGCGCCGCAGCAGAGTCGCCGTCGCAGCCGTGCCGAGGACCTCTGCCAGCGCGCGCCACAAGATTCCGAAAAGCGCTGCGGAAGCGACCCGGCTCGAACCGTGGTTGCCACTACCGACGCGGCTCATGCATCGACGGGTAATCCACACCCGTGCCTGAAGCAACAGTCGGCGCCGCAGTCCTGTCGAGTCGAGTGTGTACGACGGGCACGCGCTCAGTCTTCGTCGACGCCGTCGCTCTCGTCGATCTCGTCGATCTCGCAGGCCGGGGTCTCAGGCTCGACGTCCATCTCGACGCTTCCGATCGTGAGCGTCGCGAGGAAGCGCGAGCCACCGAGGCGGATCGTGGCGTGCGAGACGACCGCCAAGGCGAGGGCGTCGTTCGTCACGATGAACGATGCCTGCGGCGGAGGGCGCCGACGACGGCGACCGTAGGTGGGCGGCGGCGGAGAATCCGGCACGACCTCCGGCTCGGGCTCCTCGGCGTTGAACGCAGCGTCTCCAAGAGACAGCCGCATGCTGGGCCGCGCGTCGTTGAACGTGAGCAGCGTGCTCGTCGTCGCGCCGTTCGTCGTCATCGCGTTCATCGATGGCCCGTCGTCTGCAATCTCGTCGTCGAGCACGGACGCGTCGACCGCCACCTTCGCGCGCTTCCGCACGCGCTCGCCGGAACCATCGTCGCTCGGCACGTCGTGGACGACGAGCTCGAGGTTGCACTCGATCGCTCGAGCAAGCTCTTCGCTCGAGAGCGTCCATGTGAAGCCGATCGCGGTCGCGAAACCGCGGCCGACCTCGCGCTTGTCGCACGAGTCACCAAGCCACGCCGCGATCAGCGGGCCGCCGCCGTCCATCGAGCCGTGAATACGCACGCCATTGCCGACCGAGTCGACCTTGTCGACGGACAGCGTGAGGCTCTCCTCGCGCTCGACGTGGACCGGCTTGGCCGGCGCGTCGTAGCCGTTGCCGGCTGCCGTGGCGCAGCCGAACGAGGTCGTGCTCGCGAGCCCGACGAGGGCTGCAAGTAGCAGCGTTGAGCGCACGTGGTTCTCCCCTCGACGGAAGGCGCGAGAGACGCGACCTCCGTGGTTCGTTCGTTAGGACGACCGGGACCTCAGAAGGTTCCCGCTTTCCGACTTACGAACGAAGAACGCCTTGGATCCAATCCACCTTTCACTCTTGCTTCACGAAAGTGACCGTCGCGCTCCGAACGTCGTGCGATCGCTGTCGGGCGCGGCAATCCTCGGAGGCGTCGGGCTCGTCTTTCGCGCGCGGTAGTCGCTCGTGGCCACGGCGCGGAGGCGACCGAGTACGATGGCTCGCCGATGTCCCATCTTCTCTACTTGCATTCGTTTTCCGTGGATCGCTTCTGCGCCGTGTTCGGTGGCGGGAACGCGCAGCACCTCGAAGCGCTTCTGAAGATGGTTCCAGAGAACGCGACGGTGACGCGGGCGCGCGCGAAAGAGCTCGTGACGAACGCGGTGATGCACGGCCTCGACGGAGCGACATTGCCCGCGGCCGAGCAAGCCATTCTCGACGTGATCGTCGACGTGGCGCTCACGAGAAATTCTTTCGGCATCCACACGACACCCATCTCGCCGATGGGTGTGGCCGGAGTGCTGTTCGACGCTTTTGCAGAGCGCTTCTCGGATGCGAAAGCGACACGGCTGTTTGCGGTTCTGCAGCGCGGTCGAAACTACGACGGCACCTTCCTCGTGCTGTCGCCCGACGACGTCGCGCTCGCGGCCGCGCAGCTGCAGAAGATCGCCAATCGACGCGACCCCGACGACGCGGACGAGCTCGATGAGGAGTTCAAGGAGGAGCTTCTGGAGCCCTTCGTGACGACCGCCACGAAGAGAGGCCGCGCCATCTTCGGCCAGTGGAATTGACGCGGCGCGCTCGTCTCGCTTCTGCGCTCGATCATCGACGGCCTTACGATCCAGCGCGTGACGTCGCCCACGACGGTTCGGTGCACCGGCTGCTGTGGGAGACGGTCCTCTTGCCGCTTAGGCGATCGAAGAAGACGAAGAAGCCGGTACGCTCCAAGGCGTGAAGCGGCTCGGCGTGTGTGCTCGGCTCTGCGTGGGCGCTGTCGCCAACCTCGGCGCGCTCCTAGGCTATGTGCCGACTGCACGCGCCGACGATCCGGCGCCGCCGGCCTACGAGGCCGACTTCTCCTACCCGCCTACCGCGCTCGTATGCAGCGGAAGCGCGCTCGTCGCTGCTGGGCAAGACATCGCGTTTCTTCAGCGGGGAAAGGCCCCGGTTCATTCCTCGGAACAACACCGCGTCGATGTCCTGCGCGCGGCGACCGTCGACGGAAAGATCGTGCTTGCGGCCGCTTTCGCGCGCGAGCTTGCGCGGCTCGCGGAAGGCAAGTGGACCGCCGTCCATCCTCCAGTCGGCGAAGGCGAAGACATCCGCGACGTGGCGTTCTCGCGCACCGGCGCTCTGCTCGTCCTGACGAAGACGGCGCTCTACACCGAGGTCGGAACCGAGTGGACGCGAACGCCTCTCGGCAACGCTGTCGGTGCCTACGTTGTGCTTGCGTCGAACGATCAGCTCTACGTGCTCGGCTACGTGAGCGGCGATCGCGAGCAGCCCGTCGTCCTCGCGCGCACCGGAACCACGCTTGCCCCGCGGACCATCGCCGGCGTTCCACACGGCGCGGTGTTCTCGGGCGTGTGGCCGTCGACGCGCCGCCCCGTGCTGTGGACGATCACGGAGGACGGCGTCCTCTACGAGGTTGACGTTGGGGCAGGGTCCGCCACCCCGCATCGGCCGCGGATCGGGTTTCTCCACGCCGTCGGCGGCGTGAGCACGTCACAAGGAGATGTTGTCGTCACGACAGGCGACGTGGTGGCGCACTTCGATGGCGACAAATTCCACTACCCCCGCGGTGGGGCGGGGCCCGTCGCGTGCTTCGATGCGGTGGGCGCCGACGTCTACACGACGGGCGCGACAAGCGTGAAGCGCATCGCGCTGCACCATCCTTGGCTCGCGACAATCGCACGCGGGCCCGCGCTCGTGGTGCCCGACGACGCCACGCGAGGCAGCGCCCCGTCGCATCCGATCCCCGCCGCCGACGCGAGCGCCGGCGGTCCGCGGCGCGGCGAGCGCGACCCGGACGAGTCGCACGGACCTGCGCCCAGTATTCGTATCGGGTATGGCTGGGGCCGCTTTCCACGCGAGCCAAAGCCGGATCAAGCGCAGCTCGACGTGATGCTCGGGCTTCGCTTTCTGAACACGAAGAAGGATCTCTTCGCGCCCCAGCTCTACTTCTGGCCGGAGGTGGGCTACTCGAGCGGCCCCGATCACTACGCCACGCTCTCCGCCAGCGCGCACTATGGCTTGCCGTTCGTGGCGAGCGCAGGCCCCTTTGCGGCGGGCCTTCTGAGCGTCAACGGTAGCCCCGGCGTCCGCTCCGGGCTCCGTGGCTCGCTCGTCGGCGGCCTGTTCCAGCTCGAGGCCGCACACCAGTGGGTCGCGACCGGCGGACCTGGGCAACACGGCTTTCGCGTCGTGGGGTCGATCGATCTCTTCGCGGGGACGATTGCCCTCGTCATCATCGGACTGCCGACGGCCGTCCTCACGTCGATCATCGTCGGGCTCACCCGCTGACGCGAGCAGCACGGCGAGCCGCGGCAACACCGATGCGGCGCGATGGCTACTTGATGCGGACGCGGAACGACGATGTCGTGTGGTAGTCGGCCGTTTGCGCGTAGAGGTACGCACGCACGTCGCCACTCGGCGCAGTCGCGTTTGCTTTGACGTGCAGCGTGAGCGCATCGCCGTTCTCGCCGCTCTTCTTCGAGAGCGTCGCCGTCACCGCCTCCGTCTCCGCGTACGCGAACACTTCGAACGCGGCCATGGGCGCGTTCGAGTAGAGCGTGACCGGCAGATCGGTCGACGCGCCCTTCGCGAGCGAGGGTGTCGTGCTCGGTGTGGCGACGCCGAACATCGGGCCGGGCGAAGCGGGAACACACGGACGCTCGTCGGCCTTGGCTGCCTTGATCGACCAGTTCGCCGTCACCGTGTGGTTCTCGATGCGAAGTGGAAAGCCGGTACAGAGATCGGCGTTCTCGCCCATCTGCCCCGCGGCCGGATCGTCCTGACGGTAAGCCGGGGCGGCGTAGAAAGGATCGGTCGCCGCCTCCACAATCTCGTGGCTCGAGCCCCAGGTCACGTGATCGATGGGCGCTAGCTTCTGTGTGAACGCACAGCGCGGCGTGACGGCGTAGACGACCGGCGTGCCCCCGGGCGTGACCGTCGAGAAGTGATAGGCCTGAAAATCCTGGCACCCTGCGGCCCCGAACGACGTGACCGTCGTGCCCGCGGGCGGGTACACGGTGTAAATCGAGCCCGCGGTCGGGGCGCGAAGCGTTCCATTCGCGATCGCGTCGAGCAGCAACTGCTGAACGTCGGCGTCATCCAGCGCGGCAGGGGCAGCAGCGGGCGCAACGAACGTCGCCGGGTGGGTTGCGGCTCCGACGCCGTAGTCACCGGCGATGGTCGTCCAGTAGCTGCTCTTTCCGATCCAGTCGTCGAACGCGGCGAGCTCGGCGGCGAGGGGATCGCCCGGCCAAGTCACGGTGACGATCTCGGGCGCAGCGAGGATCTTCCCACCTTGATTCGGCAGTACAAGCTGCGGCGGATGGGGCGCGGGCGTGAACGCCGTTGCGTCGACGGCAGCGTCGCTCTTCGGCGCCCCGCCGTCCTTCGTGGTCGCGCCCGCCTCGTCGACTGCGGAGTCTCCGTTCGTCACGTCTGCGCTCGAGCACGCGGCGATCGAGGCGACAACGGTGAGGCTGGCGATCCACAAGCTATGTCTTCGGAGCATCGTTCCGCGAATGGCTGCAAGTCCCTGGCCACGGCAGCGGCCTGGTTTTCGGCCGGAACATCGGTCCGACCCGTGCCAAGTGGCACACCTGCGCCCACCGGCAGTGACTCAGCGGAGATCCAGCCGTCAGCGTCCCCCGATCGTCAGGGAGTCTTGTCGTCGTCGGCGTAACGGTTCTTGAAGCGCACGGTTTGGGCGTACGGGAAGATGTCTTCGACGACGCCCTCGCGCACGTGCTCTTGCGCGCGGATCCAGAAGCCGGCGTCCGCCAGATCGGCGTTGCGCTCCAAGAAGAGCTCGCGCGGCCTGCCCTCGGGAACGAGGAAGGTCGGGAACTGCTCGGGGAAGATGTCGTTCTTCTCGACGTTGAACCAGGGACCGTCGGACATCTCGTCGTCGTCGTCGCGCGGCTTCGGGATGCGGCGAAAGCGGCACTCGGTGAGCTCGCACAGCTCGTCGTAGTCGTAGAAGACGACGCGGCCGTTGCGGGTCACGCCGAAGTTCTTGAGCAAGAGATCGCCCGGAAAGATGTTGGCGTTCGCAAGCTCGCGAATCGCGTTGCCGTACTCGAGCAGCGCGTCGCCGATGTGCTCCTCGTCAGCGCTCGCGAGGAACAAATCGAGCGGCATGAGGCGGCGTTCGATGTAGAGGTGCTCGAGAATCACCTGATCGGCCGTGACTTCGACGGTCTTCGGCGCGAGGCGAAGAAGCTCGGCGAGGAGCGTCGGGTCGACGCGATCCTTCGGAAAGGCGACGTGCGCGAACTCGAGGGTGTCGGCCATGCGACCCACGCGATCGTGCTGCTTCACGAAGTCGTATTTCTCTTCGACGAGATTGCGATCGGAGTCCTTCGGCGGCTCGAACCAGTCGCGGATCACCTTGAAGACGTAGGGGTACGACGGCAGCGTGAAGACGAGCATCACCATCCCCTTGGTGCCAGGCGCGAGGACGAACGTGTCGCTCGAGTGACGAAGGTGGCGCGCCATGTCTCGGAAGAAGAGTGTCTTGCCCTGCTTCTGCAGGCCGACCAGCGTGTAGAGCTCCGCCTTCGGTTTGCTCGGGGCGATCGTCGCGAGAAAGTCGACGTAGGCCGAGGGTACCTCCATGTCGACCATGAAGTAGGCGCGGCCGAGCGTGAACACGCGACCCACGTTGACCGGATCGAGAAGGATCGTGTCGACGTAGACCTTGCCGTGCTCGTCCTGGAGCAAGGGCACGATGACGGGGTAGATGCTCGCGCCGTTGATCACGCGCGCCACGACGTACGCCGCCTTGTGACGGAAGAAGAGCGACGTCAGCACCTGGATCTGGAAGCTGCGAAGCCGGTTGTACCCCTCGGGAAAGTGCTCGGCGATCGCGCGGCGCACGTACTCGACGTCGCGCGCGATGTCCTGAAACTCGTTCTTGAGACCGAAGTCCTCGAGGATGGCGCGGAACGAATTTCCGAGGTCGGGACCGTCGGGGTAGTAGCAGCGGTACGTGGGCTGCTCGCCGTCGATGTGCTCGGTCGACATCGCCGGCCGACTGAAGATGCAGTCGTTGTTGTAGTAGCGACGATCGAGCACGCGCCGCGCGACCGAGTTGAAAAAGGTCTCGGCGCACTCGGGCTGCTCGTGCTCGTAGAGCAGCGTGATGAACGCGAGCTTGATGTGGTGCCAGAGCAGGTCTTCGCGGCCGGCGTCGGGAAAGCGCAGGCGCACGGCGGCGACGGCCTCGGCGACACGCAGATCGTACATGCCGATGCGCGCGCGGCTTGCCTCGATCACCGCTTGCCAGTCGGCGTTCTCGAAGCGCTCCTTCGCCTTGAAGCTCCGCTCGCGAAAGAGCCGGTAGTGCTTGTCGAAGCCTTCGAGGATGGCGATGGCAATGTCGACGCTGAGCGCCGGCTGGACGGTGTCGTAGGTGGAGCTTCTCATCGCGTGGGTTCGGTCACGACCTCGGTCAGGAGAGTAGCGATCCTACGCGCGAACAAGTTCGGATCCTCGGGGACCCCGCCTTCCGCGAGCACGGCCTGATCGTACAGGACCTCGACCCAGTCTTTCAGGCGCTCACCGTTGGTGGACCCCTCTTTCTCGACGTTCGCGAGCAGACGCTGGATGAGCGGATGCGTCGGGTTCAGCTCGAGGACGCGCTGGCCATGGCCAACGTCGCGGCCGCGCTCGCGAAGCAGGCGCTCCATGAAGGCAGGCGACGCATTGCCTGGAAGCACGAGGCAACAGGGCGAGTCGGTGAGACGCTCCGAGACCTTCACGTCCTTCACGCGCCCCGTCAGCAGCTCTTTGAGCTTCGCGAGAAGCGGCTCGAGGGCCGTCGTCATGCGATCCTTCTCGCGCTTCTCCTCGTCGCTGCGGTCGAGCGGAAGATCGGCGCGCATGGCCGACACGAGCTTCTTGCCCTCGAAGTCCGCGATCGACTGGACTGCCCACTCGTCGACGGGATCGGTGAGGAAGAGCACCTCGTAGCCACGTGCACGCACCGCCTCGAGGTAGGGAGAGCCCGCGATCGCCTTTTTGGACTCGCCGAACGCGTAGTAGATGACGTCCTGCTTCTCCTTCATGCGCGTGACGTACTCCGCGAGCGAGGTGAGGGCGCCTTCTGCGTGCGTGGACTCGAAGCGCACGAGCTTCTTGAGCCTGGGCTCGTGCTCGTGATCCGAGGCGAGCCCTTCCTTGATGACGACGCCGAAGGCACGCCAGAACGTGGCGTAGTCCTCGGGCTTGTCAGCGGCGATCTCGTCGAGGAGATCGAGCGTCTTCTTCGTGACCTGCTTCTTGATCGCGCGAAGCGTGCTGGAGTCTTGCAAGAGCTCGCGTGAGACGTTGAGCGGGAGATCGTCCGAGTCGATCACGCCGCGCATGAAGCGGAGGAAGGGCGGCACGAGCTCCTCGACGTCGTCCATGATGAAGACGCGCCGGACGAACAGACGCACGCCGCGCCGCTTCTTGACGTCGAAGAGATCGAACGGCGCGTGCCGCGGGATGTAGAGCAGGCCGACGAACTCCTGCGTGCCCTCGACGCGAAAATGCGTGTGCGCGAGCGGCGCCTCGTGATCGTGCGTGAGGTGCTTGTAGAGCTCGTCGTACTGCTCTTGCGCGACCTCGGTCTTGGACCGCTGCCACAGCGCGCTCGCCCGGTTGATCTGCTTCGTATCGAGCTTGATCGGGTAGGCGACGTAGTCGGAGTAGCGCTTCACCAAATCTTCCAACGTGAAGGGGTCGAGGAAGCTGTCTTGATCGGCCTTCAGATGAAGCACCACCTCGGTGCCGCGCTCGGCCCGGACCGCGGGCTCGATGGTGAACGCTTCCTTCGCGTCACTCGTCCACTTGAGAGCGTGTGAGCCACGGGTCGCCGAGCGCGTCGTGACCTCGACCCGATCGGCGACCAGGTAAGCGCTGTAGAAGCCCACGCCGAAGCGGCCGATGAGACCGGGCGCGGCGCCCCCGAGGTGCCCCTCTTCCTTCGCCGTGCGCACTTGCTCGAGGAACGCGCGCGAGCCGGAGTGCGCGACGGTGCCGAGGTTCTTCACCAGCTCCTCTTCGGTCATGCCGATGCCGGTGTCCTCGCTGGTGAGCGTCCGCGCTTTTTCGTCGAAGCGAACGCGGATCTCGAGGGTGGGATCGGAGCCCATGAGCTCCGCGTCGGTCAGCGCGTTGAAGCGCAGCTTGTCGAGCGCGTCGGACGCGTTCGACACGAGCTCGCGGAGAAAGATCTCCTTGTGGCTGTAGAGGGAGTGGATCACCAGGTCGAGGACCTGGGTCACCTCCGCTTGAAAGGCGTGCTTCACGGGGGTGGGCTGCTCGGCGTCCGCGGTCATGGGCCCGTCTTAATCACCCTGCGTGGCGTCCTCAAGCGGTAGATTCGCCGGCCGTGGACTTCGGCGTCTTGAAGCAGCTCATGGAAGGGTTCATCCCGTTCAACAAGCACCTGGGCATCCAGGTGACCGCTCTCGAAAAGGGCTTCGCCCGGCTCGAGCTCGGCTTCCGCGAGGAGTTCATCGGCGATCCGATGCGCCGCGCGCTCCACGGCGGCGTCATCAGCACGCTCGCCGACACTGCGGGCGGCATGGCGGTGTGGAGCGAGATTGACGACGAGCGTGGTCGCGTCTCCACGATCGATCTACGCGTCGACTACCTGCGGCCCGGCCAGCCCGAGACGCTCGCCGCCGAGGCGCGCGTCGTGCGCCAGGGCAACCGCGTGGGCGTCGCGGATATCCGCCTCTTTCATCCTTCGCGCGAGAGCGAGACCATCGCCACCGGCAAGGGGGTCTACAACATCATGATCGCGAAGGGCCCGCTGGTCTGAACGCCGGATGAACCGGGTGAACCCTGCGCCGTTCACGCGTGGGCGGTTCGCAGATCTCCTCGAGCTTCGGTTGCTCCTCGCGTTCCTCGAGGGTACGACGCGGCCATGAAAACCAAGCACGCACTTGCGGCTCTTACACTTGCTGGTCTGTCGCTCTCGGCGAGCCCCGCGCTCGCAGCCTTCCACCTCATGAGGGTGTCCGAGGTCGGCCTCTCGAAGGGCGGCGACACGACGGCGCAGTTCATCGAGCTCGTCGACAATGGCGAGCCGTTCCCCGCGGGCACCTACGACCTCACGATCTACAACGCGAGCAACGCCGTCGTCGGCACAGTGGCGCTCGTGAACACGTCGCTCGCGTCGGGCCAGAACGCGTACCTGATCTCGACCGCGAGCGCCGACACCAAGTTCGGCGTCACCGGCAACGCCGTCCTCACGGTCGCGCTCCCGACGAACGGCCAAGCCTGCTTCCGCAACGCCGGCGCGAACATCCACTGCCTCGCGTGGGGCACCGTCGCTACGACGCAGCCGAGCGCGAGCACCGGCGCGTCGCCGGGCGACAACCTGTCGCTTCAGCGCCAGGCGAACGCCACCTACGCGGTCGGAACGCCCACGCCCAAGGCCGTGAACGCGGTGATCGCGCCCGCGACGGATGGTGGCCTGACGGACTCGGGTACACCCGGCACCGACTCGGGCACGCCCGGCACGGACTCGGGCACCACACCGGGCACCGACTCCGGAACCACGCCGGGCAGTGACTCCGGCACCACGGGCGGCAGCGACGGTGGCAGTGCCGCCGCAACCCCGGCGACCGACGACGGCGGCTGCAGCGTCGTCACCGTCGGCGACGACACGGCGAGCGCGAGCCTGCTCTTCTCCGTCGGCGCGCTCGGCCTCGTCGCCGTCGCACGCCGCCGCAAGAAGCGCTGAATCAAGTCCGTCGCGATCGCCCAGCTCGCGTATTCCTACCCCCGCTGCGATCCACGAGCTCGGCGTGTGAGTAGAAACACGCGAGCTCGGGCGACCGCGATGGAGTAGAAACACGCGAGCTGGGGCCATCGCGATGGAGACGTGAGTCGCGAGCCGGGACGATCGCGGGGGTTGGAAACACGCGAGCTGGGGCGATCGCGATGGGGTAGAAACACGCGAGGCTGGGACGATCGCGCGGGAGACGTGAGTCGCGAGCTGGGGCGATCGCGGGGGTTAGAAACACGCGAGCTGGGGCGATCGCGGCGGGTTAGAAACACGCGAGGCTGGGACGTTCGCGACCGGAGAGGTGAGTCGCGAGCTGGGGCGCTGGACGGTCCATGGTTTGCTGGCCACGGGGGACG
>CAXSGV010000168.1:0-3415 GCA_964236615.1 uncultured Polyangiaceae bacterium
TCAAACCTACGAGCCCGTGGAGCTGATCGTCGTCGACGACGGCTCGACCGACGGCACGGCGGCCGTCGTCGAGGCCAAGCCCGTCGTCGCCGCAATCCCCGCGCCGCGGCCGGAGAAGTCACCCGCGCCGGCAGCAGCCGTTGCGAAGGCCGCGCCTGTCGCCGCCCCCACCGCGCGCGTCGAGGTCCCAACCGCGCGCGTCGAAGCCAAGAAGGTCGAGCCGCAACCCGAGCCGAAGCCCGAGCCCAAGATCGAGGAGGCCGCCGCCAGGGCCGAGCTCGAGCCGCCGCGCTCGGTGCCGCCGCCGAAGAAGGGTGGCAAAGCCGCGGCCAAGCAGGCCAAGCTCGACGCGAAGCGTGCCGACAAGGAAGCGAAGCGCGCGGAAGCCAAGACGGCCGACAAACCTGCCGAATCAAAGCGACCCGAGAAGCTCGCGCCGAAGTCGGAGCGGCCGGCGGCGAAGGAAGCTGCCAAGGAGGCCATCAAGGAGGGCGCCAAGAAGGACGCCGCCAAGAAGGAAGCCGCCACCACGAAGGAAGCAAAGGCCGCCACGGAGGACGCGAAGATCGTGGTGCCGGGCACCGAGTCTTCGAACACGTGGAAGATCGCGCTCGCGATCGCTGTCGCGCTCGTCGTGGCGTACTTCGTCTACATGAACGTGATGAAGAAGTAGCTCACGGGTCACGCGCCGTAAGGCCGCGTGACGCTGCGGGGTGCGCCTTTTTGAGCGCGAGCTGCATCTCCTTCGCTGACGTCCAGCGCTCGTGCGGCAACAGACGCAGGGCGCGATCGATCACCGCGGCCACCTCGGCGGGAAGATCGATCGCCGTGATGCTCGTGATCGAGCGCGGCTGCTCGGTCGCCGCAGCGACTTGGTAGTCGTACATCGAACGGCCGGAGTGGACGCGCTGCCCGGTGATCATCGTGAACAGCGTTGCGCCGAGCGCCCAGAGATCGGAGCGTGGGTCGACGCTGTCGTTGTCGCCGCGCGCTTGCTCCGGGCTCATGTAGTCGAGGGTGCCGAGCACGAGGCCCGTGCTGGTCGACTCGATCCCCAGCTCCTCGACCTTGTCCTTCATGCGAGCAAGGCCGAAGTCGAGCACCTTGATGCTGCTGTCCTGCGTGATGAAGACGTTGTCGGGCTTGATGTCACGGTGGACGATCCCTTTCGCGTGCGCTGCGTCGAGGATGTCGAGCACGCGGTACGCGATCGGGAGCATCTCGTCGAAGGGGAGCGTGCCGCCGCTTCGCTCGGCGCGATCGTAGAGCGACTCACCTTCGAGCAGATCCATCACGAGGAAGACGCGCCCGTCGTCCAGCACGTCGTCGTCGAGAACGCGCACGACGCCGGGGTGACGAATGCGATTCGCGGCGTAGCCCTCCTGAAGAAAGCGCGCGCGCATCCCGCGATCGGCGGCGAGCTCGGGGTGCAGGATCTTGATCGCGACGGGCAGCCCATTTCGGTGCGTCGCGGCGTAGACGGTGGAGGTTCCGCCTCGACCGAGGCACGCCTCGACGCGCCACTTGTCCTTGATGACCGCGAGGCCAGGCGGCACGCCCGTCGCGCCTGGAACAGGCGTCAACGCCTCGTGATCGTCGTCGGAGAAGTCCGGCATCTCGGTCTAGAATAAGCCTTAAACTTGCGCACCTACACTGTAACCAGATCCACTGACGGGATGCGAATCCGTCTTGCGCTCAAGTTCCTCGGCTCCATGACCGTCGTTCTCGCTGGCTGCGCCGCGCCGGCGCACTCGCGAACGCGGGCCAAGGCGCCGGCACCCACGCCGCACCGAGAGCAGCGCAGCGCCGAGATCGTCCGCGTGAGCCACATCGAGCCCGCCGCCGCTCCCCCGGCCGAGAAGCCGAAGCCGAGCCCGCGCGCGCACTTCGTCGCGTGGCTGCACGAGCGACTCCCGGTGGGCGGCGAAATCGGCGACGGCGACGATCGCGCCGTCGGAATCACGCACACCACGCAAGGCGACAAGGAGACGCTCGAGTCTGTCGCGCGTCAGTACCTCGACCTCACCGACGTGTACTTCGGATCCGATTTCGCGACGGCGATCGCGAAGACGAACGGCACGAAGGGGCGCACCGACGCCCCGCTCAAGCCCGGCGTGCGCCTCGCGATTCCGCATCTTCTCACTGAGCCCTACAAGACCGGCGACGCGGAGCGACTCGGGTGGCCCGAGGACGGCAACCTCACCGGCCTCTACCTCCGCGGCGACACCGCAGGGCGGTCGATGTTCGTGCACATCCTCGATCGCATGCAGGAGCGCGGCATCAACCTCGTGTCGATCGACGCGAAGGACTACGACGGCCTTCTCACCTACCCCTCGAAGGTGCCGCTCGCGATCGAAGCCGGCGTCGTCAAGCACCCGCCGATCCGCGATCTCGCGCGCATGATTCGCTTCGTGCACATGCGTGGCATCCGCGTCGCGGTGCGCGTGAGCTGCTTCGAGGACGAGTCGATGGCGAAGGCGAAACCCGATCTCGCCGTCCGCGCGAAGTGGGGTGGTCCGTACAAGAACGGCTGGATGGACCCGTCGAACGAAGCGGCGCAGGGCTACCTCATCGATCTCGTGAAGGAGGGGATGGACGCCGGCGCCGACGAGATCCAGCTGGACTACGTTCGTTACCCGGTGCTCGGGATCAAGAACGCCGACTTCCACCTCGCGGAGCGCAACCTCACGCAGATCAAGGTGATCACCGAGTTCGTGAAGAAGGTTCACGCCGTCACCTCGGCGCACAAGGTGCCGCTCGCGCTCGACGTGTTCGGCGTCATCGCGCACGGCAACCGCGCCGACATCGAGAGCCTCGGCCAGGACCCGGCCCTGCTCGCCTCCGAGGTCGAAGTGCTCTCGCCCATGGTCTACCCGTCGCACTACGACAAGGGCTTCATGGGTTGGGACGAGCCGGGCAATCACCCGGAGATCGTGGGCATCGGCACGAAGGGGATCCTCGCGCAGATCGCGGCCGCGCAGAAGAACGGCGAGGCGAAGAAGACGGCGCGCATCCGGCCGTGGCTCCAGGCCAACAACTGGAAGTCGACGAACTACTCGCCCGCGTACATCGCGACGGAGATCAAGACGGCGCGTGAGAACGGCGGCAGTGGCTGGATGATGTGGAATCCAGGACAGGAGTACGGCTACACGTGGCAGGCCGTTCGTCCGGTCACGCCCGCGTCGACGTCGGCTACGCCAGCTACTTCGCCGGTGGCGGCAAAGGGATCGGTGACGCCCCCGCCAGGTGCGCGACCTGCTCCCTGAGCAACGCCGTCTTGTTCGTGAGGACGGCGTCGTCCTTCGCGATGCGAAGGACCTCGTGCGGTGACGTCATGAGAAACGAGAACACCTCCGCCTTGTCCTCTTCGACGCCCGATAGCGAGTAGGCGTTGAGGAACCCAGGCAGTGTGTCC
>CAXSGV010000168.1:3425-12142 GCA_964236615.1 uncultured Polyangiaceae bacterium
TCGCGCGTCGAGCGGCCCCCGTCGCCGTAGACGAAAAAGCGCTCATTCAAGGACTCCCAGCGCGGATCGTGGCGAACCACGCCATCGTCGGCGAGATCGATGAAGTGAAAAACCTCGTGGTGGACGAGCCGGCGCAAAAACGCGTCGGGCGCGTCGACGTCGAGCAACAAGGTGCCGGCGCAGTTCGGCAGCGAAGGGATCGCGCGACCGCCCTCGCGCAGCGTCGTGGTGAAGAGAACGCGCGCGAGCCCCGCGCGGTGGAGCAGCTCGGGGGCGTAGCGCGCGAGCTCGGCCTCGACGAGCCGCGACGCGTGCTCGAGCGCGGCGGGCGACGCGGGATCGCCATCGACCACGCCGTTGCCGAGGTGAAGTGCGAACGGGCGCGTGGCGCGCATGAGATCGACGCCGTGCGTGCCTGCGACTGGCCTCGGTGCGGACAGCGACACCCAGCCGCGCTGCGCGATCTCGGCGCGAAGGAGGGCATCACCAGCTTGATCGCGCGAGGTGCCGCCGGCGCGTGCGCTGCCGACGGCGCCGGCCGTGCACGTGAGGATCAGCGCCGCGCCGACGAGCACGGTCGGAAAGTCGATGCCGATCCCCACGTCAGGAGCCTAGCAAAACTTCTGCGCTCAGGCCGCGCGGCGCTTTCGCTTGTAGGCGACGATGGCGACGATGCCGAGGCCGGCCAAAAGAGCGCGCGGATCGAGCGCGCTTTCGCTCGTCGTGGAGCCCGGAGCGGCCGCGCAGCTCGCGCTCGCCTTGGCGTCGCCGTTGGCGCTGCACTCGCCGCCGTCGCAGCTCGCGCTGCCGCTCGCGCTCGCGTCGACCTTCACCTTGAGCACCGCGTTGAGCGCGGCGATGCAGTTCTGAAGGTTGTTGCCCGTGTCGACGTAGTTGCCGTCGCAGAAGAGAGCCCCTTCGGGCTTCTCGCATTGGGCCGTGCAGCCGCCGCTCAACGAGGCTTTGCAGTCGACGTAGCCCTTTGCCTGGCACTTCCCCTGGCAGTCGATGTTCGCCTTGCCCTCGCAGCTGCCGTTGCAGCTGGCTTCGCACTTCGCGTCGCAGCTCGCGCTCGGCGGGGTGCCGGTGCACTTGGCGTCGCAGCTGCCGCCGCACGTGGCCTTGCACGAAGCCTGGCACTCGGCCTGGCTCGACGATCCATTGGAGCTCGCGGAGCACTTCGCGCTGCAGTCCCCCTCGCAGCGAACACTGCAGTCACCCTTGCAGTCGAGCGACCCGGGATCGGCAGTGCACTTGCCGCTGCAATCGGCCTTGCACGAGCCCGTGCACTCGACCGATGCGGACGCGTTGCACTCGCCACTGCAGCTCGCCTCGAGCTTGCCCGCGCATGCAGCTTCGAACTTCACGGGCTCGCATTGCGCGGTGCAGCCGCCCTTCACTTCGACTTTGCACTGCGCTTCAGCGCTGACGTTGATGTTGTTGCATGCTTCGATACCTGCCTGAGCCACCTGCGGAATGGCGACGACGGCGGCGGACGTGACGACGAAAGCGAAGACATTGGTAAGACGGCGCATGTGGTTTCTCCCTTGCGGTTGTTTCCGCGACGCTCAGGTGCAAAGGGTGAACCGCGCGAAACCTCGCGGTCGCGGCGCGAAAGTGTGAGGCATCCATGACGGGTCGAGGCGTTCTGCCACGCGCACTTGCCTGGCTTTGCTGGGTCGGCCTCGCGGGTTGCCATGACGCTGCGGTCGCGTCACCTGTGACTGCGGCGCCCACTGCGAACGAGCGTGTGCATCTGCTCGCGCTTCACGCGCGAGCCGACCGGCACGTTCGGTGCGCTCGGGTGGTGAGCCTCAAGGAACCTTGTTCCCCTCGGCGTCGCGACGCTCGGGTTTGGTGAAGCCGAGCGCCTGCAGCTGAGGAGCAATCTTCGCGTACGGACCGACGATGACGACGATGGCGTCCTTGGGATCGAAGTAGCGCGCAGCGAGCCTGTCGAGATCGGCCTTCGTCGCAGCGTCACGGCGCGCCGCCGCCTCCGGTTGATGGCGCGGGCCGAGGCCAAGCGCGGCGTCACTCGCAAGGCGCGACGCCGTGCGCTCGACACGCTCGTAGTCTTCGACGAGATCGTTGCGCGCGAGGATGCGCGTCTTGTCGACCTCCGCCTCGGTGAGACCCGCCGACGAGAACGTCTGCACGTCGGCGAGCATCGCCTTCAGCGCGTCGCCCGTCTTGTCGGTGAACACGGCAGCCGACGCGACGATCGAGCCTATCGAGCGCGTGCTCGAGACACGCGAGCGCGCGCCGTAGCTCCAGCCGTGCTCCTCGCGGAGATCCTGGTTGAGACGCGACGTGAACGAGCCGCCGATGGCGACGTTCACGCGACCGAGCGCGGCAGCGTCGGGATCCATCGCCATGACGCCGGGACGCACGATCGCGATCACGGACTGCGGGGCGTCGGGGCGATCGACCACCACTGCGCGCGGCCACGGTCCTGCGGGTGGCGGTGGTTCGGTGATGGCGGGCACCGGCGTCGCCGGCGGCTTCCAATCGCCGAGCGACGCGTCGAGGAGAGCCGTGACCTCGGCGCGCGTGACGTCGCCGACGACGACCACGGTGGCGCGATCGGCACGCCAGGACGCGGCGTAGAATTTTTTCACCGACTCGAGCGTGACCTTCTTGGCGGTCGCGGTCGTACCGCTCACCGGGTGTCCATAAGGCGCATCGCTTCCGAACAGGCTCGCGGCGCTGACGACCGCGGACACCGACGAGGGATCACTCTTCCGTGCGGTGAGATCGTTCAACCAGAGATCGTGCACGCGCTTCCACTCGACCGCGTCCATCTTGGGGCGAACGACGACGTCGGCGAGCAAGGCGAACGCGGGCGTCAGGTTTCGCTTCAGCACGGTGAGCGCGGCGTAGCTCTTGTCGGCGTCGGCCCCGGTGCTGAGCTGCGCACCGAGGGTGTCGATCGCGCGCGCGAGCTCGATAGGCCCGAGCTTCCCTGCCCCTTCGTCGAGCATGTTGGCGGTCGCCTGCGCGAGGCCCGCCTCGCCGACCGGATCGCTCGCCGAGCCTGACGGCACGACGACGGTGATGGCGACGATCGGAAGCGCGTGGCGCTCGAGCAGCCACACGTTGATGCCGTTCGCCCCTGTGAACGTCGTCGGCACGGGAAGCACGAACGCCGACGGCATCGCGAGCACGGGCTTTGGTCCGAGCGGATCGGCGCTCGTGCCGGGTTTAGCCGCGGACGACGACGCGCCGGAGGGTGCCGTGATCGGCGCGTGGGGAGCTTCACGCGCATCGCCGCCGCAGCCTGCCGTGAGCGCGGTGATCGCGAGCGTCGCGAGGGCGCACAGTCTCGACAGCATCACTTGCCGCCTGCCTTCTTCGGGATGACGCGGAGGATCACGCGCGCGTTCGGATCGAGCGTGCGTGCCGCCGTCCCGCGTACGAGATCCGCGTTCGTCTTCCGGTAGCGCGCGAGATCGTTCTCGGCGTAGCTGGGATCGCCGAGCTCGGCTTGGTACATGTTCAAGATCGACGCGCGCTCGCGCACGCTCTCGAGGCGCGCCACGAAGCCGGCCTCGACCGAGTTCTTCGTGCGCGTCATCTCTTCGTCCGCGAGGTTCGTGGTCCGCACCTTCGCGAGCTCCGCGTCGATGGCCGCTTCGAGGCGATCGAGCGACACACCGGGGCGTGCGATCACGCTGACGATGAAGCGCGAGCCGATCATGCCCGAGGCCTGAACCGCTTCGACGCTCTGCGCGAGCTTCTGTTCGTAGACGAGCGCTTTGTAGAGGCGGCTCGCCTTGCCGCTCGTGAGCGCGGTCGACAGCAGATCGAGCTCGGCGTCGCCGGGGGCAAAATGGCGAGGCGATTGCCACGCCATGACGACCTTCGGCAAATCGACGTGATCTTCGATGGTCTCACGAACGACCTTCTTCAACGTGGTCGGCGTCTCCGGCTTCACCACGCCCGCGCTCATCGCCGCTTCGGTCGTGGGATCCTTCGGCTTGCCTCGCGAAGGGAGCGAGCCGAGCTGCTTTTTGATCTGCTCCATCGCGCGCGCCGGCACGAAGTCTCCGGCGACGACGAGCGACGCGTTTGCGGGGTCGTACCAGGTCGAGAAGAAGTCTTTCACGTCGTCGACGCTCGCGGCCTCGAGGTCCTCGTGCGAGCCGATCACCGGGTGGTGGTACGGGTGGCCTTCGGGGTAGAGCAGCTCGGGCAGGCGGAGCTCGACCTTGCCGTACGGCTCGTTCTCGCTCGTCTGGCGCCGCTCGTTGCGGACGACGTCGCGTTGGGCGTCGAGCTTCTCTTTGGTCATGAGCGGGCCGAGATCTTTCAGCCGATCAGCCTCGAGCCAGAGCAGGAGCGGCAACGCCGTGGGCGGCCCGACGTCGTAGTAGTCGGTGCGATCTTCGCTCGTCCACGCGTTGTTCCAGCCGCCGGCCGCTTCCATCCACGCGTCGAACATCTTCGTCGGCGCGCGGTGCGTGCCCATGAACATGAGGTGCTCGAAGAGGTGCGCGAAGCCGGTGCGTTTCGGCGCCTCGTAACGCGAGCCCACGCCGTACGACACGTTGACGACCACGATCGGCAAGGCGTGATCCTCGTGGAGGATGACGATCATGCCGTTGGCGAGCTTCTCCGTCGTGAACGGGATCTTCACGCCGTCGGCGCGCGCGGAGAGCGCCGTGGCGGAGACGGCAGCCCCCGTGACCAGCGCAGCCGCAAGAACGAGCTTTTTCATCGCGCGGACCTTAACCCAAAAGCTGTCTTATAAGGGGACGCCCAATGACGCTCTTCATCGCGCTGATCCTCGGCATCGTCGAGGGCCTCACCGAGTACTTACCGGTCTCGTCGACCGGGCACCTCGTCCTCGTCGGTCACCTGTTCGGTCTGAAAGGCGAGGGCGCCGACGCGTTCGAGATCGTCATCCAGCTCGGCGCCGTGCTCGCGGTCGTGGTGCAGTACCGCAAGCTCCTCGCCGAGCGCACGCGTGGGCTCTTTTCCGGAAGCGCAGACTCGCGCCGTCTCTTGCTCGCGTTGCTGTCGGCGTTCATTCCGACCGCGATCGTCGGCTTCACGCTCCGTCACGCGATTCACGATCACCTCTTCGGTCCGAAGCCGGTCGCAGCGGCGCTCATCGTGGGCGGCATCGTGATGATCGTCACCGAACGCGTGCGCAAAGCGAAGGGGATCGTCGGCCTCTTGGGGCTCGAGCACGTCACGCCCAAGCGCGGGTTCATCATCGGCATCGGGCAGTGCTTCTCGCTCTGGCCGGGCTCATCGCGATCGATGTGCACGATCCTCGCGGGTCAGGTCGCTGGTCTCTCCACCGCCACGGCGGCAGAGTTCTCGTTCTTGCTCGCGCTGCCCACGCTCGGCGCGGCGACCGTGTACGAGGGCTTCAAGGCGCGCCACGCGCTCGCCGATGGCGCCATCGGCACCGTGAACGTCGCGGTCGGGCTCGTGACGTCCTTCCTCGTCGCGTGGGCCGTGATCGCTGCCTTCATCAAGTACCTGCAAAGTCGCGGCCTCGAGCCCTTCGGCTACTACCGGATCGTGCTCGGCGTCCTCGTCCTCTGGCTCCTCGCGCGCTGAATCACGGCTCGTGATCCTGCCGGCCCCTCTAAACCTGCGGTTTCGAGCCTTCGCGTCTCGCCTTCGGCGAATCGTGCTTCGCACGAGTTGAT
Organism: uncultured Polyangiaceae bacterium; assembly: GCA_964236615.1. Taxonomy (GTDB): domain Bacteria; phylum Myxococcota_A; class Polyangia; order Polyangiales; family Polyangiaceae; genus CAXSGV01. The sequence continues at coordinate 9,092 of CAXSGV010000168.1, forward strand.
GCAGAATCGTGCTCGCTCATTTAGCCTGCGCCGCATGACGTCCAAGTCGACATTGTCATTCGTGGTCAGCGTCGCAGCGCTTGCTGCATGCGGTGGCACGCCCGCCGCGCCTCCTGTGAGCGCGGGCACGGCCACGACCGAGGCCGCTTCCGCAAAGCCGACGATCGCGTCGTTTGCTGTCGACCCCGAGTCGCACACGGTCGACAAAGTCGGCGGAACGGACGGCGCCTTCCACGCCGACGGCGCGACGGACTTCGTGTTCTCCGCGCAGATCGACGGCGCGTTCAAAGCGGTGTTCCTCGTCGAAACCGACGAGACCGGCAAGTCCGCCCACGACTTCGGTGCCGACACGCTCGTGCAAAACGAGCAAGCGCCCGAGGAGCTCGGCGGCATGCTCGAGCAGGGAAAATTCACGTCCGGCATCGCCGTCTTCGAAGGCGGCAAGCTTCTCAACGAAGGCAACGGCTCGCTCGGCGACAACGGCGTTGGCGCGGGTCGCCACACGTTGAAGCTTTACGTGACCGAGGATCCTCGGCTCGGCAAGAGCGGGTACATCCAGCTCCTCCTGCTCGCGCGCGACGGCACGGTCGTCAAAGGCCCCTCCATTCCGTACTGAGGAACGAGCGGCAGCTCGGTTTTGAGGGGCGAAGCCCACCGGACACGTCCTAAATCTAGGTTCGTGATCGAAGATCACGAACCTAGATTTAGTCGCGCGGCAGGAACGAGCGCTCGACAGCGGCGTAGTCGACCTCGACGTCGAGACGCGCGAGCACCGAGTAGAATCCGAACTGCAGACGGTTGATGAACACCATGTCCGCCGGCATCGTGAAGAGCTCGGACGCGTCGATCTTGAGCGCGACTTTCCCCATCGCGGCCATGTCCGTCACGAGGCTCGCCGCGTACTCGCGCGTCACGCGGTAGGGCGCGTCGAAGATCGGGGCGAAGCACGCGCGCGTGTAGTCTTGGGCCAGCTTCTCGAGCTTGCCCGGTTTGGCGTCGACGAGCTTCGAGACGCGGGCGCGAAAGAGAGGCTCGTCGCGATCGAGCGCCGACACGTGGAGCAAACGCGCCTTTTCGAGCTTGTCGTCGGGGATGTCTTGCACGCAGCCGTAGTCGAGAAACGTGACTGCGCCCCCGTCGTGGAAGATGTAGTTGCCCGGGTGCGGGTCAGCGTTGAACTTGCCGCCGACGAGGTTGCCCTTGAACACGAAGCGCCACATGGTCTCGGCCCACGCGAGGCGCTCGGGCACGCTCGCTGCGCACGCCTCGTCGAACCCGAGACCCTGCACGAGCTCGGTCGTGAGAACGCGGCGCGACGACGAAGACGCGATGAGCGTGGGAATGCGCACCGTTGCATCGCCGGCGTGCACGCGCGCGAAGTGACCCAGGTTCTTCGCTTCGAGCTCGTAGTCGAGCTCCTCTTCGAAGCGCTGGCGAATGACCTCGAGCATCGCTTTCGTGTCGAACCGGCGACCACCGAGCGCGCCTGCGAAGCTCTCGAGAATTCCCGCGTTCGCGAGATCGCTCTTCACCGCCTGCGCGATGCCGGGGTGCTGCACCTTCACGGCGACCGCGCGGCCGTCGAAGAGCTCGGCGCGGTGCACCTGGCCGATCGACGCGCTCGCGAGCGGCACGTCGTCCCAAGACGCAAACAGCTTGTCGATCGGCGCGCCGAGATCTTCCTCGACGAGCGCGCGGATCTCTTTGGGTGAGGAGGTCGGCGCGCTCGCACGCAGGACCTTCATCGATTTCTCGTAAGCGTCCTTGTGCGCCTCCGGGATGACGCCGTCGACGTAGCTCGCCATCTGGCCGACCTTGGCAGCGAGCCCGCGGAGCGTACCGAGCACCTCCGCCGCGCGGCGCGCCGTCGCTTCACCATCGCGGTCGACGAGGAGACCTGCGCCGGTGCGAACCCCCATCGCCGCGAGGCGCGCAAACCGTCCGACGCGGCCACCGGGAACCTGGCGATGATCTGTCACCCGCGCACGGTAGGGCTCGATGGCACAACCGCCAAGCGCAGCCGCAAGTCCTCCGTGCGTAGACGAGGTGCCGGGTCTACTGTGGATGGATGGGCCGTACGGTGTTGGTCGTCGAAGACGACGAGGACGTTCGCGAGACGCTCCGGGATGTCATCGGGGACGAGGGCTACGAGACGATCGGCGCGGCCAACGGCCAGGAGGCGCTCGCGCTTCTGAAGGACGGCGCGCCGCACCTCATCTTGCTCGACCTCATGATGCCCGTCATGGACGGCTGGCAGCTCCTCACCAAGCTCCGCTCCGATCCGCGTTACGCCAAGCTCCCGGTCCTCGTGATGTCCGCCTCCGGCGACGCGCACGCCTCACTGCCGTCGACGCAGCCTTTCATGCGCAAGCCGCTCAGCCTCGGTGGGCTCATGGGCCGCATCCACGAGCTTTGCGATCGCGCCTCCTGACGAAGACGCCCTTCTTGGGCACTGAAGAAGCCGAGCTGACCAGGAGGCGACGCACGCGCTGACGACGCACGCGCACCCGGCGTCGTGCTACGCCCGTGCGTCATGTCGGACTCGAAGCACGCGGATGTCGTCATCATCGGCGGCGGAATCGCCGGTGGCTTTCTCGCGCGGCACCTGAGGCTCGCGCAGCCCGATCTTCACGTCGTCGTGCTCGAAGCGGCGGCCACCATCACCGACTTCAAGGTTGGTGAGTCCACCGTCGAAGTATCTGCACATTACATGATCAAGCGCCTTGGCCTTGGTCCGTACCTGTACCAGCACCAGCTACCGAAGAACGGGCTGCGCTTCTTCTTCGATTCGGAGAAGAAGGATCTTCCGCTGCACGAGATGAGCGAGATCGGCTCCGACCATTTCCCGTTCCATCCGAGCTTCCAGCTGGAACGCGCCGCGCTCGAGCGCGATCTCGCGAAGATGAACGTGGCCGCGGGCGTCGACGTGCGCCTCGGCGCGAAGGTCACCGCCGTTGCGACCGGCCCGGCGGCGCGCAGCACGAGGTCACGTTCGAACGAGACGGCGAGCGCCACGCGATCCCTTGCCGGCGGCTGTGCGACCCCTCGGGC
>CAXSGV010000169.1:0-12140 GCA_964236615.1 uncultured Polyangiaceae bacterium
ACGGCTTCGTACGTGAGCGTGCCCGAGCGCGAGACGACACCGATGTTGCCGGCCTTGTGGATATGGCCGGGCATGATGCCGATCTTGCACGCGCCCGGCGTGATGATGCCGGGGCAGTTGGGGCCGATGAGGCGCGTGCCGGGCAGCCCCTCGAGCACGCGACGCACCTTGATCATGTCCATGACCGGGACGCCTTCGGTGATGCAGACGACGAGCGTGCAGCCGGCGTCGAAGGCTTCGAGGATTGCGTCGGCGGCGCCGGGGGGCGGGACGAAGATCACGCTCGTGTCGGCTCGCGTCTCCTTCACGGCCTGCTCGACGGTGTCGAACACGGGCACGGTGACGGATTTTCCGTTGTACGAGCCCTCGAACTTTTCGCCGCCGCGCGTGGGCGTGCAGCCGGACACGACGTTCGTGCCGTACTCGATCATCTGCTTTGCGTGGAACGAGCCCGCGCCGCCCGTGATGCCCTGAACGATGACCCGCGTGTCTTTGCCGACGAGGATGCTCATTTGGATGCTCCGCCTTTTTGGCCTGCGACTGCGGCGACGATCTTCGCTGCGCCGTCCGCCATCGTGGTCGCGGCTTGAATCGCGAGCCCACTCTCTTGAAGGATCTTCCGACCCAGCTCGACGTTAGTGCCTTCGAGGCGCACGACGAGCGGCACCTTGAGACCGAGCTCCTTCGCGGCGGCGACGACACCCAGCGCGATGATGTCGCACTTCATGATGCCGCCGAAGATGTTGACGAAGATCGCCTTCACCTTCGGGCTCTTCAGGATCATCTTGAAGGCCTTCGTGACCTGGTCCTGCGTCGCGCCACCGCCGACGTCGAGGAAGTTTGCCGGCGCAACGCCGTCCTTCGCGCCCGCGTGCTTGATGATGTCCATCGTCGCCATCGCGAGGCCTGCGCCGTTGACGAGGCAGCCGACGTTGCCGTCGAGCGACACGTAGTTCAGGCCGGTCTGCTTGGCCTCGAGCTCGATGGGGTCTTCCTCGGCGACGTCGCGCAGCTCCTCCCACGTCTTGTGGCGGAAGTCGGCGCTGTCGTCGAAGTCGATCTTCGCGTCGAGCGCCATCACGTCGCCGTTCTTGAGAACGACGAGCGGGTTGATCTCGCAGAGCGAGCAGTCTTCCTTCACGAAGAGCTCGTAGAGCTGGTGCATCAGCTTCACGAACTTCGCGACCGTCTCCTTGCCATGCTTCTGGAGGCCGAGAGCGAACGCGAGCTTGCGCGCCTGGAAGGCGGAGAGGCCGACGGTCGGATCGACGTGCACCGTGATGATCTTCTCGGGCGTCTCGGCCGCGACCTTCTCGATCTCGACACCGCCCTCGGTCGACGCCATGAAGGCGACGCGCCGGCGATCGCGATCGACGACGGCGCCGAGGTACATCTCGCGCTCCATCTCGAGCCCTTGCTCGATGTAGAGGCGCCCTACCTTCGTGCCCTCGGGGCCCGTCTGGTGCGTGATGAGCTGCATGCCGAGGATCTTTTCGGCCAGAGCGCGAACGTCGGCGGTGGTCTTCGCCACCTTGACGCCGCCACCCTTGCCGCGCCCACCGGCGTGGATCTGCGCTTTCACGACGACGAGCTGGTTGCCTGTCTCGGCCGCGAGTTTCTTCGCGTGAGCCTCGGCCTCGTCGACGGTGAAGGCGACGTATCCCTTGGGAGTCGGGATGCCGTACTTTTGAAAGACCTGCTTGCCCTGGTATTCGTGGATCTTCATGAGCGGTGGCGACCCTACCACCAGCTCGACGCCGATTCACCCGTGAGTTGCAGGCCTCGGCCTATGTGCACGCCGCAAGCGCCGGCACGGGTGTCCGCGGCGTCAGTTGCAGCCGAGGGGCTTCGTGCAGCTTCGGATCGTCCGGTTGCCCGGGCACGTGTAGGGCTGGCAGCCGGCGTCGCCTTGGACGCACTCCGCGCTGGTCTTGCAGATCTGGATGCGGTTGTTGTTGCATGCCGCACGGCATGCGATGCCAGCGCCGCCGCCGCCCACGGTGAGGCAGCAGAGACCGCCGTCCGCGCAGTCCGCCTTCTCGTCGCACGACGAGGCGAGGCCCTGGCACTGACCGCCGCCACCACCACCGCCACCGCCCCCAGCGTCTCGGCAGTAGTTGCCGGCGTCGCCAACCGCAGGGTCGCAGCAGCTCTGCGTGCCGGTCGCGCACTCGGTCGTGCCGCACGTGATCTTGCCTGGGTTCGAGAGCCCGCCGTCGCCACCGTCGCCCCCGCCGGCCTCGGTGGTCGTTCCGGTGTCGCTACCGCCGCCGCCACCGTCTTCGCTCGTCGTGTTACCGCCGTCGTCGGTGCTCGGCGTCGTGCCGTCGGGACCGCCGTCAGCGCCCACGACGACCGCGGCCTCATCGCCACCGCACGCGGCGATGGCGCCGGCGGACGCAAAAAGAGCCACCGACACCCCGAGGATCAGCCAGCGTGCTTTGCCCATGCAATGAAGGCTAGCTGACCTCGGGCGCGGCGCCCAATGAAGCTGGCTTCAGCTTTTCTTGCAGATGTCGACGACTGCCTGAACGCTCTTCGCGCTCTTGGCGAGCATCTCTTTTTCGCCGTCGGTCAGATCGAGCTGGATGATCTTCTCGATGCCCTTGCCGCCGATGACGCAGGGCACGCCCATGAACATATCGCGGTAGTCGTACTCACCCTCGAGGAGCGCGGCGCACGGAAGCACGCGCTTCTGATCGAGGAGGTAGCTCTCTGCCATCGCGACCGCCGACGACGCCGGGGCGTAGTAGGCGCTCGTGCCCATCAATTCGACAATCTCGCCGCCGCCCTTGCGGGTGCGCGCGATGATCGCGTCGAGCTTGTCCTTGCTGACGAGCTTCGTGATCGGGATGCCGTTGACGGTGCAATGCGAGAGCACCGGCACCATGTCGTCGCCGTGACCGCCGAGCACCATGGTGCGGACGTCCTTCACGCTGACGTTGGCCTCGCGCGCGAGGAACAGCTGGAAGCGCGCCGAGTCGAGCACGCCGGCCATGCCGACGACCTTCTCCTTCGGGGCGCCGACGACCTTGCGGTACTCGTAGACCATCGCGTCGAGCGGGTTCGAGATGACGATGACGAACGCGTCGGGGCAGTGCTTCTTCGCGTTGTTCGCGACGTCGCGGATGATCGGCAGGTTGATCGCGACGAGGTCGTCACGCGACTGGCCCGGCTTGCGCGGGATGCCGGCGGTGATGACGAGGACGTCGGCGCCCTTCAGGTCTTCCCAGTTCGACGTGCCCGTGATGCTTGCGTCGTAGCCGAGGACCGAGCCGTTCTGCTCGAGGTCGAGGGCCTTGCCCTTGGCGAACTTCTCCTTCGCCGCGATGTCGAAGAGCACGACGTCGCCGAGCTCCTTGTTGGCGAAGAGGCGCGCGAGCTCGCCGCCGATGTTGCCCGCACCGATGAGACCGATCTTCTTACGCGTCGTCGTCATGACTTTGCTCCCATGTGCTTGATGATTTCGTCGCCGAACTCGGAGCACTTGATCTTCGTCGCACCCTCCATGAGGCGCGCGAAATCGTAGGTGACGCGCTTGCTGCCGATCGCGCCGTCCATGCCCTTGATGATGAGGTCGGCCGCTTCGATCCAGCCGAGGTGGCGGAGCATCATCTCGCCCGAGAGGATGACCGAGCCCGGGTTGACCTGATCGAGGTCGGCGTACTTCGGCGCGGTGCCGTGCGTGGCTTCGAAGATCGCGTGGCCCGAGACGTAGTTGATGTTGCCGCCCGGGGCGATGCCGATGCCGCCGACCTGGGCCGCGAGCGCGTCCGACAGGTAGTCGCCGTTCAAGTTGAGCGTCGCGATGACGTCGAACTCCTTCGGGCGCGTGAGCACTTGCTGCAGCGTGATGTCGGCGATCGCGTCCTTGATGAGGAGACGACCCTTTGCGAGGGCCTCTTTCTGCTCGGCGTTCGCGGCGTCCTCGCCCTTGGCTTCCTTCGTCTTCTCCCAGGTGCCCCAGGTGTAGACCTTGTCGCCGAACTCCTTCTCCGCGAGCGCGTAGCCCCACTTCATGAAGGCACCCTCGGTGTACTTCATGATGTTGCCCTTGTGGACGATGGTCACGCTCTTGCGACCCAAGCGAAGGGCGTACTCGACGGCGCCGCGCATCAAGCGCTCGGTGCCTTCACGGCTGACCGGCTTGATGCCGATGCCGGTGGTGCCGGGGAAGCGGATTTTCTTGAAGTCCTTGGGGAACTCTTTCTCGATGAAGCCGAGGATCTTCTTCGCTTGCTCGCTCTCGGCCTCGAACTCGATGCCGGCGTAGATGTCCTCCGTGTTCTCGCGGAAGATCACCATGTCGACCGACTCCGGGTGCTTCACCGGGCTCGGCACACCCTTGAACCAGCGCACCGGGCGGAGGCAGACGTAGAGGTCGAGCATCTGGCGGAGCGCGACGTTGAGCGAGCGGATGCCGCCACCGATGGGCGTCGTGAGCGGACCCTTGATGCCGACGAGGTACGTGCGGAAGGCCTCGACCGTCTCTTCGGGAAGCCAGTTGTTGAAGTTCGTGAATGCCTTCTCGCCGGCGAAGACCTCGTACCAGGCGATCTTCTTCTCGCCGCCGTAGGCCTTCTCGACCGCTGCGTCGAGCACGCGCACCGACGAGCGCCAGATGTCGCGTCCGGTGCCGTCACCCTCGATGAAGGGGATGATCGGGTTGTTGGGAACCTCCAGCTTGTTGCCGGCTCCCATGGTGATGGGCTGACCTTGTGCGGGCGGAGTGAATGCGAGCTTTGCGGACATCGGCGATCTCCTTCGGGGGACGCCGCCGTACCACGCGGCGAAAATAGGCTCAACAGTGCTGTACCGTGGGGACGATGCGATCGGCGCACCCGAGGCCCCCCACGGAAGACGAGGACGAGGAGCTCGCGAAGGCGAACCGCCTCGCGGAGGCGATGCAGCGGCCGACGGCCGTCTCGCGCCCGACGCTCCCGCAGATGTTCCTTTACCTGTTCCTCCACATCCAGAATTGGCTCTTCAGCAAGCTGAAGAACGGTCAGCGCCGCTTCTGGGACCCGAAGGACTTCGCGTGGACCGCGGAGCTCGAAGCGAACTGGGAGGTGATCCGCGACGAGATGCAGCACCTCGTCGACCGGCTCGATCTCGTTCCGAGCTTTCAGGACGTGCGGCGCGACGAGGCGTGGATCAACGACGACGATCGCTGGAAGATGTTCGTGCTCGTCGGCTTCGGCGTGCCCCACGCGAAGAACCTCGCGCGCTGCCCGAAGACCGCGGCGCTGCTGAAACGCGTGCCGACGATGACGACCGCGATCTTTTCCTTTCTCCAGGGCGAGAAGCACATCCCGCCGCACCGCGGCCCGTTCAAAGGCGTGCTGCGCTACCACCTCGCGCTCCGCATTCCGCCACCGGCCGGCTCGTGCCGCATTCGCGTCGCGGACGAGTACGCGGAGTGGAAGGAGGGCAAGAGCCTCGTCTTCGACGACACGTTCTTCCACGAGGTGTGGAAGGAGTCCGATGGGGTTCGCGCGATCCTCTTCATGGATTTCCTCCGTCCCCTTCCCTGGCCGCTCAGCACGATCAACCGCCTCGCGTTCCGCGCCATCGGGCGTGAGCCGGCCATCCGACTCGCGGCCGCGCAGCTCGATCACTGGGAGGAGGCGTTCGGCGACGAGATCGACGAGCAGTTCGAAGCTCCGGCAAAGAAGCCATGACCATGACCACCGAGGCAGACGAGCGTCGCGAGAGAGGGTCCGCGGTCGGGCTCGTCTTTCGACTGGTGCTCGTTCGCGTGATGCAGTGGCTCATGGCCCACGTGCGCGGCGCCGAGAAGCGTTTCTTCGACCGCACGGACTTCCCCTGGGTGGCGGAGGTCGAGGCGGGGTGGAAGGACGTGCGCGACGAGCTCGCGCCCTTCCTTGCGAAGGCCGACGCGGTCCCGAACTTCCAAACCATCCAGGTCGAGGAGGCGCGGCTCACCACCGACGACAAATGGAAGGTCCTCGTCTTCGTCGGTTACGGCGTGCGACACGAGCCGAACCTCGCGCGCTGTCCGAAGACTGCAGCGCTGCTCGAGAAGATCCCCGGCCTCACGACCGCGATGTTCTCCATTCTGCGCGGCAAGAAGCACATTCCACCGCACACGGGGCCGTACAAGGGTGTGCTGCGCTACCACCTCGCGCTGAAAGTGCCGGGTGATCCGAAGGACAGCCGCATCCGCGTCGGGGACGAGATGGCGAGCTGGGAGGAGGGCAAGAGCCTCGTCTTCGACGACACGCACGAGCACGAGGTGTGGAAGGAGAGCGAAGGGACGCGCGTCGTCCTGTTCGTCGACTTCCTCCGGCCGCTGCCGTGGCCGCTGTCCACGATGAACCGCTGGACGGTCCATGCGATCGCGCGCCTTCCCTTCATCGCGCGCGCCGACGGCCGCCTGAAGCTCTGGGAGAACGAGCACGGCGATGCGCTCGACGCGCTCGTCCGTGGAGCGAAGCAGAAGTAGACCGCGCGAACGAACGCTCGAGGACGCGAGACGAGACGCGCCTCGCGTGCTCAGAACAGCGTGACGCGGTTTCCGTCGCGCTCACGTGTGCAGAGCTCGGCGGCGATCTCGCCGAGCGGCAGCACTTTGTCGGTCGCGCCAAGAAGCACCGCCTCGCGCGGCATCCCGTAGACGACCGAGGTCGCCTCGTCCTGCGCGACCGTCGTTGCGCCGGCGCGCCGCAACGCGAGGAGACCCTGCGCGCCGTCGCGGCCCATGCCGGTGAGAAGGCACGCGAGAACCGATGGAGCACGTGGCGTGAGCGACTCGAACAGCGCGTCCACGGACGGACGACACGAGTGGCGCTCCGGCGTGCTCGTCAGGCGAAGCATCCCGCGATCGAGGACGAGGTGACGACCGGGCGGTGCCATCAGCACGCGGCCTTGGCCTACCGAGGGTACGGGCTCGCCGTCGACCGCGTACGCGACACGCAACGGCGACACGGCGTCGAGCCACTCCGCCATCGCATGACCGAACGGCTCGTCGACGTGGATGACGAGGAGGATAGGAATGCTGAACGAGGCTGGTAGCGCCTTCAAGATCGACACGATGGCGGCGGGCCCGCCAGTCGATGCGCCGATTGCCACGATCGTGCACGAGCGCGCCGTTGCCGGCTTCACTTCGCCAACGGCGGCAGCGCGATCCAGGCGCCCTACGGTCTCGAGCCGCGCGCGCGGATGGGTGATCACCTTGATGCGCGAGACGAGCTTCACGCGCGCGACGAGCTCGCGCTCCCACGTGTCGCCCGTCTCTTTGCCAGTGGGCTTCTCGAGCACGTCGACGGCGCCGGCGGCGAGCGCATCGTAGGTGCGGTGCACGTCGGAGCGATTGCCCGCCGACGAAACGATGAGGATCGGCGTGGGGCAGTACGCCATGATGTATTCGGTCGCGGTGATGCCGGACATCATCGGCATCTGGAGATCGAGCGTGACGACGTGGGGCCGCAGCTTCTCGCACATCTCGATCGCACGTTTTCCGTCCGCCGCCTCGCCGACGACCTCGATGCCCGGATCGGCCGAGAGCACCGAGAGAAAATGCTTTCGGATCGTGATGGAATCTTCGACGACGAGCACGCGAATCGTCATGCGCTCTCCCTGAGCAAGCGAGCGATGGTGTCGAGCAGGAACCCCTGATCGAACTCGCTCTTCACGACGTAGGCAGCAGCCCCGGCTTCTTTCCCGCGCGCCTTGTCCTCCGGTGCGTTCCGGGAGGTCACGAGGATCGCCGGCACGTCACGGAGGTCGGGGTCGGCGCGTGTGACTTCCACGAACTCGAACCCACTCATTCCCGACATCTCGACATCCACGACGAAGACTCCATAGCGGCGCTGACGTGCGAGCGCGAGGCCTTCTTCGGCGGAGGACGCACAATCGACCGCGTAGCCCGCCGACAGGAGGATGCTCTGCTCGAGCATGCGCGTGGTCATCGAGTCGTCGATCACGAGCAACGGGAGCTTCGGCCGGGCTCGCGCTTTTGCGTCGGCCGGCACCGTATCGGCGAGATCGACGATGCCATTCGCATCGAGGACGAGGTGTGCCCTGCCCTGCGCGTCGAGGCTGGCGCCCGCAATGAAGGGCTCGGCGTCGACGAAGGACGGGAACGGGCGCAGCACTGCGTGAAAGATGCCGTGGATGCGATCGACGAGCACGGCGACCCGACGGCCCTTCGCTTCGACGACGACGGCGCAGGAAATGCGGCGCTCGGAGCGCGAGCCCTTTGTGAGAACCTCGCCGAGTCGTACGACTGGGAGCGCGACCCCGGCGTCGACGATGGTTCCATCGTGCGCGGCCGCATCCTCCGCGGTGAACCTGAGCACACGCGCGACGCTCTCGAGGGGGATCGCAGCGCGCACGCCGTCGGCCTCGACCTCGACGCCGGACAGCGCAGCTAGCGAGATCGGCGCGACGAGAAAGACAGTCGTGCCGACGCCTGGATCGCTGCGAACGCGAACGCTCCCACCGAGCTGACGAACACCGTCGTGCACCGTGTCGAGGCCCACGCCGCGGCCGGCGAGCTCGGTCGCGTCACGCATCGTGGACACGCCACCACGGAGAAGTACGGCGACCGCCTGCTCCATCGTCCAAACGCCGCCCGCAGGAAGCAAGCCACGCTCGCTCGCCACGCGGCGCACGGCCTCGACGTCGATGCCGTTGCCGTCGTCTGTGCAGGCAATCGTGATCCGGTCGCGCTCGCGTACGACCGTCAGCTCGATCGTTGCTTGAGCCGGTTTTCCCGCGGCGAGTCGCTCGGCGGGGCTCTCGACTCCGTGCGCGACCGCGTTGCGCACGACGTGAAGCATGGCGTCGCGCAAAGGCACCAGGACCGGCGCTTCGACACGAACGTCGCCGCCCGTCACGTGGAGCACGACGCTCTTCCCCTCGGCCGAGGCGGCGTCGTGCACGGCGCGCGCGAGCACGTCGAAGGCCACATCGGCGCGAAGTAGCCGGAGTCGATCGGCCGCGTCGCGCACCTGGCCGATCTCGACGCCGAGTTGATCGGCGGTGGTCGTCCAGGATCGACCGACCGCGTCGATCGTGGTGCGCAGCTCCTCTGCGATCGAACGTGTGCGTGAGGTGCTCGAGCCACCCTGTTGAACGAGCGCTCGCGCGAGGCTCGCTGCATGCTCGAGCGCCGGAAGCTGACGGCGCAGCGCCCGCGTCTGCATCGTCAGCTGGTCCACGGTCGCGACGAGAGCGTCCATCTGCTCCATGTCGACGCGCAGCGTGCGCGTGAGCTCTTCGACGGCCGGCGGTGCCGTCATCGCGGCCGGGGCCATAGGACGTGGCAGCTCGCCGCCGTGCTCCGCACGCACGAGGTCGGCCTTGAGCGCGTCGAGACGCGCGAGCAAATCATCGGCGACGGCGCGAGGCACGCGCAGGGCGGCATCGCGGTACGGAAGGAGCACCTCCTCCATCGCATGGGTGGCCGTGGCCACCTCGGAATGCTTCGCGATCCTCGCAGCGCCCTTCAGCGTGTGCGTCACGCGCAGCGCGCGCACCACGAGCGGCGCCGACTCGGGCGCGCTTGCGAGCTCGAGGAGGCTGCGGCCAAGCTCGCCCATGAGCTCGTCTGCCTCGACGAAGAAGTAGCGATCGAGGTCCGACCCCACGTTCAGGCCTTGACGACCGGATCGCGCTGGATGAGACGGGAGAGATCTTGCGACATCGCCGCGAGCTGTGAGGCCGTCTGGAGCGACTGCGACGAGCTGATCTCGGTCTCCTTCGTCGCCTGCGCCACGTTGGCAATCGCGGCGTTCACTTGCTCGACCGCCGTCGACTGCTGCTTGGTGCTCAGCTCGATCTCGCGCGCGGCTTCGGTCGTCGTCCCGACGAGCCCGGCGATTTCGCGCAGGCTCGTCGCGAGCGACGCAAACTCGCGCGTCCCCTGATCGACGGTCTTCGACGCTGTCTCGGTGGTCATCACCGTGCTGTTCACCGCGCCGCGGATCTCGTCGATGAGGCCGCGAATGTCCCGCGTCGAGCCGGTCACCCGCACCGACAGCTTGCGGATCTCGTCCGCGACCACGCCAAAGCGCCGGCCGACGTCGCCCGCGCCCGCGGCCTCGATCGCGGCGTTGATCGATAGGATGTTCGTCTGGTCGGCGAGCTCGTTGATCACGTCGAGAATGCCGCCGATCTGCTGCGATTTCTTTCCGAGCTCGAGCATGTGCCCGACCGATAGATCGACCTGCCGGCGAATCGCGCCGACGGCGGACTCGCTGCGGACGACGGCCTCGTCGCCCTGCTTCGCCGCAGACTCGGTGTTGCGCGCGATCTCCGCCACGCGCTGCGCGCTCTCGGCAATCTGACGTGAGGTCGCGAGGAGCTCGGTCGTGGTCGTCGTGATCTCCGTCATCGCCGTCGACTGCTCCTTCGCACCCGCGGCTTGCTCACTGGCGACGGACTGGAGCTCTATCGACGAGCTGCGCACGTGCTGGATGGCTTCGCCAATCTGCTGCGTGAGGCTACGTGAAAGGTAGATCCCGACGAAGACCGCGAGCGCGATGCAGGCAAGGGCGGCTAGGGTCACCGCACGCGTGGCGTTGATGGCGCGGTCCGAAGACTCCAAGCGGCGTGCTGTCATCGCGACACGCTCCATCTCGAGGAACTCATCGACCGATGCGTCGAGCGACTCGCGGCGTGACCGCACGTCTCGCTCGTAGGTGATCGCGATCTCCCCGAGCGTCGCGTTCGCTCTCTTCATCGCGAGGATCCCGGCGAGCGCACGCTCGTGGTCCTCCTCCGCTACTTCGATGCGCTGGGTCGCGCGGATCCGGTCGTCGGAGTCCTCGCGCGCGCGAATGGTCTTCAGGGTCTGGAGAAAATCGCGGCGCGCCCCGCGCATCGACTCGAGGTGCTTCTCTTGCGGATCGATCAGGTAGGCGCGCGACCACGCGGCCTTGCGCGCGCTGTCGGCAAGAAGGTGCTCGGCATCGATCAGGTTTTGAGCCTGCACGGTGACGAGGCGGTCCTTGCTCTCGACGACGCCCGTCAGCGCATAAGAGGAGATGACGGCGAGAGCAATCGTGAGGGCGCCGATCAGCGCCAACGCGGCGCCGAGCTTTTGCGAGAAGGTCCATCTCGAATTCATGCGCGAGACTCCGGGCTGAAAGACGAAGCGAGGTCGGAATGAATGGCGGCGAGAAGCGACGCCACCGACACTATCGGGAGCGTCGCGCCGTCGGGCGCTACGCAAAGGTGAGGCGTGTGCAAGCTGGCGCTCTCGACAAGGGCGTCGAGCGGAACGTCGAGGATGCCCACCACGTTCGTGCAGCCGAACGCGACAGCCGGGGTCGATCGCGCAACGAGCAAGAAGGCCGTCGCGCCGTCGTGCCGCGGGAGGTCGAGGAACGCTTCGAGCGAGAAGACCGGCACCATCGCGCCCCGAAGCGGGGTGACCCCGAGAAGATCGTTTCGCCGTGATGGCACGGGCAACAGCTTGTCGACCCGAACGATCGACGCCATGTCCGCGAGACGCACGCCGATCTCGAGCTCTCCGAGCCCCACGCGCACCACCGCGGCGGGCGGCGCGAGCAGCTCTGCGGGCGGCTCGGCGAACGTGGCATCGAACGCGAGACGCAGCGCGATCGCGCGATCGTCGGTGCTCATGTCGCGCCCTCGAGCCCGCGAAGCTCGGCGCGGCAAACGCGTACGAGCGCATCGCGCGTGAAGCCACCGCCGAGAAGCAAGACGCGCTGCGGGTCCTCGCGCTCGAGGAGCACGAGAGCGTCGCCGAGCTCGCGCCGCGCACGGCGTGTATCGCCAGCGCGCTTGAACGCGAGGCCCAAGTGAAACCGTGGCATGGCGAACACCGGATCGAGGTAGGCAGCGAGCTCGTTGTGCTTCACCGCGCCCGGCGGATCGCCAACGTTCTCGCGGCACAGCGCCATGACGTAGTGCGCGTCGGCGTCGAGACCGTTGGCCGCGAGCACGCGCGTGCAGAGCGCTTCGGCCTCGTCGGTTCTTCCCGCGTTCGTCAGGATCACCGCACGCAGGAGCAGCGCAGGCTGTTCGTGCGCCGCTTCGGAGGGCAACCGATCGAGCTCGGCAAGCGCTTCGACGAAACGCTCTGCGCCGGCGAGCTCGACGGCGCGGCTCGTCGCTGCGCGCGCGACCTTCGAGACCTGCAGCGGCAC
>CAXSGV010000170.1:0-9425 GCA_964236615.1 uncultured Polyangiaceae bacterium
CCTCTTCGGCCCACGACCCGAGGTTGATGTACGTCGCCGTGCCTTCGTTGACCGGCACTTTCACGGGCGTGTGCGTGTGCCCCATGACCACGAACGCCGCCGGGAAGAGCTTCGCGAGCTTCGCCGCACGCTCGATGAGATCCTCCGCGGGATCGATCTTGCGCGCGCGGGAGAGATAACGGTGCCCGAGGGCCCAAGCGGCGAGAACGGTGAGCGCGCCCCACCACGCGTGCCCGTGGCGGATACCGAACAGGCCTACGACGAACAGAAGCAGGAACGCGATGAGACCGAGCGCGAGCCGATCGAGCAGCACGCTCCCGAGGATGCCGGAGATCGAGCGCGTGATCGGCGGCACCTGCAACGCCGTGAGCGCCTTGAGGCGATCGAGGCCGATGCGCGTGGCCTCGGCGAGCAGACCGATGCGTCGCTCGTGCTCGGCCTTGAGCACCTGCGCCGCTTCCGTGAAATAGGCGCGGCGCAGCCGGAACATCTCGATGACGGCGCGGGCGAAGCTCGTCGCAAGGTTGAACATCCCCTTGGCGCCGAGGCGCATGCCGAACGTGACGTAGTCCTTGATGCCGAGCGTCTCGTGCCCGTGCTCTTTGAGGCCGCGCGTGGGGCGCACGACGAAGCGGAGGAGCACGTCGCAGAACCCACGCGCAATGCGACGCGGATCGGCGGGCGAGAGCGGCGCCATCAAGGTGTCGGTCGCGCAGTACGCGTCGTACTGGTGACCGTGCTCGATGTACGCCATGCCGTTGACGTAGAAGAACCACGGGTTGAACTCGACGCGCGAAGTGAACAGGGCTTCGTCGAAGGGTTCGCCTGCCGCGCGTGACGCCACCGCGTGACGGCGCGCTGCGCTGGCGACGAGCGTCTTCTTGAGCTCGTCTTTGACGGCGTCCCAGTGGAACTCGAGGTCGTGGTTGCCGTGCACGATCGTGAGCGCGTGGCCGGCGGCAACGAAGTCGGCGATCGCGTCGAAGACGTCGGGGTGACGCTCGGCGACCTTGCGCATCTTCAGGTGTGCGTGATCGGACGCGTTGCCGAGACCGTGCTCGAGCTCTTCTTCGCTGGGCTCGGTTGCGACGTCCTCGCCGTGCGAAGGGATTGCCATGCCGATGAAGTCGATGAAGTCGCCCGCGATGACGAGACGCCAACGCTCGCCGGTCGGCTTCTTCGTTTGGTAGTGCGCAAGCAGATGCACCATGTCCTGATCGATGCGCTTCGATCGCCGGCCGAAGCCGTCGCGGCGGGCCTGCTCGTGGAGGTCGGAGCCGAGGTGCACGTCCGACAAAACGAGGAGGCTCTCGGTCGGGCGGTCAGTGAGCCGCGTGACCCGCGTGGCAAGGGCGATGCTCGGGAGAATTGTTTCCACTTTCGGGTTTTTAACCGTGGTGCGATTGCCCGTACGCAGCAAGGAAAGCCCGGGTCGATGATGATCTCGTGACACCCCGAACGCGCTCGCGTTCACCCCCGTGGATCGAAAAACACCAGTTGCACGGGGTTTTCGCACTTGTATACATAAGCTCCAGATGTAGGCGGCGTCCTACACCACCCCTCAAGCGGAGCGAAAAATGCGTACGATCTCTCTCATCTCGGTTCTCTCGGTTCTCGTCGGCGGCGCGTTCGCCATGGGATGCAGTGGCACGACCGGCAACGACTCCGCAGCCGACGAGAGCGAAGGCGCACTCGGTGATACCCCGACGCTCTCCTTCGCGGCCGATGGCTCCGTCACGCAGTCCGGCCCCCTCGTCGAAGGCGGCAAGGTCCGTGTACAATACAGCGATGCGCGCCTCCCCGGCTGCCGCGGTGACTTCCAAGGCAAGCCCGGCTGGCTCATCACCGGCTTCGTGAGCGAGAACGGCAAAGCAGCGACGACGTTCGAGACCGGCAAGACGACGACGATCGCTCTGCCCGCATCTGGCGACGTCGCGCTCTGGTTCCAGGTGACCAACCGCTGGGGCTGCTCCGAGTACGACTCGAAGTACGGCAGCAACTACCACTTCAGCGTGAAGTCGACGCCCGAGCAGGTCACGCCCTCGATCGTGTTCGACAAGGAGGGTCAGACGACGACCACCGGACAGCTCAAGGCCGGCGGCAAGGTCCTCGTGAAGTTCTCGCAGGATCGCCTCGACCAGTGCCGCGGCACGCAGAACGGCATCCCGCAGTGGAGCATCACCGGCTTCGCCAGCTTGAATGGGGCGAAGGCGCAGACCTTCGAGACCTCAGAGGCCGATCGCAACGGCAACCGCGTCGACGTCGAGACTTCGGTCGCGCTCCCCGAGTCAGGCGATCTCGCGCTCTGGTTCCAGAGCAGCAGCCGCTACGGCTGCACCGAGTACGACTCGAAGTCCGGCGCGAACTACCACTTCTCGGTGCGCTGAAAGCTCGCTGCCCTTCGCTGCCCGCCCCTGCTCGGCGCTACTTGCCGAGCAGGATGCGAAGGAGCGTGTCCATCGCCTTGCCGTAGGGCGCGCGAAGGAGGCCGGCCGCGTTCAGACGCGCTTGGTAGAAGACCGCCTTCTTCTTGGAGAAGGCGTCGAAGCCTTCGCGTGCGTGGTAGTGGCCCATGCCGCTCGGACCGACGCCGCCAAAAGGAAGGTCGTCCTGCGCGACGTGAAGCATCGTCGTGTTGACGGAGACGCCGCCCGACGTCGTGTCGGAGAGCATGCGATCGATGTTCTCTTGGTCGTGGCTGAAGAAGTAAAGCGCGAGCGGGCGCGGGTGATCGTTGACGTAGTCGATCGCTTCTTCGAGTGAGCCGTACGTCTTGATCGGGAGGATCGGGCCGAAGATCTCGTCCTGCATCACGGCGAGGTCCTCGCTGGGATCGACGACGAGAATCGGCGCCATCTTTCGCACCTTGGGATCGAGATCGTCCTTCGAAGGATTGAGGTCGATGACCTTCGCCCCCTTCTCTTTTGCTTCGTCGACGAGCCCGCGCAGACGGTTGTAATGGCCCTCGCTGACGACGGACGTGTAGTCGACGCTCTTGCCCATGTCGGGGTACATCTTCGCGACCGCGGACTTGCAGGCAGCGATGAACGCGTCGGTCTTGCCCTTCGGGAGCAGGACGTAATCGGGCGCGATGCAGGTCTGGCCCGAGTTGAAGCACTTGCCCGTCATGATTTCGATCGCGGCTTGATCGATCGAGTACTCCGCATCGACGATCGCCGGCGATTTGCCGCCAAGCTCGAGTGTGACGGGGACGAGGTTCTCGCTCGCAGCGCGCATGACGAGCTTGCCGACCTTGGTCGAGCCCGTGAACACGAGGTGATCGAAGGGGAGCTTCGAGAACGCTTCGCCGGCGTCGGCGCCGCCGAGGACGACGCCGACCTGGTCGGCCGCGAATGCTTCGCTCATCATCTTGACGAGGAGATCGCTGGTCGCCGGTGTGAGCTCGCTCGGCTTGATGAGCGCGCGGTTACCCGCGGCGAGCACCGCGACGAGCGGCGCGAGCGCGAGCTGAATCGGGTAGTTCCACGGGGCGATGATGCCGACGACGCCGAGCGGCTGCACGACGACCTCGGCGCGACCGGGGAGGAAGGTCCAGGCGACCTCGCGCGGCTGCACATCCATCCACTCGCGAAGGTGATCGCGGGCGTGCTTGATGGCGCCGCGCGTGATGAAGACCTCGGCCACGAGCGTCTCGTGGCGTGAGCGATTGCCGAAGTCCGCGCGGATGGCGGCGACGATCTCGTCCTTGTATTTGAGGATGACCTTGTCGAGCGCGTCGAGCCACGCGACGCGCTCGTCGTACGTGGGGACCGGATGCTTCCGCTGCGCGGCCTTCATCGCCGAGAGGCGCGTGGCCATGTCGGCCACGGAGGACGGCGGGCGCGCGGAAGGCGCGGAGGTCTCGGAGCTCTCGGAGGGCTCCGAAGGCGTGCGCTTCTTCACGACGCCGGTAATGGGGGGGCTGGTACCGGGCGATTCGGTGGCGTTGCTCATGACGCCAAGCCTACCTCAGAAGGAGCATCCCTCTGTCTTCAGGAGCTCGAGCTCTTCGGCTGTGCTCTCGCGTCCCAGGATCTCGTTGCGGCTAGGGAAGCGACCGAACTTTTGGACGCTCGTCGCCATCCCTTCACGTTCCCACACGCCGTGGCATCGTACGAGGGTGCGTGTGATTCCGCGGCGCTCCTTCCTGACTCTCGCCTCGACCGCCCTCGCTCTCGGCGTGCCGCGGCGCGCACGTGCCGACGACGTCGCCGAGGTGCGCGATCTCACCGAAGCGGGACGTCGCTTCACGCTCGTCGTGCCGAAGCACATCGCGCCTGGTGACAAGGTGCCGCTCGTCGTCCTCTTGCACGGGCTCGGAGAGACCACCGATCCGCGCGCGGGCGCCTTTGCCTGGGTCGAGCGCTATGGGCTCGTCTCGTCCTACGAGCGGCTGCGGCAGCGGCTGCCGGCGCTCCGCGGTCTCGTGATGGCGTGCCCGTACATGCCCAACGTTGCGGGGAGCGGCGAAACGCTCGATGCCTATGGTCGCTGGCTCACCCAGGCGCTCGTGCCGCGTGTTCGTCGTGAGGCACCCGTCCTCGAGGGCGAGCGCACGACCCGTATCGGTGGCTGCTCGCTCGGCGGCTACGTCTCGCTCGAGATCTTCCTGCGACGCCCCGAGTCGTTCGGCGCCTGGGGTGGCGTGCAGACGGCGATTGGCGAAGGCAGCGCGGCGCGCAACGCCGAGCGGCTCGCGATCGCCGTTGGCAGCGACGCGGGCGCGCCCCGTGCGTTGAGCCTCGTCACGAGCACCGAGGATCCCTTCCGCAAAGCCAACGAGGCGCTGGCTCGCGCGCTCGCGCAGCGCAACGTGGCGCACGACCTCCGCGTGCTACCCGGCGGCCACACCCAACCATGGCTGCGCGAAGTCGGAACCCTCGAGACGTTGAGCTTCCACGCGCGCGCGACCTGACGTTCTGGCCCGACGCCTACTTGCAGTAGGGGCCGTTGAACGGGTTCGGGCGGCAGCTGTCGTGGATCCACTTCGCGAGGATCGGCTTGTAGTCGGTCGGGTGATCGGGCGCCCAGATGCCGCGCTTCTCGGCGTTGGCTTCCGCCTCGGCGTCGAGGAGCGCGGTGTGCATCGGCTCGATCGCGCAGCCGTAGTCGGTGTAGTAGGCACTCCAGCCTTCGCGCACGAGGCGCGTTTGGAAAAGATCGCCATCGATGAAGATGAGACCGAGCGCCCGGTTGAACGGATCGAGGTTCGGCTCCGTGGGGTTCTTGGTGTCGGCTTGAAGCGCGACGACGAATTCGCTCCCCGCCTTCATGTAGCCCTCGACGACCTTGCTGGTCTCGGCGCCGAACGCCGTGTTCGCGCCAGGAGTCTGCGACTTCGACTCCTCCGTGTTCACCCAGAGGAAACGAACGTCGAGCTCACCGCGGGTGGCAAACTTGAAATGGGCAGTATCGCCGTCGACGTCGCGAACGAACGTGACGGTCTCGGGCTTCAAGTAGCCTCCGCCGACGTCGTCGGGAGCGACGACCTTCGGCGCGGGGCACTGGCTCTTCGAGACGTTCGCGTCCCCCTTCGACGTGTCCGCTCCGCTGTCAGCCGTGCCGATGCCGGAATCGACGGTGCCGGGGAGCGTGGTCGTTGCGTCGGTGCACGCGCCGGCGAGCATCGCGGCGGCGCTTGAAGCCAGCGCGAACACGAAGAACCCTGGCCATGTGCTTCGCGACGTTGGTAAGAAAGGCACCTCTCTTTCTAGCATCCGGAGCCCACCGTGAGCCATCGGTCAAAGTCTGGTCGTCGCAATGCCATCCGCGTCTCTTCTATCTTGGTCGCGTTTGCCGGGCTGGTGCCGCTCGCGTGCGGCGGCGCACCGAAGGGCACTGGAAGGGTGCCCGAGCCAATCACGACCACGACGACCGCCAACGCGGGGCCGCCGACGGCCGATGAAGCGCAGAAGTTCATGACGCAAGTCGACAAAGATCTGCGCCGCCTTTGGATCGCGCGCGACCGAGCGGGCTGGGTGAACCAAAACTTCATCACCGACGACACCGAGGCGCTCAGCGCCGCGGGTGAAGAGGCAACCGCCGAGTACGTCACCAAAACGATCCAGAGCGCGCGGCGCTTCGATCCGATCATGAAGACGCTGCCCGCCGATCTGCAGCGGCAGTTCTTGCTGCTCAAGCTCGCGCAGACGATCCCCGCGCCGAGCGACGCGAAGGAGCGCGAAGAGCTCGCCGCGATCGAGGTCTCGATGACGAGCTCGTACGGCAAGGCGAAGTTCTGCCCGCCGCGGCTCGCAAAAGAGAAGCCGGAGAAGCAGTGCCTCGCCCTCCCCGACCTCTCGAAAACCATCGCCAAGAGCCGCAACTACGACGAGCTCCTCGAAGCGTGGACCGGGTGGCATTCGACCTCCCCGCCGATCAAGGACAAGTACGCGCGCTACGTCGAGCTCGGCAACAAGGGCGCGAAGGAGATCGGCTTCAGCGACATGGGCGCGATGTGGCGCGCCGGCTACGACATGCCGCCGGTCGAGTTCGAGGCGGACATCGAGCGCCTGTGGCAGGAGGTGAAGCCGCTCTACGACGAGCTTCACTGTTTCGTGCGCGCCAAGCTCCGCGACAAGTACGGCAAGGACAAGGTCCCCGATCACGGCCCCATCCCCGCGCACCTCCTCGGCAACATGTGGGCGCAGGAGTGGAACAACATCTACGACCTCGTCGTCCCGTACAAAGGCGAGGCGTCACTCGACGTATCGCCGACGCTCAAATCCAAAAATTACGACGCCGTGAAGATGGTGAAGCTCGGCGAAAACTTCTTCACGTCGCTGGGGTTCGAGGAGCTCCCGAAGACGTTCTGGGAGCGTTCGCTCTTCACGAAGCCGAAGGAGCGCGAGGTCGTCTGCCACGCGAGCGCGTGGGACGTCACCTGGTCGAGCGATCTCCGCATCAAGATGTGCATCGAGCCGACCGAGGAGGATCTCATCACGATCCACCACGAGCTCGGTCACGACTTCTATTTCCGCCAGTACGCCAAGCTGCCCGTGCTCTTTCAGCAGGGTGCCAACGACGGCTTCCACGAGGGCATCGGCGACACGCTCGCGCTCAGCGTGACGCCTTCGTACTTGAAGGGGCTCGGTTTGCTCGCGAGCGCGCCCGACAACCCGAAGGCCGCCATCAACCAGCAGATGAAGATGGCGCTCGACAAGGTCAGCTTCCTGCCGTTCGGCCTCCTCATCGACAAGTGGCGCTGGGACGTCCTCGCCGGCAAGACGCCGAAGGCGAAATACAACGAGGCGTGGTGGGACCTTCGCCTGAAGTACCAAGGCGTCGCGGCGCCCGTCGCACGCACCGACGCGGACTTCGATCCGGGCGCGAAATTCCACGTGCCCGCATCGACGCCCTACATTCGCTACTTTCTCGCGCGCATCTACCAGTTCCAGTTCCATCGCGCGCTCTGCAAAGCCGCGGGGCACACGGGGCCGCTCGACAAGTGCTCCATCTACGGCAACAAGGAGGCAGGCAAGCGCCTCATGGACATGCTGTCGATGGGCGCGAGCAAGCCCTGGCCGGAGGCGCTCGCTGCGTTGAGCGGCGAGAAGAAGGCGGATGCGTCGGCGCTACTCGAATACTTCGCTCCGCTGCGTGAGTACTTGAAGACCGAGAACAAGTCGCAGAAGTGCGGCTGGTGATCGGGAAAAAGGCGATTCTCTTCGGGGTGCTCGCCTTCGAGGGCACCCTCTTTCTCACGTCCGGCTGCACCGAAAAGCAGGCAAGCGAAGTCGTCGATGCGGCGCCCACCCTCGCCGAGGCCGCCGCGCCGCAGGACGCGAGCTCGCTCTTCGACGGCGCGGGCAACGAGGCAAGCGACGCAAGCGACGCGAGCGAGGCCGCGCTCGACGCAAGCACGGCCAGCACGACGCCCGCCGACTACGACGCCGCTTTGCGGGGGCTGAAGACGCGTTACAAGACGGTGCTCCACCTCGGTGACTCGGAGGTCGGGTTCGGTGGCGGGCTGACGAAGGCGCTGCAGCGTCGCTTCGAAGCGCGCGGCGTTCGGTTCTTCTCGAACTCGCTCACGAGCGCCGGCATCCAGAGCTACGAGCACGAGGAGCGGCTTCCCCGCATGGTGAAGCTCTACAAACCCGACCTCGTGCTCTTGAACCTCGGCACGAACAACCTGAGCGTGCCGCACCCCGATGTGCTCGCGCCGAGCATCCGCAACATCGCGAAGAAGCTCTCGACCGACGGACGCGAGTGCATCTGGATCGGCCCGCCCCACCTTCGCGCTGCGTCGAAGACCGAGGCCGCGATGACGAAGGTCATCGAAGAGAACGTTGCACCCTGCAAGTATTTCGACTCGAGCCAGCTCGAGCTGCAAATGCAGAGCGATCGCATTCACCCCACCGACAAGGGCGGTGACGTGTGGGCCGAACGGCTTTGGCGCTTCATCGTCGTCGGCGAACCGGCGGCGACGTCGGGCGGGCCGTTCAGGGACGCTAGCGCGAAGTAACGGCTATTTCGCAGGTGGGATCTTGATGCGCACTTCGGAGCTGCGCTTCGAAGCAGCTTCGCGGAGCCGTTCGAGCTTCAGTCGAAGGTCGTCGAGGTCGCTCAGCACCGTCGAGATCTCGCGGCCGACCGTCGAGGCACCCACGTCGTCTTCTGCTTCGGTCGTGCTCCCCATCTCCAAAGTGTACGCCGCCGGTACGACGCGAGCACGTCGAGGCCGATCACAGCTCGACCGTGGCTCGCTCGTGCGCGAGGAGCCACTGCTTGCGTGCGAGACCGCCGGCGTAGCCCGTGAGCGTGCCGTCGGCGCCGACCACGCGGTGGCAAGGGACGACGATCGCGATCGGGTTCCTCGCATTCGCGAGACCCACCGCACGCGACGCGCGAGGGCGACCGATGCGTCGCGCGATCTCGCCGAAGGTCGTGGTGGTGCCGACCGGGATCGTACGCAGCGCTGGCCAGACGAGACGCTGAAACGGTGTGCCCCCGCCGTCGACCTCGACGCCCTCGAGCGCGGACGGATCGCCGGCGAGGTATGCCCGCAGGCGCGTCGAGAGTCCGGCGGGATCGCGACGAGGCGTGAGGCGCGGGGTGCCATAACGAGCACCGAGAAGCGCGTTCATGCGGCCTTCGAAGCCTTCGAAATCGAGGGCCGCGAGGCGTGTGCCGTCGGCGACGAGCAGGATCGTTCCGACCTCGGGGCCCGCTGCGTGGTCATGGATGTGATCGATGTAGAGCTCACAGGGCTCGGTGCGTTTGGTCGTCTTCATCGCGGTCGGTCCTCCATCCAGAGATGCATTGCGGCGTAAGCGCGCCAAGGTCGCCAAGCTTCGGCCCGGGCACGCGCGTCCGCCGGCGTCGCGTCGAGCGCTTTCAAGAGAACGAGATCGGTCGACGGAAATGCGTCGGGCTCACCCAGCGCGCGCATTGCGATGTACTCCGCCGTCCACGCGCCGATT
>CAXSGV010000170.1:9435-12125 GCA_964236615.1 uncultured Polyangiaceae bacterium
CCGGGGGTGCCGCTGCGGGTGTCGGGCACGATGGCGGCGAGCACCGCCGTGGTCGCCGCGACGTCACGAAAGCGCGAGAGCAAATCCGGATCGGCGACGACCGCCGACGCGAGCGCCGAGATCGCTGCGGCGCGCATCGCCGGAATGCCGATGGCGCGCAGGTCGGCGGGGGCGATCGCGGCTGGCGGCGGGAACAAGAGGTCCTCGCTGCCGTCGAGGCGTTCGCCGTACTCGGCGACGAGGCGCCCCGACAGCGTCGTGGCACCCGCAACGGTCACTTGCTGGCCGAGGATCGCTCGCACCGCGAGCTCGAAGCCATCCCACGCGCCGGGGATGCGAAGGCCGGGGCGTCGCTTCACGGCGCCCGCGAGGCGAACGTCCTTTGCGAGGTGCGTTGCGATCGCCGCGGCGTCCGCATCGAGGTCGAACACGCGGCGAAGGCGCGCGAGGACCGAGGCGAGGGCCGTCACACGCGTCAGCCGCACCGTGGCGAGCAGGTGGGTCGGCCCGCCGCGGCGAACCTCGACTGTGCCGCGCACTCCATCGACGGAGACCGTGCGGCGCCATGATTCGGCGGTAATTTGCTCGACACCCGGAATCGCGCGACGGGCGAGAAATCCGAGCATCGCGCTCCAGTCGTAAGGGGCGCTGAACGGCAGCTTCACAGTCACGGCGGCGTCGTCGCCCGGCGCGGTCGCCGGACGCGTGCACGCGCGCGCGCGGAGCACCTTCGGGGTGAAGCCGCACGACTGCTTGATGACGTCGTTGAAGCGACGCACGCTACCGAACCCGGCGGCGAGCGCGACGTTGCCGATCGTCATCGAGGTGTCGGTAAGGAGCTTCTTCGCGAAGAGGATGCGGCGCGTCTCGGCCACCTTGACGGGCGACGCGCCGAGGTGCGCGTCGAACAAGCGGCGAAGCTGGCGACCACCGACGCCGAGGCGCTCGGCGAGACCTTCGACATCGCCGTCGTCGAGAGCGCCCTCTTCGATGAGCGCCAGCGCGCGGGTCACGGTGCTCTCGGTCCCACGCCAGGCCGCACCCGCCGGGGCGCTCTCGGGACGGCAGCGGAGACACGGCCGAAAGCCGGCGGCTTGCGCAGCGGCCGCGCTCGCGACGAACACGCACGACGTGAGCTTCGGCGTGCGTGCCGGACACACCGGCCGGCAGTAGATGCCCGTCGTCTTGACGCAGGTGAAGAAGCGCCCGTCCCACCGCGCATCACGCGCTTCGAGGGCGCGGTAGCAGGCGCTCGGCTCGAGCTTCGTCGCGGGCTCCATGGTCGGCAGCATGCGTCGGCGCGCGGCGCGCGTCTCGCCGTTTTCGGACGTGGTCGTCAGGCGTCCTGGCGATGGAGCTCGATACGCGTGATCTCCGCGCGCGTGCCGACCCGCATCGGCGGACCCCAGTAGCCGGTGCCCTCGCTCACGTAGATCTGCGTCGCGTCGTGCAGGTGAAGGCCGGTCACGTACGGCTGATCGAGCTTCACCAAGAGGCTCCAGGGAAAGAGCTGGCCGCCGTGGGTGTGGCCAGAGAGCTGGAGATCGACCCCGCCTCGCGCGGCCTCGGCGATTGCCTTGGGCTGATGCGCGAGCAACACGAGCAAGCGCGCAGTGTCGCGACCCGCGAGCGCCTTCGCGACGTCCATTCCATGCGCGGTCGAGTAGCGATCGGCGTGCGCGTCGTCGACGCCCGCGAGATCGATCCCCTCGATGGCCACGCGCTCGTTGCGAAGGACCTTGATGCCGAGCGTGCCGAGGTGCGCGATCCACGCGTCAGCGCCCGAGTAGTACTCGTGGTTGCCCGTCACGAAGAACACGCCGTGCTTGGCCTTCAGGCGACCGAGCGCTTCGACGAAAGGCGCGAGCGCAGCGACCGATCCGTCGACGAGATCACCGGTAATCGCGATGATGTCGGGCGCGAGCGCGTTCGTCTTGTCGACCATCGCGTCGATGAACGATTTGCCGATCGTCGGACCGACGTGGACGTCGGTGAGCTGCACGATCGTGAACCCGTGCATCGACGCGGGGAGCTTCGTGAGCCTGACCGTCACGTTCTTCACCGCGAGCTCCCGCAGCGCGAAGAAGAGGCCGCCACCACCGAGACCAAGCGCGGACGCGCCCACCGCACCGCCGATGGCGCGAGCGACGAAGCGACGCCGATCCTCGTCGACGGGCCTTTTCGCAATCAAGTAAACGGCGCGGACGATCTCGGCGGGCACGAGCAGAACGAAGAGAAAGAAAAGAAACCCCAACCACGTGTACGCGACCCACATCCACGGCGACGTGAACCACCGCGGTGCCGTTCTCTGAACGACGATGCCGACCGGGATCGTCGCCGCAAGGAAGACCATGGTCCACGAAGCGATGCCTCTCCACGGGCTCGGCAGCTTCGTGTCGCGCAGGAGGCGCGCCCACACCATGTAGTGGAGCAACGCCGCGAGCACGCTCGCGAAGAGAAGAAAGCCCAGCACCGCCGTCGACCTTTCGAGTCAGCCCGCGCTCAGCGGTCCTTCGAGAAGCGCGATTCGATCGCGAGCACCTTGCCAAGACGGCGCGCGTGACGCTCTTCGCCGCTGTACTTTGCGCCGAGGAACGCGAGCGTGATCTCCTTCGCGAGCGCGCCGCCGATGATGCGGGCGCCGAGACACAGCACGTTGAGGTCGTCGTGCTCGACGCCTTGGTGGGCCG
>CAXSGV010000171.1:0-12060 GCA_964236615.1 uncultured Polyangiaceae bacterium
TATGTTTTGTTTTGTAGTTTTTTGTGAGATGGAGATGAACCAGATCGAGACTGCGATCGAGGGCTACCGCTCCATCCTCGAGCGCGATCCGACGAACGCACAGGCGCTCGCCGCGCTCGAGCGCCTCGGGCGCGATCCCAAGTACGAGCTCACGATCGCTGACCTTCTGGAGCCGCTCTACCGGCACCTCGGTGACTACCAGAAGCTCATTGGCGTGCACGAAGTTCAGGTGCGCCGCTCCGACGATCCATCGCGTCGCGTCGAGCTCCTTCACCAAATTGCGCAGCTCTACGAGGACGCAGCCGGCGATCTGAACTCGTCGTTCGCGACACTCGCGCGCGCTCTCAAAGAGGATCCGGCGAACGAGCAGACCCAGCAGGGGCTCGATCGCGTCGCGCGCGCCACCGGGCGCTTCGCCGACCTCGCGCAGGTCTTCGAAGGTCTGGCGGGCAGCATCGTCGGCGCAGACGGCGTCGCGGGTGGCACGCTCTCCATCGACGAGTCGCAGCTCGCGAGCTCGCTCTACATGATGAGCGCGCGTGTCTACGAGAACGACCTCGGCAACATCGACACCGCGATCGCGCTCTACCGGCGTGTGCTCGAGATCGATCCCGCGAGCCTCGCAGCCGCCGAGTCGCTCGAGCGCTTGTTCCGCATCACGGAGCGCTGGCCCGACCTCTCGCTGATCTTGCAGAAGAAGGCGGAGATCCTCGAAGACCTCCCCGCCAAGAAGGAAGCTCTCTTCCAGGCAGCCAACATCGAAGAGGACGTCCTCGATCGCGCCGAAGCGGCGATCGCCGTCTACAACAAGGTCATCGAGCTCGACAGCGACGACGTCCGCGCGCTCGACGCGTTGATCAAACGCTACCTCGGTCTCGCGCGCTGGGCCGACCTCATGGAGATCTACGCCAAGAAGGCGGATCTCGTGGTCGACCCCGAAGAGAAGAAGCGCATCTACTACCAAGTCGGTGCGGTCTACGAGCGTGAGCTCGGCGACGTCCCGAAGGCGATCGACACCTACCAGAAGATTCTCGAGCTCGATCCCGACGACCTCCAGGCGCTCTCGCGTCTCGATGTCCTCTACGAGCAGGCGCAGAACTGGACCGAGCTCCTCGGCGTCCTCACGCGCGAGAGCGAGATGACGGCGGACGCGAACGAGGCGATCAGCTTCCAGTACCGGATTGCCGAGCTCTACGAGAAGCGCCTCGATGACGTCACGCGCGCTGTCGAGCTCTATCGCGAGATCCTCGGCCAGCAGCCGGATCACGACCCCACGCTTCGCGCTCTCGAAGGTCTGAAGAGCGGGACGCCTGGCCCCGGCGGCGATCCGCTCGGGGCGGCTGCCGTCCTCGAGCCCGTCTACGAGGCGCAGAGCGACTGGCCCAAGCTGATCAGCGTTCACGAGGTGCAGGTCCTTCACGCGACCGATCCCTTCCAGAAGGTCGATCTCCTCCACCGCATCTCGCGGCTTTACGAGGACGCGCTCGACAACCACGGCTCGGCGTTCGACACGTACGCGCGCGCGCTCGCTCTCGACAACGGCAACGAGCTCACGCTGCAGAACCTCGAGCGCCTCGCGATGGTCGTGAACCGCTGGCCCGAGGTTGGCCGGCTGTACGATCTCGAGCTCGACAAGCTCCTCAAAGGCGGCGACGAGCCGCAGCGCCTCGTCGAGCTCGGTCTTCGCACCTCGCAGATCTACGAGGTCCAGCTCGAGGACGTCGACAATGCCATCCAGCGGTTTCGCAAGGTGCTCGACGCCGAGCCCGAGAACCAGACCGCGATCCGCTCGCTCGACCGCCTGTACGTGCAGACCGAGCGCTGGAGCGATCTCGCGGCGATCCTTCCGCGCGAGGCCGACATCGGCCAGACGCCGGACGAGATCCTCGAGTTCAAGTACCGCCTCGGTCAGGTGCAGGAGACTCGCCTCAACGATCTCGACGCCGCGATCGCCGCCTACCGTGACGTCATCAATGCCGCTCCCGAGCACGAGGCCACGCTCGCAGCTCTCGAGTCGCTCTTCGCCCGCGGCGTGAAGCAACCCGAGCTCGCCGAGATCCTCGAGCCCCTCTACCGCCAGATGGGCGAGTGGCAAAAGCTCTCGGGCGTTCACGAAGCCCAGCTCACGCACACGCAAGGGGAAGAGGAGCGGCTCGCGGCGTACTACCGCATCGCGGAGCTCCACGAAGAGAAGCTCCTCGACACCGCGTCCACGCTCGAGATTTACATCCGCGCGCTCAAGGAATACCCGCTCGACGAAAAGTCGGGCGAAGAAGCCCCGCGCCTCGCAGCGACCGTCGAGGGCGGTTGGGAGACCCTCGCCAACGCGTACGCCGACATCCTCGGCCTCCACACCGATCCGAACGTGCAGCGCTCGATCGGCAAGCGCCTCGCGAAGACGTTCGAAGACGAGCTCGGCGACATCACGAAGAGCGAAGAGACGTACAAATACGTCCTCTCCGTCGAGCCGCTCGACGTCGACGCGCTTTCGAACCTCGATCGCATCTACCTCTCGATCGAGTCGTGGGCCGACCTCGCTGCCATCCTCGAGCAGCGGGTGAAGTCGACGAAGGACGAGCTCGAGCTCGTCGATCTCTACGCCCGCATGGGCGAGATCTACGAGGACCGTCTCGGTCAGACGCCCGACGCGATCCGCTCCTATCGGATGATCTTCGACCAGCTCGACAAGGCGCACGAAGGCGCCATCCTTGCGCTCGGCAAGATCTACGAGCGCCTCGGCTCGTGGCAGGAGCTCAACAACGTTTACGAGCGCGAGCTCGAGAACGCGTCGGGCGACGTTGCCGAAGCCGAGATTCGCGCGAAGCTCGCGCACCTCGCGTCGAGTCGCCTCGGCGAGCCGCAGAAGGCGATCGACACGTGGAAGGTCGTCCTCGATCTCCGCGGCGAAGATCCCGAAGCGCTCGGTGCTCTCGCCAACCTCTACGACAGCCAGCAGATGCACCGCGAGCTCGTCGAGATCCTCGAGCGTCAGTTCGAGATCGCCCCGCAAGACGACGACCGCGTGAACATCCTCACGCGCCGCGCTCGCATCTTCTCGGACAAGCTTCAGAAGGACGAGCTCGCGCTCGAGGACTGGAACCGCGTCCTCGACATCGACTACGCGAACCTCGCCGCGCTACGCAGCATCTCGGCCATTCGCCGCCGGCAGAACGACGCGAGCGAATTGGTCACATCGCTGCACCAGATCGTCGATCGCGCCGCGCAGCTGCTCGACGGCGAGGAGCTAAAGGAGATCTTCCGCGAGCTCGGCAAGACCTACGGCGAGAAGCTGCAGCAGCCGTTCGATGCCGCCGATGCTTGGCGCAAGCTGCTCGAGGTCGGGCCCGACTTCGAGGCGATGGACGCTCTCGAGAGCATCTACCGCTCCGAAGAGAAGTGGACCGACGTCATCGACGTCAAGATGCAGCGCGCCGAAGCGCTCGGCGAGGCCAGCGAGAAGATCGAAGAGCTGCGCAGCATCGCAGCCATCTGGAGCGACCAGCTCGAGGAGCCCGACTCCGCGACGCCGGCCTACCAGAAGATCCTCGAAGCCGACCCGACCAGCGACGAAGCGTTCTTCGAGCTCGAGAAGCGTCATCAGGCCGCCGCGCGGTGGGAGCCCCTCATCGAGCTCTACCTCGGTCGCCTCGATACGCGTGAAGAGACGAGCGACAAGACCGAGCTGCTTCGCAAGATCGCCCGCGTCTTCGAAGAGCACCTCGACGACAAGAACCAGGCGCTCGACGCCTTGCTCAACGCGCTCGGCCTCGACTTCCACGATCGCGAGACGGCGCGTTACCTCGAGCGAATGGCGCAAGCCACCGGTCGTTGGGGCGAGGTCATCCAGACAGCGAACACGTGGCTCAAAGAGCAGACCGACTCACGCGAGAAGATCCGCCTCTGTCTCCACTTGGCCAAGTGGTACGGCGACGACCTCGGTCACCCCGAGTTCGCGCAGCCGTATTACGCCCAGATCGTCGCGCTCGATCCGAACAACGTCGGCGCGCTTCGGCAGATGGGTCAGCTCTATCGGAAGAGCGCCAACTGGCAGCAGCTCGGTCAGACGCTCACGCGTGCGCTCGACGTCGCCATCACCGATCTCGATCGCAAAGAGATCATGACGGAGCTCGGCGAGCTGCTCGACGCGCAGATGAACCAGACCGATCAGGCGATCACGTACTTCCAGCGCGCGCTCGAGGTCGATCCGCAGTACGTCTCCGCACTCGAGAACCTCGAGCGCATCTACGCATCACGCGGCCAGAACAAGGACCTCGTCGACGTCCTCCAGCGCAAGGTTCCCGCGCTCTCGGATCCGGTCGAGATCGCCAACACGAAGCTTCGGATCGCCGGCCTCTACGAAACGAGCCTCTCCGATCCGTCGCGTTCGGCGCAGGTCTACCGCGAGGTCATCGACATCGACGCCGCGAACCTCCAGTCGATGCGTGGTCTCACCCGCGTCTACGAAGCCCTCAGCCAGTGGCCCGAGCTCGTGAAGATCCTCGAGTCCGAGCTCGACGTCGTCATCACCGAGCGCGAGCGCATCGACGTTCTGATGCACCTTGCACGTCTCCAAGAGGAGCACTTCCTCAAGGCCGACATCGCGGCGCAGCGCCTCGAGCAAGTGCTCGAGATCGATCCGAACCACGAAGAGGCGTACTTCGCTCTCGAGCGAAACTACCGCAAGCTTCGTCAGTGGCTCGAATTGATCAACACGTACGAGCGGCACGTTTCGGCCACGATCGACCGTAAAACCAAGGTCGATCTCTACGGCTCGATCGCGCAGGTCTACGCCGACGAAGTCGAAGACGTGGAGCGCGCCATCGACGCGTACCGCAACATCGTCGACCTCGACGACCAGAACATCCCGGCGCTCGAAGCGCTCTCGAAGCTCTACGACAAGCAGGGCGACGCCAACCAGGCGATCGAGTTCATGACCCGCGTTGCCGAGCTCACGCAGGACACGAAGCAGCGCGTCGAGTCGTTCTTCCGCATTGGCCGCGCGCTCGACGAGAAGCTCGGCGATCGCGTCGCCGCGCAAGACCGCTACGAGATGGCGCTCGACATCGATCCGTCGCACTTGCCGTCCCTCGCCGCGCTGAAGCAGATCGCGATGGACAACGCCGACTACGACAAGGCGGCGCGCTACATCGATCAGGAGCAGAGCTACCAGACGGCGCCGCGGCAGCGCGCGCGCTTGCTCGTCGAGCTCGGTCGTCTTCGCGAAGATCAGCTCGGCGATCACGACAGCGCCGTCCTCGCGTGGGAAGCCGCACACGAGGCGGACGAAGAGAACGAAGACGCCGCTCTTCCGCTCATCAACGAGTACATCCTCAAGGAAGACTGGACCCGCGCCGAGCCCTTGCTCGACATGGTCGTCCGCAAGGCTGGCAAGCGTGACCGCAGCGAGCAGCACGGCATGCAAAACCAGCTCGGCAAGGTCGCGGCGATGCTCGGCAAGGACGACAAAGCCCTCAAGGCTTACTCGGCCGCAATCCAGCTCGACCTCACCGATCAGGAGTCGATCCGCGGCCTCGCCGAGGTCACGTTCCGTCTCAAGGACTGGGGCTCGTCCCTCACGAACTTCCAGAAGGTCCTCACCTCGCTCGGCGAGGACGAGACCGAGCAGCGCGCCGAGGTCTACTTCAAGCTCGGTTGCATCAAGCGCGAGCAGGGTCAGGCGAAGCAGGCGATCAACAACTTCGAAAAGGCTCTCGGCGTCGACTCGGCGCACGTGCCCACGCTCGAAGCGCTCGTCAGCCTCTACGCCGATCTGAAGGACTGGCGTCAGGTGGTCGCGTACAAGCGCCAGATCCTCGACAACGTCTTCGAAGCCGACGACCGCTTCCGGATGCTCACCGACATCGCGGACGTCTGGGCCGACAACGACAAGAATCCGCTGAAGTCGATCGAAGCACTCGAGGAAGCGCGGGACATCAACCCCACGAACCACTCGCTGCTTCACAAGATGCTGGCGCTCTACCAGCAGACCGAAAACTGGTCGAAGATGATCGACACCATCCAGCAGATCGCCGAGATGGAGAAGGACAGCGTCCGCAAGAGCAAGTTCATCTACACGATGGCGCAGATCTACCGCGACAAAGAGGGCGATCAGGACCGCGCGGTCGAGCTCTTCAACGAAGCTCTCGATCTCAACCCGACGTTCCTCGAAGCCTTCGAGCGGATCAACAAGATCCTCACCGGCAAGAAGGACTGGAAGGCTCTCGAGCGCGCGTTCCGCAAGATGCTCCGTCGTCTCTCGAGCGCGAACGCGAACCAGCCCGACCTCGAGTACAACCTCTGGCACAACCTCGGTCTCATCTACCGTGACCGTCTCGGCGACGTGAACAGCGCCATCGAGGCCTTCAAGATGGCGACGCGGTACAAGCCCGACGAGGCCGTCGAGCGTCAGATTCTCGCCGAGCTCTTCGAGTCGACGGACCAGATGGAAGCGGCGATCGGCGAGCACGCGATCGTCCTCCAGAAGGATCCGATGCGGGTCGATCCGTACCGCTCGCTCTACAAGCTCTACTTGAAGCAGCACGAGTACGACCGCGCGTGGTGCATGTGCGCGGCGCTCGCATTCCTCAAGAAGGCCGACGAGGAGGAGCAGCGCTTCTTCGAGGACTACCGCCCGCGCGGCATGATCCAAGTGAAGGGGCGCCTCGACAACGAGCAGTGGGTGAAGAACCTCTTCCACAAGGAAGAGAACCTCTACATCGGCAAGATCTTCGAGATGATCACCCCCGCGGCGATCGTGGCGAAGACGAACCAGCTCCGCGCTTCGCGGCAGCTCCCGTCGCTCGACAAGCGCTTCAAGCAAGACCCCGCGACCAGCACGGTCACCTTCGCGAAGACCTTCGGGTGGGCAGCGACGGTCCTCGGGGTTCCGCTCCCGGAGCTCTACGTCAGGAACGATGTGCAAGGCGCGCTCGTCGCCGTCCCGGCTTCACCGCCGGCGTCGGTCGCGGGTCAGACGGTGCTCACCGGCTTCACGCCGCAGGAGCTCACGTTCATCGTAGGCAAGCACCTCTCGTACTACCGAGGTGAGCACTACATCCGGAACCTGTTCCCGACGATGAACGAGCTCAAGGTGATGTTGTTCTCGGCGATCAAGATCGTCATGAACGACTTCGCTGTCCCGCCGGAGATGGCGCAAGCCGTCGGCACCACCGCGCAGGAGCTTGTAAAGTACATGCAGCCGATCCAGCGCGACTCGTTGCGCTTGGTCGTCACGAAGTTCATCGAAGACGGCGCCAAGGCCGACCTCAAGAAGTGGATGCAGTCGGTCGAAGTCACCGCGACGCGCGCGGGCCTTCTCCTCTGCGCCGACCTCGAGATCGCAAAGAAGATCATCGCCGCGGAGCCGCAGGCTCCTGGTGACCTTCCGCCCGCCGACAAGATGAAGGAGCTCATCGTGTTCAGCGTCAGTGAGCAGTACTTCACACTGCGCAAGACTTTGGGTATCGCGGTCGGCTGACGTCGTCGCACGCAACCGCCGTTGTGAGTCGCCCGATGGGCTGACTCACAACGGAGGATTGCATGGGCGATGATCACAGCACGGCGAAGATCCCGCAGCGCGCGTTGCGCCGCGGTTGGATGCTCGAGATTCAGGATGCAGCGGGGGCGCGACGCGTGCCGTTGCACGAGGGGACGACGATCGTCGTTGGCTCCTCGGAGCGCGCCGACGTGCTGGCGGAGGACGGAACGGTCAGCGGGCTGCACTGCTCGTTCAAGCCTTCACCGTCGGGTGTCGAGGTGCAGGATCTCCGCTCGACGAACGGCACCTTCGTCGGCACCGCGCGCGTCGAGCAGGCGTGTGCGGGAGCAGGCACGGTGATCACCGTCGGGCGCACCACGATCTTGGTCACCGAGGTCGACGCCGAGGACGAGGGATCGAGCGAACGAATAGCGCCCTTGCCGGGTGTTGCGGGCGCGTCGCCACCGATGCGGCGCGTAGCGGGGCAGGTTCGGCGGTTCTCGCGCTACTCGTATCCGGTCTTCATCAACGGCGAGACGGGTAGTGGGAAGGAGCTCGTCGCGCGCGCGCTGCACGACGAAGGGCCACGCGCCAGCAAGCCATTCATTCCCATCAACGTGGCCGCTCTCCCGCGCGAGCTCGTGGAGAGTGAGCTCTTTGGTCACGAGCGCGGATCCTTCACCGGCGCCGTCGCGCGGCGCGCTGGCGCGTTCACGGAGGCGGAGGGCGGCACGCTGTTCCTCGACGAGATTGGAGAGCTTCCGCTCGACGCCCAGCCGAAGTTGCTCCGCGCGCTCGACGGCTACGAAGTTCGGCGCGTCGGCGCGAACGGAGGTGGCAAGCGCGCGAACGTGCGCGTGATCGCCGCATCGCACGTGGCCCTCGAAGAGCGCGTGCTCGAGGGGCGGTTTCGCGATGATCTCTACCACCGACTCGTCGTTTACAAGATCGACGTGCCACCGCTGCGCGAGCGCCGCGGGGACATCGCCGCGATTGCGTTCCGTCTCCTGGCAGACGCGCGCGACGAGATCGGCGACAAAAGCGTGTCGTCGAGCGCACTCGCGCGCCTCGCCGCGCACGACTGGCCGGGCAACGTGCGCGAGCTGCGCAACGTGCTCGTGCGGGCGGCGGATATGGCTGGCGATGCGCGCGTGATTGACGCGCCCGAGATCGAGCGCGCGCTGCGCAGTCGTTCGGAGCCGCCGAAGCTTCACCTCACGCCGCCGCTCGCGAAGTCGTTGCTCGAACAGCACCAGAACAACCTGAGCGCCGCGGCGCGTGCGTCGGGCTACCCGCGCACCAGCTTTCGAAAGCTGCTCGGCGGGAAGAAGCGGTAAGCTCGCGGCCCATGCCGCAGCCGCGAAGACGACGAACAGCGCTCGCCGTCGCGTCGATCGCCGTCACCTGCGCGCTGGGCAATGGATGCACGTGCGGCGGATCCGGTGGCGGGGGCGCTGCCCTACCGGATGGTGCTGCGTCGCCGCAGGTCAGCGCTCCGATCTCGACGACCGCGCCGCCGACGATGGAGTCGTCGACCGGGTTTTCTGCTCCGATCGGCGCGGCGCACGCGAACGGCGGCGCGGTGCTCGTCGCGGGGCTCGTGCCCTCGCGCTCGGTCGTGTCGCTCACGCGCCTCGAAGCGACCGGCGCGACGGCCTGGGCCAAGGACATTCTCCGCGGCGTGTCGTGGGCGCCGCACGCATCGACGACCGTGTTCGCGGCGCCCGACGGAAGCTCGTATGTCCTGTGGGTCGGCATTCGCG
This sequence comes from uncultured Polyangiaceae bacterium, assembly GCA_964236615.1. Taxonomy (GTDB): domain Bacteria; phylum Myxococcota_A; class Polyangia; order Polyangiales; family Polyangiaceae; genus CAXSGV01. The sequence continues at coordinate 9,241 of CAXSGV010000171.1, forward strand.
GAGGCAAGACGGTGCACGAGATCGTCAGCGTCGATGCGAACGGTCAGACGCGCGGCGAGCTCGCCGAGGAGGCGTTGCCCAACGCCTTCGCGACGGAAGAAGGTGTCGCGTGGGTTGCGCAAGACGACAAGGGCTCGCGCCGCGTGCAGTCCCGCGGCTGGCGCGACGCGAAGTCACGCGTGCTTTTCGGGCTGCGCGGCGAAGGCGATCCGCTCTTTGCCTGCGGTACGCATCGCGTGTTTCCCTTCGAAGAAGGTGAGGGCGTCATCACGCTGCTCGGTGGCTCCGGGCAGACGGACGCGGGCGACGAGGCAAAGCCGCTCACACTTCTCAGCGCGGCGACCTCGCGCGGCGAGCTTCATGATCACGTCGAGTACACGTTCGGTGACGACTTCGGCGTGGTCTACCCGGAGTCGAGCGGCACCATCGCATTCCGCGAGCTTCGCGGTGAGACGCTCGGTCCATGGCTGCGCCTCGCACGGCGGCTCGGCGACGACGCGTCGCTCGTGGCTGCCGACGCCGATGCAACCACGCTCCACGTCCTCGTCACGCGCGACTCCGGCGAGACGTGCCCCGATGGAACAGGGAAGACGAAGCTCACCTCGCTTCGCTCGCTCCGCACCGGTGGCGGCGACGCCGAGATAACCCTCGCCGTGCTTCCATGCGGCGGCGAAGGCGGACCCTTTTGGACCGGCTTCGTGGGCGGAGCGTTCGTCGTTGGGTGGACCGAGCGCGCGGCCTCACGACGCGACACCGGCGCGGCACCCATCGCAGGCCTTGCGTACGTCACCGTCGACGGCGAGAAGCCAAGCGAGGTGCGTCGTATCGCGGCTCCTGGCGACGCGCTCGTCGAAGCTGGCTGTGACAAGACCGCCTGTTACGCGGTTGCGCTCACGCGACCAGGCGGCACCGACGGAATGGCCGCCGGTGTCGCGCGCGTCTTGAAGTACCCGGCGCTCTAGAACGAGCTACTGAACGCCGCGCCCTGGAGATCGCCGCCGATGAGCGGCGTGAGGCGCGGCCCGTTCTTGAGCGAAGCGGTGTCCGCGTCCTTCTTCGCTGCGAAGAGGTACCAGCCTGCCGCGAGGACGACGCCGCCGATGGCGACGCCGATGCCGATGTTCGCGAGCATCGCGTCGGTGTCGACCTTGCTGTTGTTGTCTTTGAGCGCGGTGCAGGCGGCGCCGAACTTTCGCTGATCGTTGGCGCTCGTCGACGCGCAGACACCAGGCCCGCCGTTGTTCTTGCGGATGTCGTTCGCGACTTGGTTCGCGCTGTCTTGCGCGTTCGTCTTCGCGAGGCCGAAGACGATCGCATCCGCCACGCCGATCACGACGAGCGCGCCACCGATGTAGACGGGGACCATGGTCTTCGGGGGCGAGAGGATGCCCTTCTTGGCCACCGGTGCTTCCGGCGTGACGACGTTCGCCGCGGGCGGCTCGGTCGTCTCGGTCGTCGTCGTCGTCGAGCTCGGCGTTTGCGGGGTGGCCGGAGCGGGCGGCGGCGGCGTGGGAGGAAGTGGTGCGACCGTGGTGGTCGAGGGCGGCGCAAACTTCACGGGGACCTTGTCACCCGCGTTGGCGCCGACGGTCTTCGTGTCGGTGGTGCCGTCCGTCATGCGCGCTTTGACCGTGTGGCTACCGGGTTCGACGTCGACCGCTTCGGGAAGGGGAGCGTTACCGACGACGGTGCCGTCGACGGTGATCTCGGCCGCGGTGGGCGCAGAGATCTCGAGACGACCGAGCTTGCCGCGCCCCTCGGCGATGCCGCTCTCGGCATCCGTACGCTGCGCTGGCGTGATCGTGGCCGACTCGCGGAGGAACTGCTGGAAGTACTTCACGGCTTCGGCCGCGTGGCCCGAGCGGAGACAGCTTTGCGCGAGGTTCAACAGCACCGCGGGGTGCTTGCGCAATGCATACGCTTGGAGGAACGCCGCGCGCGCGCTCTCGTAGTTTTTCTTGTCGTAGAAGTCGACGCCCTCTTGGAAGCGAGCACGCGCCGCCTTGGTGGTGGCATCGTCCTGTGCCGCTGCCGACCGCGGCGCGGCGAAGGCGGCCACCCCGAGCGCGGCGGGCGAAAATGTGAAGAGAAGAGCGACGGCGATCGAACGGTGTCTGTGCATTCTAAGCCTCGACGCTGCGACGCTGTGACCTGCAGCTGGTGCGCGTATCAGAACGGAACATCCCGCACGATACCTCCGCCACCCGGCTTTGCGGGCGGCTTCGACGCCGCAGTTGGCGGTGGCGCGGTTCGGGGAGGTTTGGCGGTGGCTTTCGGCATGGCCGTGGGATGCACGACCGGCGCGGGTGTCGCCGGCTTCACGATGGCAGCGACCGGCGTGGTCGCGGCTGCCGAGGGCTTCGACGTGTCGACGGGTGGCGTCCCTTCGGTGGGGACGGGCGGCGGCGGAATGTCGCGCTCGGTCGCCGTCGCAGCCGATGTCGACGTCGACGTCGGGTTTGTCGCCGTCGTGGTGGTCGTCGTCGTGTTGGACGCGGGCTGCGTCGCCGCGGTGTCGGGCGTGGCGGTCACCGTATGGATGCCAAACGCGGCGGCTGCGACGACCACGAGACCGAGCCCTATCCACACGCCCTTGCGCGACTTCTGGATGGGGTATTCGTCCGAGAGGCTCGACGAGGAGTACGACGGAGCTGGCACCGGCCGCGGTTGCGCGACGGCTTGTGCAACGCGTTGGGGCGATCGAGCCGGGGGCGCCACGAAGCCCCCTTGCGCGAGGGATGCATTCTGCACGGGTGCATTCTGCACGGGTGCATTCTGCACGGGTGCATTCTGCACGGGCACTGGCGCGGCAACCACCGG
>CAXSGV010000172.1:0-1652 GCA_964236615.1 uncultured Polyangiaceae bacterium
CGACGCACGCAAGAAGGGCCGAGCGATCGTGTTCGGCACACCAATCGAAGTCTCACCATCTCCCTATCAAGAAAGCCGCACCATGCCGCCGAGCCTCCGCAGTCTCAACGCCCCGACCACCGCGCCCATCCCAGCCGACCCCGTGAAGGCGCTCGCCGCGATCATCAGCGCGCTCGAACTCCCTCCGACTGCAGACGACGGAACGATCCGCGCGGCGTTCGACGCGCTCATGACGTCGGCCGATCCCGCGGCAGCGGAGCAAGCCGCCGCACGGCTCGGGATGTCACCTCGCGAGGTGGCGATGTGTCTCGAGATGAAGTGCGATGTGAAGGACTACGCGGCGCTGAAGGCGCAGCGAGGCGGCAAGCGGTGAGGTGCGGGAACTGCAGCACGAAGCGCCGGCGGCGCGTGCGCCGCTGAAGATTCTAGGGCGGCACGCTCGGCGGATTCGCCGGCGAGCGGGCGCGCAGGCGGGCACTACAGCCCGCAGGCTTTCTTGATCGCGCCCACGATGAACGAGATCATGTTGACGCCGATGTGGCCGAGGAAGTGCGTGAAGAGCGTCAGGTATCCGCGAACTCGAATCCACTGCGCGTGACGCGTGTGACCGGCGACGCATGCCTGCATCCAATCGTGCTGCGTGTCCGCCAGTACCGGCTCGAACACCTCGCGCACGGTGCGGGAGGAGAAGAGGAACGCCAGCACGCTTCGCGTTGTGGTCCCGGGTGGGGCCACGATCGGAGAGACGTCCTCCAACAGCGTCCGAACACTTCTTGGCACAAAGCCCAGAAAAGTCAGCGACAAGAAAAGCAGAGTCGTCCCTGGAGAAAACTTGAATCGGAGCGACGCGTCGTCGATCAACCACCAGTACAGAACAGCGAAGACGATCCAAAGCGCGGCAACGAGGAGCACGGCTCGCGCCGCACGCGGGACAAATTTCGTGTCATTGATAATTCCTGTCGTGCCAAGTGAAGCGATACCGACCACGAACCACCCATAAAACGCGAGAGCCAAAGGCGGTGGCATCGACGGTCGCATCATCATGTACTGGCCCGCCGCGAGAATGAGGAACGTGCACGCGGACTCGATCGCGATTGCGCGGCGAGCGACGAGCGGCCGAAAGAATTCCGCCGGGGTAATCACTTGAGCGCTCCCGCGTAGGCGAGCGACGCTCGCTCGCAGGCGTGCAGCACGCGCCGGCCTTCTGCGGTCACGCGGTACATGCGCCTTGGCAACGCCGTCGACGATGGTGCGAGCGTCTCTTGGCGCGAGTCCACGAAGCCCTTCTCGACCATGCGACCGAGCGTCACGTAGACCGTGCCGCGCCCGACCTCCCCGTTAGATGCCTGGACGATCTCGAGGCCGTACATCTCCTGCCCCGAAGTGAGCAGCACGAGAATGGCCGCCTCCTTTCGGCTCAAGGTTGGAAGATCTGACGACTCCCCAAACATCGTGAAGAGGTTGCGCGACATGTTGTTTTACCGATCTGACATGGCGTCAGCTCGAAGTCCAGCGACGCGAGCGCGATTGTCGTCAACCTCGGCGCCGGCTAGGACCCCATGACGTCGTCGAGGCGCTTGCCGCAGTGGCACGCCGTCGCGGGCTCGCCGGCGTGCAGCACAACGCCATCGCCACACGGGCAGTGGACGACG
>CAXSGV010000172.1:1662-11499 GCA_964236615.1 uncultured Polyangiaceae bacterium
CTTGATTGGGCATGCCGGCTCGTCGGCACGTCGTCGCGGAAGTTGCGGGCGATTACTCACAGCGGCCCGTCGTCGAGTTCGACGCGGGCGCGGCGGTGCACTCGCTATGGGCGCATCGAACGACCGCCCTACCTCTTCGGCCGCAACAGCAGCCACACGAGCAGGACGGCACCCCCGCCGAGAACGAGGAGCACGACGAGCGGAAGCAGCATCACGATTCGCACGGCGACAACGTATCCCGCGACGCGTCAAACGGCGGAGCCCCATGAGTAAGGCGAGAGCAGCTTCGAATGGAGCCGCGACAAGGCACGCGTGAACGCCGCGCGTTTGCGCCTACTTCTTCTTCAGCTCGGCTTCGACGTCCTTCACCATCACGCCGACCTTCTTCACCGCGGCCTCGAGCTCCGCCTTCGAGCAACCGAACTTCTTCGTCCAGTGCGCGACCTCGTAGTCCTCGTGCACGTTCACGCGGCTCGCGTCGGCGGGGCCCGTCTTGGTCTTGTCGTCAGCCATGGTGTTCCTCCCTTTTGCTCGCATCCGATGAACCGAGGGCGGCTTGCGTTTCCACACCCCGCGGGGTGAGGCGAGCAGTCTCCACACGTAAAGACATCTCCGACCGAACTGCGCGTGCGCCGTAGATTCCACGTGCGTCGAAGCTCAACCAATGGGAGCGTGGACGGTTCAGATAGGTGCTCCCCGCATCGATTCGCAGTCGATCGGGGAGCGTGGCCCAACCCCACTTCCATGAGGTTCAGCATGTCTACGGTATCAGCACATCCGTCGTGCGCACCGCGCACCGCGAGCGTCATCGACATCAACCGCGCGAAGCACGCGAAGAAGCCCCGCACGTGGAGCCCTGCAAGGCGCGCGGCTCATGAAGCACGTGTCGCACGTCACAAGGCCGAACGGCCCGAGCGCGTCGCGCGTCTCGTCACCGCGCTCGCTGAGGCGCAACGCCGCCGAGTCTTGCGCGAGCTCGGCTTACCGCTCGACCTCACGGCGGCGCGCGCGGCGGCAATGCTTGCGCTCGAGCGAGGCGCGACGCCGGTAGTCGTACCTAAGCCTCCGACGATCGTTCGCGTCGACCCCGAGGTGGGGCTGTGAACGCTGCGAACGCTTTCGATATGATCCCCGCACCGCCGCCCGTCGAGGCCATGACCTACGAGCGAGCCGTCGCCGAGTGCACGCCGATCGTGCTCTCGACGGCGCGGCGCTACTCCCGGATGTACGGCCAAGCCATCGACGACCTCGCGCAGGAAGGATTCGTCGAGCTCTTCGACATCGTCGAAAAGTGGAAGCACTTCACCGGCGACGTTCCGTTTCGAATCTTCGCGTTCATGCGTTTGCGGTGGTCGATCTCGGCATGTGCGAAGCGCGAGAAGTACCAGGGCATGACGGCCCGCGGCCGCGGGCACGCGTCCCTAGGTCTCGCGAGCACGTGCACGGCATCGCTCGACGAAGAGAGAGACGAGGGCGGATCGCTCCATGACGTGCTCGGCGAAGGTGCGGCACAAGAGAACGCACTCAGTGCCGCCGAGGAGCTCGCGGCGATGCGCCGGGCGATGTCGGCGCTATCCGCAGAAGATCTCAAGGTGCTCGCGATGATCGACGACGGTCGCAGCCACGAAGAGATCGGCGTTGCGCTCAACCTCACGACCTCGCGCGTGAACAACCTCCGCACCGAGATCCAAGATCGATTGCGTCGCGCCGTGCTCGGCGACCGCGCGCCGGATCTTCGTCGGCGGTACCAGCCTCGCCGCGCCAAGGTCGTGCACTACGAGCACGACGGCGAGACGCGCTCGCTCTTGGGTTGGAGCAAGGTGAGCGGCATCAACCCTCGCACGTTGCGCGCGCGCCTGGACCACGCCTGGACGCTAGCCGACGCCCTCAACACGCCCACGCGCGAGGGCGACTACAAGCGGAAGGATGCGCCCGCGGCGTCTCGTGCCCGCGACAGGCGAAACGTGAAGCGGCTCGCGTACGACAATCGCGAGCAGACCATCGCCGAATGGTCCCTCGAGCTCAACGTGCCGATCGCCGTCATCGCTCGGCGCGTGGCGCGCGGCTGGTCGACGAGTGACGCGCTGACGAAGTCGGTCGCCGCCTACAAGCCTCGCGCCGCGTGAAAGCGACTAGACATCAGGCCGACGTGGAGTGACACCTAGCCATGGCTGACGACGAACGTCGGAATCGAAACCCAAAAAGGGGTGCGGGATTGCTCGGCAAAGTGAAACCTGCCGGCGTTCGTTGTGAGCCTTCTTTGCCGCTGATGATCGCGCCCGGGGGCCTCGACCTGCCCGAGCTCCTCACCGTCGACGAGGTCGCGGCGTTCCTTCGCAAGTCGCTGAAGGGCACCTACGCGGCGATTGAGCGCGGGCAGATCCCGGGCGTCGTGAAGAAGCCCGGGCTCCCGCTGCTCGTGCGTCGTGACGACCTCCGCAAGCACGTGGGGCTCACGTGAACAGCAGGAGTCAGCATGCCCCGTAAGGCCCAAGGCACGACGTTCGTTTCAGACGGCGCCGTTTACGCGTCGGTGACCGTTGCCCCCCGCAAGCGCCTCGCACGCGCCCTGCCCTGGCTGGCGCTCACTGACAGCGAGGCGGCGAGCTCGTGGGCGGTCGCTCTTCAAGAGCTCGTCGACGCGCTGCGCGCCGACAGGCGCAGCGCCGAGATCGTCGAGAAGGTCGACCTAGCGATTCAGACGGGGCGCGACGAGCCCGCCGACGGGCTCGATAAGGTGCGCAAGGGGATCGCCTTGCTTCGCGCCGCGCGCGCGACCACGGCGATCACCGAGCGTGCGACGCCGACGGGCGCCACGACGTTCAAGAAGTTCGCGCAGCGCTGGACCTCGGGCGAGCTGCATCGCGAGTTTCCCGACCACGTGCGCGAGAAGAAGAATCCCGAAGACGACGTCGGGCGACTCGAGCTCTACGTGTACCCGCGTATCGGTCATGTGCCGTTGACCGAGATCACCTTGAAGCATGCGCAAGAGGTCATGCGCCATATCCCCGCCGAGCGATCGTCGGCGACGCGCAGGCACGTCGCGCAGTTGCTTGCGCGCGTGCTCAACCTGGCGGTCTATCCTTGCGAGCTCCTGAAGTCGTCGCCTCTACCGAAGGGCTTCTTGCCGCGCGTGAAGGTGCGCCCGGGCTCGTACTTGTACCCGGCCGAAGATCGCGCCCTACTCGCCTGCCCCGACGTGCCGATCGCACATCGCCTGCTCTATGGCTTTCTCGCGAGAGAGGGCATGCGGAAAGAAGAAGCGCTCGCCATGACCTGGGGCGATCTCGACTTGAAGCTCGGCACGGTGCGGCTCGACGAAAACAAGACCGACGACGCGCGCACGTGGCGTCTCGATCCCGGCGTGACGAAGGCGCTCGTGTGGTGGCGGAAGACGCGACCGAAGGAACCGAAGCCGACCGCGCTCGTCTTCGGCGACGACGTTCCGACCCATCTCGCGGGCGCGCTACGCGAGCACCTCGAGCTCGCCGGCGTGTCTCGCCCCGAGCTGTACGAGCACGGCTCGAAGCGGCGGCAGGTCAACGTCCATTCGCTGCGAGGCACCTTCGTGACCCTCTCGCTCGCGAACGGGCAGACCGAGACGTGGGTAATGGATCGCACCGGTCACCGTTCGTCGGTCATGGTGAACCGCTACCGCCGCGTTGCCCGCACCGCCGCCGAGCTCGGCTTGGGCGCACTGACGCCGCTGGACGTCGCCATCCTCGAGAAGCCGCAGCGCCCGCCGGGCGGCGGTGCGAAGGGTGGCAAGGGGCGTAGCGCAAGGTTAGCGCAAGGGAAGCCGTCGCGGCCGCGTCGCTCGAAGTCGACGAGCGCCGAGGAAACAAGCGCTTTGATGCGTGGTGCCCAGAGACGGAATCGAACCGCCGACACGGGGATTTTCAATCCCCTGCTCTACCAACTGAGCTATCTGGGCACTTGTTGCGCCGACGTTTGTCGTCGATCGCGTGCCGCTTTGTCAACCGATCTCGGCACGACCGGCGCGCGCAGGAGGCCACCACGCGCCCGAATCATTTTCGGGCGAGCACGTCGGAACCGCGCTTCGTACGGTGCGTGCGAGCGCTATTTTTGCTATCCCACGGGGGCTCGGGAAGGTCGCGCGTGCCGAAAACTCGCCGGAAGAATGCAGCGTTGGTCGCCGTCGCGGCCGCGTTCGTGTCGTCAGCAGGCTGCGCGTCCGACTTCGACACGGTCCGCGCGACGCCTCCACGCGCCTCGGTGGGTCGCGAGCTTTACAGCCTCGTCTGCGACCGCGTCGGGGCCCAGGCCCTGCGTGAGGACATCACCGGCGCGTCCTACCGCGCGATCTGCCACTTCTCCGGCCCGGTCGACGCGCCGGTGTACGCCGACACCGTGGACGTGGCCGAGCTCACGCCGCTCACGGACAGCGCCGTCGACACGAACGGCCAGCCGGTCTCACGCGAGCAACAAGAGAAAAACCGCGCGCACCGAATCGCGCGCATCGAGACCATGGGCAAGCGTCGCGAGGATCTCGTCCGCGCGTTCGACGCTGCGTTCCCAGACGAAACGATCGCGCTGAAGGACATCTCGAACGCGGACGGCCCGCTGTCGTGCAACCCGATGGGTGATGGCTCGCTGCAGAAGGAGCTTGCCTCCACGCTCTCGCGCTTCACCGATCTCTACAACGATCGCACGATCCCTCTCGTCACCGAGTCGCTCGCCGAGGTGATGGACGACGTGCGCGCCGCGCCCGACGCGCAAGCTGCCCTGGCTCGCCTCGACGCGCGCCAAGGTTACCGGCCAGGCGAGGTCGCGATGGGCGTTGCGCAGCCCCTCCTCAGCTATCCGCGCCTCGCGGAGCTCGCCGACGCGCTGCTTCGTCTCGTCGCGAGCGACGCCGACCCGTTGAACCCCGACGCGCGCATCGATCCAGAGAAGCCCGCGTACGGCGACAATCGAAAGCCCATCGCCGGCCCCGCGAGCGCCGATTTCCAGGGGCTGCTGGGCGTCCTTCGCGAGGAGCTTCGTACCGCCAAGGATCCCGCGCCGACGCCGCCGCTCGCGATCGCGCTCGACACGAGCATCCCTCCGCGCGTGCGCCTCTCGCGCCCGCGCACCAACCTCGAGATCGCGCGCACGCTGCTCCTCTCCGAAGATCCCGCGTTCATCCCCACGGGCGCGACCCCGAAGTACATCGTGCGTCGCGATGCGCGTGGCGTCGCCAGCGTACCGCTTCAGGACGGCAACGTTCCCAGCCCCTTCGTCGACAGCAACGGCGACAAGCTCCCCGATCTCGATCCGCTCGGGCGCTTCCTCACCACCACGAAGACGACGCTCCCGACGCCGTTCTTCGCGAGCGTCACCGGGCTTGCGAACGGCGTCGGTGTGTCGACATCCGGCGTCGACGGTCCTCGCGACCTCGACGGCCGCGCCCTCAACGCCCGGGGCGGCGCGCCGCTCTACGACTACCTCGACACGAAGCGCACCTTCTTCGCCTCGCTCGAGACGACGCTCCTCCCGATGGTCGACGCCGAGCCCGCGCATCGCCACGAGACGGTGCTCAACGTCGCAGCGGGCCTGCCCGTCCTCTTCGGCCAGCGCGACGCAGCGCCTACCTCGAAGCGCGTCTACGCAAAGGACGCCGGCGCGAAAAATGGCAAGACCGACGCGCCTGTGACGGTGAGCTACCGCGCGTTTCACCCCGAGAGCTCGCCGGTCATCGACCTCGTGCACGCGCTCGGACAGATCCTCAGCGATCCTGCGATCGACGATGTCCTAGCGCTCGCGCAGCGCCTCGCCGACGAGCACCCGCAGGAGCTCGCGCGCCTCATCGGCGTCGGGCTCGAGATCAAAGCGATTGCGGACAAGCACCCCGAGGCGCGCATCCCCGCCAATTCGACCTTGTGGGACGAGCTGTTCGACATTCTCGCGAAGATGGCGAAGGCGCCGGGCGTGCTCGAAGATCTCATCGCCGCGTTCGGCAAAGACCAGACGATGCCGCTGAAGGATGTGTTCGCGGCGTACCTCGAGAACAAGGACGAGCTCACCTACGATCGCAACGCGCTCAACGGACCTGCGTTCGATCTCACGACCAACGCGATCACGCCGATGAAGGTGCCGGTCGATCGCGCGCTGCCGGACACGGGCTCGAACCGCAGCGAGTTCCAGCGCTTTCTCCAGGTCCTCCACGACACCAACGGCCTCGCCGCGTGCACGAAGGACAACGCCGTCGCCCACGTCGTCTGGAACGGCCTCGCGATGGACTACCCGACGAACTTCCTGGCGAAGGGCGCGTGCCTCACGCTCACGGGCAACCTTCCGCCGTCGAAGCTCCCGCTCTGCGGGGTCCTGCGCATCGAGAACGTCGCGGCCATGTTGCTCGACGTCGCGCTCGATCGCGCCGTGCTCGACATTCGCGATCCCTGCATGGCGGAGCTCGTGAAATCACCGCTCACCGGCATCGTCGGTGGCACCGACGCCTTCCTCGAAGAAATCAGCGGAATCAAGGGCTTCAACACCCATCCCACCGTCGCGGGCATCAGCCGCATGGTGTTCTTCGACGTGCCGCACGACGGACTGCCCGGCGACACGAAGAACATGAAGACCTTGAATTTCCTCAAGGACATTCTCGATCCCATCCCGAGCACGGCGTGCCCGCTCGTGCCGTTCACGGACAAGGACGGCAAGGTCATCCAGCTGCGGAAGTGCGCAAGCTTCAAGGACACGCTCCGTGGTCGTGACGACAACGCGACGTTTCCGCTCGAGCAGCTCGGGTTCATCAAGGCGGTCGGTCCGCTCGCCGCGGCGTTCGCCGATCACGGACAACCGCTCTTGTTCGTCGATTTGTTCGACACCCTCCACGTGCATTGGGGCTCGCAGAAGCAAACCACCGACGAGTGCGATACGAGCGGCGGCCGCCCGAACAACGCGCGCTGGTGCTCGAAGGATGGCGTCGTCACGTACGAGCCCATCCTCGCCGAAGCGCTGCACACCGATCTCTTTCCTTCGCTGCGCGCGATGGTGCCGGTGCTCGCGAAGCTCACCGTTCCGCACTGCACGGCCTTCGACCCTGCGACGCACGCGTGCACGAAGTCCGTCCCTTACGACGGCGTGAAGGTCCTCTCCGAGGCCGTCCGCGCGATGGTCGATCCGGCGCGCAACGTCGGCCTCAAAGACCGCGCCGGCAACGTGTACGCCACGCGGAACGACGGCGCGACCAACCCGCAGACGACCCCGATCTACTTGCTCGTCGATGCGATCCACAAGATCGATACCGCCTTTGCGCAGAACCTCGCGGCGCACCCCGAGGACAAAGAGCGTCAGGCGCGGTGGCGCTCGGCGCGGTCGCAGCTCGTCGACGGCTTCCTCGCGATCGACGGCAAGGGCACGACCGCTGCCTTCGCGAACCGCGCGCTCCCGAAGATCCTCCCGACCTTGATCGCGATGTTGCGCGCGCAGATCCTCGCGCACTGCACACCTGGGTTCACCACGCAGGGTTGTGCGTGGGCCAAGAGCGAGCTCGCGGCCAACATGTCGGAGACCGTGAGCGGGCCCACCTTCGCGGCGGTGCTCGATCTCGTCGAGGGAATCCGGAAGGACGACCGCGCGCGCGGCGAGCTCCAGAAAGTGCTCACGTTCCTCCTCGATCCCAAGTCACCTGCGAGCGCGAGCGACGCCACGCTGGCGGCGAGCGTCGACATGCTGCAGCTCCTCGAGGACGACACCAACCTCGCGCCGCTGTACCGCGCCGTTGCCGACGCCGCCGGCCGAAGCGAGGCCGACGCCAACGGCCACCCGACGCGTCGCTCACTGATCGACGCGGTGGTCGAGACCCTCGCGCGCGTCTTTGCACGCGCCAGGAACGACTTCGGGCAGGAGCTCTGCAACCAGGAGATCGATCCCCAAGGGGCGCTTCGCAGAGTCCTCGGACACCTCGTCACGCCGATGGGCCCCCCAGGCGCGCGCGAGGCCTCGCCGATCGAAGTGTTGATCGACGTCGTCGCCGACGTGAACCGAGCAAACCCCGAGGTCGTGCCCGCACCCGCGGAGAAGAAGGCCTCGCCCAAGCTCGCTGCGAACGACTACGCGAACCTCGCCACCGAGGTCAGCGAGTTCTGCTTGCACCCCTCGCGCGGGCTCGAGCAGGTCTACCAAGTGATCAGCGAAGCGACGAAGTGAGAGCCTGGTTCGCGGCCGCGGCGATCGCCGTGGCCTTCGTCACGTCGTCGACGGGTGCGCGTGCGGCCGGGCTCTACTTCTCGGACCGAGGCGTACGGCCGATGGGACGGGCCGGCGCGTTCGTGGCCGGCGCCGACGATCTGAATGCAATTTGGTACAACCCGGCCGGCCTCGCGCAGGGTGAGTCGTCGCTCCTCGTCGACTTCGCGCAGCTTCGCTTCTCGAGCTCGTACACGCGACGCCTCAAGATCGTCGACGCGGACAACACGGTGCGTGAGATCGACTCGCCCAACGTCGAGGGCACGTCGCCCATCCTCCCCATCCCGACGATCGCCGGCGCGTTCGCGTTCGGCCCGAAGAAGGAGTGGACCGTTGCGACGGGCGTGTTCGGCCCCTACCCCGCGCTCGCCACCTACCCGGAGACCGCCGCGGGCAAGCCGTCGCCCGCCCGCTATGCGCTTGGATCTTTCGACGGCTCCGCGCTCGCGTTCACCGGTCTCTGGCTCGCGTGGCGCCCTTTGCCGCAGCTGCGCGTCGGCGTCGGTGCCGAGGCGATCGTCGGCGTGTTCCAGTCCGAGGTCGTGTTCAGCGCGAGCCCGCAAGACCGCTTGATTGGCGCGCCCGAGCAGCCCGAGTTCGACGCCAAGAGTCGCCTTCGGGTCGGACCGATCTTCGCGCCATCGGCCAACGCGGGGGTCATCTACGAGCCCGACCGGCACGTGCGCGTCGGACTCAGCTACCAGCTCCCGTTCCTCATCGATGCGCCGGCGAAGCTCGACGTTCGCTTGCCGAACGACGTCGCTTTCGACAGCGCAAGCATCCACGGCCGCGATGCACAGGTGCGCTTCGAGCTGCCGGCAGTCCTCCGCCTCGGGGTCGAGGTGCGTCCGGTCGCGGCGCTCCGCGTCGAAGCCGCCTACGTGCGCGAATTCTGGACCACGCACCATGCGATTGAAGCCTTTCCCAACGGAGTCACCATCGACGGCGTGACAGGCTTGCCACGCTCGGTCCCGATTCCGCCCATTACGTACCCGCGGAGCTTCGACAATTCGAACTCGTATCGGTTGGGTGCAGAATACACCTTCGAGATCGGTGGCTACACGATCGACTTGCGCGGCGGTGTCGCCTACGAGACGAGCGCCGTGCCGCGGGCGTACCTGTCGCTCCAATCGCTCGACTTCGACAAGCTCACGACCAGCATCGGCGGCAGCCTGCATTTTGGGAAACACTGGCGCGTCGACGCGGTCTACGCACACGTCTTTGCCCGAACGGAGACCGTGAGCCCCGACGAAGCCGCCATTCCGCGCGTCAATCCGCTCAAGGGAAACGCGCCCTTCGAAGGGGTGAACGGCGGGACCTATTCCGCGAATGCCGATCTCCTCGGCGTCGGCGTGAACTACGTCTTCTGACTTTTCAGATAGGCTGCCGCTAACGAAGTTCGCTCGGAGGTTTGAAATGGTCGGAGGAGGCACACGAAAGCGCGATCCACGAGCCGATTCGGACGGGCCGCCCGCACCCGAGGGGGACGATCTTCGCGCGCGAAAGATCCCGAGCGACCGCGCCTGGCGGCCCTCCGCAGCGCCGCCCGCACCCGTCCTGCTGCCGGTCGACGAGGTGCACGACGAAGGGCACGACGAGGTGCACGACCTCGTACCCGACGAGCTGACCGAAGTGCACTTC
>CAXSGV010000172.1:11509-12031 GCA_964236615.1 uncultured Polyangiaceae bacterium
CGCTCCACAAGACCGAGGAGCGCGCGTCGCGTGCCGAGCTTCTCGCGGCCGAGCTCGAGCTGAAGTTGCGCGACGCTGAGGTGCGCGTCGCCGAAGCACAAGATGTCGCGCGCCGGCTCGACCATGCGGGCGGCGAGGCCGAGGCACGCGCACGTGACGCCGAGACGCGCGTGTGCGATCTCGAAGAGCGTTACGCGACGCTACTCGAGCGAGCCCAGACCGAGCGCGACGAAGGCATCCAGCGGCAGCAGCTGCACGAGCAGTCGGTCGCCGCAAACGAGTCGCTTCGCGCGACGGCCGAGTCGCTCACCGGCCAGATCGAGTCCCTCTCGGCCGACAACGCCGAGCTCGCCAACCAGATCGCGGCGCACGCGGCCAATGCGGCGAAGCTCGCCGAGAGTGAAGACCGCCTTTTCGCGCAGGTACGTGACCTCTCCGCGAAATACGGCGAGGCAACGGCGAGAAGCGCCGAGCTTTCCGCGACCCACACCGCGCTCGAAGCGACGAACGTGGAGCTCGGCG
>CAXSGV010000173.1:0-12018 GCA_964236615.1 uncultured Polyangiaceae bacterium
CACGGCATGGGGCCTCTTCGTCGACCAGGCTCCGCTCTTGATTGCGGCGATCTGGCCAGCGATCGTCTTGAGCGCGCGCGCCATCGCCCGCGAGCTCGCTCCGAGTTCTGCCCAGGCCCGCGTCTGGCACCTCCCCGCAATCACGGGCGCGATCGTGATCTTCGACGCCGCGCTCATCGAGCCCATCGCGGTGCGCGCGGGGCTCTGGCGATGGAGTCACCCCGGCATGTTCTCCGTCCCCGTGATCGGAATACTTGGCTGGGGCTTCTTCGCCGCCGGCGTCACCGCGTGCCTCGAGCACCTCCGCGGCTGGTCGCGCGGCCTCACCCTCGTCGTGCCGGCGCTCGCGACCCACGCGGCCCTCGTCGCGTCGTGGTGGGGCCTCTTCCGCTGGGTGCTCCGCGGCCGCATCGACGACATGGTCGTCACTGGCTTCATTCTCGCGTGCGCCGCGATCTACGCGTTGTTCGTTTTCAAGCGGCAGGCGCGGCTACCGAAGAGCGAGCTGTCGGCGCGTGCGGTCGCCACGGCCTTCTTCGTCTACCTGCTCGTGCTGCATGCGAACAAGGCGCTCATCGTGCTCGCGATGGCGTTCACGCCGCCCTACTTCGCGCTGACTCTTCTGTCGCTCGCTGGGCTCAAGGCTCCACCAGCATCCCCTTCGTCGAAGGGATCCCCGAAGCGCGCGGGTCGATCCGGACGGCGTGCCGCAAAGCCTTCGCGAGTGCCTTGAACGACACCTCGATCTGGTGGTGAAGGATCGTCCCCGCGTGCATCACCACGTGAACGTTCGCCTGTGCGCCACGTGCGAACGCTTCGAAGAACACCTCGACGAGCTCGGTGTCGAACGTGCCTACCTTCGCCTTCGGAAGGTCGACCTCCCAAACGAAGTACGGACGTCCGCCGAGGTCGAGCGTCACCGTCACCCGCGCTTCATCCATCGGCAAGGTCGCCCAGCCGTAACGCTCGATGCCGGCCTTGTCGCCGAGGGCACGCGCAAACGCCTGACCGAGCACGAAGCCTAGGTCCTCGGTCGTATGGTGGCCGTCGATCTCGACGTCGCCGGTCGCGCGCACGACGAGATCGAACGTTCCGTGCCGCGCGATCTGCTCGACCATGTGCGTGAGGAAGGGGAGCGGCGTCTCGATGTCGTGCACGCCCGTTCCGTCGAGCCCGAGGGTGACCGACACCGCCGTCTCTTTGGTCGTACGCGTGACCGTCGCCGATCGCCCCGCAGCGTCAGCCATCGATTTTTGCCATCCTCCGCCGATAGCACTCGCGAGCGAGATGGTCACAAAATCAGGTAAGCTCGGCGGCTCACATGGAGCGCGACCGCGACCGCGACAGCAATCTGGAGCAGGGGCCGTCGAGCGATGCCGATCGCGACGGCCGCGATCGGGCGCGGACGAACACCCTGGCTGCCGAGGCGGGCGAGCTCGTGCCCGAAGATCGCGAGCGCCTGATTGGGCGGTTCGGCCGGAAGTTCCTGGCGGGCGAGGCGATCTTCCGCGAGGGCGAGCCCGCGCGCGAGGCCTTCCTGCTGCAGGATGGACGCGTTCGGCTCCTCAAGCGCGTGCGTATGGTCGAGCGCAGCCTTTTGCTTCTCAAACCGGGTGATTTGTTCGGCGAGTCGGCGTTGCTGGACGACGGCGCGCGCAACTCGACGGCGGTTGCACTTTCCGACGGCGTCACGCTCGTCCTCGATCGCACGACCTTCCGAACGCTCTTCGAGAACTACCCGGCGATCGCGACGCGCATGTTCGAGCAGCTGATTCGCCGCGTTCGTGACGCCGAAGATCAGATCGAGATCATGCTGCTCAAGGATACGCAGTTCAAAATCGTCAGCGCGATCCTCAAGCTCTCGCACCGCGGCTCGGGGTCGGCCGAGATCGCGATCTCACCCGTCGAGCTCTCGTCGCGCGTCGGTCTCGACGTCGACACCGTGAAGCGTGCGGTCAACCGCCTCCGCGAGCAGCAGTACGTGAAGATCGTGGGAGAGCGTGTCGAGATCCCCGACATCGAGGCGCTCCGTCGCCTCTACGTCCTTCTCGGTACGAAAGACGAGCTCGCCGGCGACCGCGACGCTGCGCCGCGTTAGACCCCTTTCGGGTTACGTTCCGAAGGCTTGGTGGGGGCTCTTGACCGCGCTTTCCCCGTTGACGCATCGCAGCCTCTGGACTAATCCCATCCGGTTCGAGAAAGGCAACACTTCCGCGGAATGAGACTGCTTTTCCCCCACGTTGAATTGCAAGGCGCACTGCAACGCGCGACGTCGTCGTCGCCGTTCGTTCGAGCCCTCGCAAGCACGCTTGCGCTGGGCGTGTTGGGGGCGATGACCGTCGCCGCGTCGGCCTGCGGGGGTGGGAAGCAGTCGCAACCGGGAGCGCAGAGCCCCGAGCGTCAGAGCGAGGCCGAGTACGACGTCGCGCGCGAGTACTTCTACAAGGGCGAGCCGCGGCAGGCGCTCGACCACGCGCAGAAGTCGATCGAGCTCGATGACAACAACGCGAAGGCGCTCTACTTCACCTCGACAATCTACCTCTGGTTTTGCTCCGCCGACGCCGGCTTCAAGAGCCCCGACTGCCGCTTGCCGGACGCGGAGAAGCACGCACGCGCCGCGCTGAAGGCCGACGAAACCTTCCGCGACGCACGTAACCTCCTCGGCCAGATCTTGATCCTCGAGAAGAAGTTCCCCGAGGCGATCCTCATCCTCGAGCCCCTCACGAAGGATCCCGCGTACGGGGCGAACTACCTCGCTTGGGGGAACCTCGGCTGGGCGCAGGTGCTCTCGGGCGACGTCGACTCCGGCATTGCTTCGCTCAAGAACTCGATCACCCAGCCGCGCTTTTGCGTCGGTCACTACCGCCTCGGAATGGCTTACGAGAAGAAGGGCGATCTCGGCCAGGCCGAGTCGAGCCTCACCAACGCGGTGACCGTCGAGAGCCCCGAGTGTCAAAACCTGCAGGATGCATGGGAAGCACGCGCCCGCGTGCGCATGAAGCTCGGGCGCGTCGAAGACGCCCGTGCCGACTTCACCAAGTGCAAGGACATCTCCGCCGCCTCGCCGATCGGCAAGTCGTGCGTCCAGATGCTCGCGCAGAACGCCCCAAAACCATGAGCGATCGCCACGTGCCCAGACCCGCGTCCAAACCAACCGCAGCCAGCGCAGTGACGACGCCCGAGCGAGGTGCCGACTCGATCGGCGGCTTCCTGAAGCACCAGCGCGAGCTCAAGAGCATGAGCGTGGCCGAGGTCTCGCGTGCGACGCGCATTCCGGTCGGCACGCTCGAATCGATCGAGAGCGATCACTTCGACGATCTGCCGGGCGAGGTCTTCGTCCGTGGCTTCCTCAAGTCTTACGCGCAGGCCGTCGGCGTCGTTCCCGCCGAAGTTCTCGCCCGCTACACCGCGAGCCGCCGGGTCGTCTTCGTGACGCCGTTGCCTTCGCCCAGCACTATCGCCAGCTCGTCGTCACGCAACGGCGGAACCCGCCGCTTCGGCGTGGCGATCGCCTTCGTGCTTCTGCTCATTCTCTTCACGCTGGCGTTGTCGATCGTGCTCAAGCCGCGCGGCCACGACATGCCGTCGGAGCTGTCCCTCGTGGTGACGAGCGTGGTGGACGGCATCGTCTGAGAGAGATTCGCTCCGAAGCGTTGCTCGTGCGCGCCGTCGCGTACGGTGAGAGCGACGTGATCGCGACGTTTCTCACCGCGGAGAGCGGACGGCTCGCGGCCATCGTGCGCGGCGCTCGAAAAGGCACGAAGCGGGTGGGCGGTGCGCTCGAGCCTTTTCACACGATCGAGGTCACGCTCGCGGACAAGGGTGGCGACCTCACCACCCTCAAAGAGGCCCGCATCACCCGCGTGCGTGGTGGGATTGTTTCCAACCTCGAGGCGCTCGACGCCGCGGGCTCGGCGCTCCGCTGGGCACGCCACCTGTGCCCGCCGCGCATCAAGGAGCCCGCCGCGTGGGACACGATGATCGAGCTTCTCGATCGGCTCGACGCGGATCCGACCTCGTCTCGTCCGCTCCTCGCGGTTGGTGCCCTTCGGTTGCTCGCGAGCGTCGGTTATGGGCTCGAGCTCGATCAGTGCGTGCGCTGCGGCAAGGCGTGCCCCGATGGACGCGCGGCGTGCATCGACCCCGAGCGCGGTGGCATCGTGTGCGTCGAGTGCGGTGGCGCGCGCCTTCGGATCGGCGCTGATCTGCGCACGCTCGCGCAAGACGCGCAGCGCGGCGGCGATCCCGTGTTGAGCCTCGATCAAGCGAACGAGCTGCTGTCACTCGTCGCGATCGCGATGGCGGCGCATACGGAGATGAGGTCGCAATGACGAGCGTGAGAACGCGTGTGAAGCGGCCGGTGCCGAAGCGTGCCGACGTCGTTCTCTTCGGCGAGGTGCTCTGGGACTTCTTCGAGACCGCGCCGGACACCTTCACGCGTGCGGTAGGTGGCGCGAGTGCCAACGCGGCGGTCGCTCTCGCGGGCTGCGCGCTCAGGCCGGCGCTGGTGGGTGCGCTCGGCAGCGACGCCATGGGCGACGCTCTCGTCCTCGCGCTCGCCGCCGAAGGGGTCGACACACGCGGTATCGCTCGGCTGCGCGCGCGCACCGGCATCGTCTTCGTCACACGGAACAAGAGCGGCGAGCCGACGTTTGCGAACTACCGCGCGGCCTCCGCCGATCGACTGATCACGCGCGCACACGTGCTTGCCGCCACGCCGCCGGCGAAATGGGCTGTCGTGAGCTCGAGCGCCGCGCAGCCCGCCGTCGTGTTCGCACGCCGCGCGAAGAAGCTCGGCGCAGCGCTCGCGGTCGACGTCAACGCGCGCCCGCACCTCGCGTCGTCGCGCCGCGCCATGCAAGACGCGGTGGCCGAGACGATCGCGCACGCCGACCTCGTGAAAGCCTCGTCCTCCGATCTCGACGCGCTCGTGAGCCCGGCGCGGGCAGGGGACGAACAGGCAGCCTTGCGTTGGCTGGCGGCCCACGCGCCGCGCGCGACGATTCTGGTCACGCGCGGCGGCGGTCCAGCCCGGGCGGGTCGAGCGACCGGCAATTGCACCGCGCGCTCGGGTTCTCGATGCCACCGGCGCGGGCGACGCGTTCCTCGCCGGCGTCCTTTCGGTGCTCGTTCGGCGCGGCGCGCGGCCAGGAGATCGGGGCTGGGCCGACGCGGGGATCTGGACGGAAGCACTCCAGGTCGGGCATACGCTGGGGAAGCAGGCCGTTTCCCGAGTGGGCGCGGTCGCGCGAAGGAGTAGTTAAAGTGGCTGCCGATCCTCGACTCCAATGCAAGAAGGTGCGGTCGCCTCGCGGCGCTTCCGTGACCGAGATCGACTGGGGCGACGGCCACCGCGGGATCTACCCGCACGAGGTGCTGCGCGGCTACTGCCCCTGCGCCGGATGCCAGGGCCACGAAGGCACGATCAAATTCATCCAGCCTTCCGCGATGCAGCTCGAGCTCGACGACATCGAGCTCGTCGGCAACTACGCGCTCCGCTTCCAGTGGTTCGACGGCCACGGCAGCGGGCTCTATTCGTACAAATACCTTCGCTCGCTCTGCCAGTGCAACGAGTGCCGCGCCGCTCGAGGCGAGAGCGACAGCGTGGGCGAGGGGCAGGAGCGCCCCGTGCTCCCGCGGATGTAGCGTGACCAAGTCCGAGGGCGAAGCGGAGAGGCGAAAGCTCCTCGGCCGCGCGAGCGTCGTCGGCGCCGGGACCCTCGCGTCGCGCGTGCTCGGTCTCGGTCGCGACATGGCGCTCGCTGCCGTGTTCGCGCGCGAAGCCACCGACGCGTTCTTCGTCGCGTTCACCATCCCCAACGCGCTTCGTCAGCTGCTCGGCGAAGGCGCTGTCTCGAGCGCGGTCGTTCCGCTTCTCACCGGAAAGCTCGCGACCGAGGGTGAAGAAGCGGCGCGCGCATTCTTCGCCAAGGTGCGAGGCGTCTCCTTGCTCGCGCTGGGCCTCGTGACGGTCCTCGGCGTCGTGTTCGC
The DNA here is from genome assembly GCA_964236615.1 of uncultured Polyangiaceae bacterium. Taxonomy (GTDB): domain Bacteria; phylum Myxococcota_A; class Polyangia; order Polyangiales; family Polyangiaceae; genus CAXSGV01. The sequence continues at coordinate 5,992 of CAXSGV010000173.1, forward strand.
GCGTCCGCTCGCCGAGCTCTTCGCAGGCGGCTACACGGGCGCGGAGCTCGAACGAACGGTGCAACTTACACGCATCGTCTTTCCGTATATTTTCTTCATGGGGACCGCTGCGCTCGGCATGGCCGCGCTCCACGCCAAGCGCCGTTTTGCCGTCGCCGCGTTTGCGCCCGGTCTACTCAACGTCGCGTTCCTCCTCGCTGCGTTCTTCTTGCCGGGCCCCCTCGAAGCGCACGGCCTCGATCGCGCCTACGCCATCGCGATCGGCGCGCTCTTCGGCGGCCTCCTTCAGGTGCTCGTCCAGTGGCCGGCGCTCCGCGCGATCGGCTGGCTCGATCTGCCGAAGCTCGACTTTCGCGATCCGGGCGTGCGCCAGGTTTTCGCGCGCATCGTTCCGATGACCTTCGGGGTCGGCGTCTATTACATCGATCTCATCCTTTCGCGACGCTTCCTCTCCGAGCTCGGGACCGGGTCGCAGAGCTACTTCACCTGGGCCTCGCGCCTATGCGATTTTCCGCAGGGCATCTTCGTGATGGCGCTCTCGACGGCGGCGTTGCCCTCGCTCTCGACCTTCGCCGCGAAAGGGCAATGGGAGGAGCTCGGCAAGACCTACGCGCATGGCCTGCGCCTCGCGCTCTTCGTAGCGTTGCCCGCGAGCGCGCTCCTCGTCGTCCTCGCGGAGCCAATCGTGGTCACGCTCTTCCAGCGCGGCGAGTTCGATGCCGTCGCGGCGCATCAGACCGCGCGCGCGCTCGTGTGGCAGGGCGGCGCGATCTGGACGGTCGCGGTCGTACGCCAACTCGTTCCCGTCTTTCACTCCATGGGCGACACGCGCACGCCCGTGATCGTGAGCGCGCTCGATCTCGCCGCGTTCATCGGTCTCGCGCTGTGGCTGCGTCATCCGATGGGCCACGCTGGCATCAGCGTGGCGGTCGCGGGCTCGAGCGCGGTGCAGATGGTGCTTCTGTTCGTCGGGCTCCGTGTTCGTCTCAAGTCGCTCTACGCGAACGAGATCCTTCCCTCGGTGCTGAGAACGATCGCGTCGTCCATGGTGGGCGCGCTCGCGGGCTACGTCGTCGCGCGCGCCGTGCTTGCAACCGGCGTGCATCGTGCGCTCCCGGGGCTACTCGGTGGGTTTTCATTTCTCGTCGCGTTCCTCGTCGCCGCCTTCGTTCTCAAATCACCGGAGCTTCACGGGATCCTCGGCGGTCTCCGTCGCAAGCTGGGACGTGCTAGAGAGAGCACCGCAACCCCATGAAAGCCATGCCCCCCAGCGCCGAACGCACCGCGAGCCCGAAGCCGCAGGCGCCCGAGACGGTGACCGCGTTCCGCGTCGGCACCGCGGAGTTCATCGCAGGCGCCGTCGACGCGTCGAAGCTCCCACCGCCCGCGATCGCCGAGATCGCCTTTGCCGGGCGCTCCAACGTCGGGAAATCGAGCTTGCTCAACACGATGATGCAGCGAAAGAGTCTCGTGCGCACGAGCCGCACGCCGGGCTGCACGCGGCAGATCAACGTGTTCGACGTCGGGCTCTCTTCGAAGAATCGCCCGGAACGCGAAGATGGCGACGCATGGCGAGTCCACCTCGTCGATCTTCCTGGCTACGGTTATGCGAAGCGCTCGAAGCAAGAGAAGGGCACCTGGGGCGAGATGCTCGAGGGCTACTTGCAGAACCGCGCCACGCTGCGCGCCGTGGTCGTCCTCGTCGATGTGCGCCGCGGCCTCGAAGAAGACGATCAGCAGCTCATCGAGTTCATCACGCAACCGCGGGATGCTGGCGTCGTCGAGGCGATCGTCGTCGCCACCAAGATCGACAAGCTTCCGCTCGCGCAGCGTCAGCCTGCGCTCGCGAAGGTGCAGCTCGCCGCCAAGAAGGCAGTCGGCTTCAGCTCGGTGACGGGCGACGGACGCGAAGCGCTCTGGCGCCGCATCCGCGCCGCCGTCACGGCCTAGCGAGCGGCGTTCAGGCGCGCTGCAGCGAGAAGTCGAAGGGGCATGTCTTCACGCCGTTGACGTTTCGGATCGGCATGATGAGCGACGTGTGGATGAACGGGTCGATGCCGTTGTACGGATCGCCTTCGAAGTAGAGCTGCGTCGTGATCGTGCGGAAGCCGGGCGCCGATACCTTCACGTGGATGTGCGCGGGGCGGTACTGCGCTCCATTCAGGTACTGGCCGGGGATCACGGTGCGCGTCGCGAAGCGACCGTCGCGCTGCACTCCGAGCTTCCCGCGAAGCAGGTACGTCGCGGGATCAAGCGCGGCATGACCGTCGTTGTCGTAGCGGCCGGTGCTGTCGGCTTGCCACAGGTCGAGCACTGCGCCTTCGATCGGTGTCTTGCAGTCTTCGGCGAGCACGCGCCCCGCGAGCACGACGTGCGTGCCTGGCATTCCAGGGTCGGCGAGATCCGCGCGCGCCGGCGCCCCCTCGCGGTAGTACGGGCCCTCGATGCTCGCCTCGGTGATCGCGCACGGCTTGTCGACGGCCGTGCCGGGCGGCGTGGCATCCGTCGGCGCGGCTGCGGGTGGCGCGGCGTTCTTGGTTTCGCTGCAAGCCGTGTTGGCGGTGGCGATCCAGAGGGTGGCGCCTTGCACGAAGTGGCGACGCGTAAGGTAGCTCATCGCCGCTTCGTACGTGCGTCAGGGCAGGACGGTCTTGATGGCTGCCACGATCTCGGCTTCGCGATCGCCGAAGCTTTCGCTCATCTTCGCGCAGCTTGCGAAGTCGTCGACCGTGACCGCAGACTCGGTGGGCTCGCGGAAGGGGACGGCGTCGCGCTTCAAGCGAACCTGACCGATCCACGGCACGAGCTGCTGGCTCGAGGCACCTTGCTTGCTCACGACGACGAGCGCCGCGCACGCGCCGTTGTCGGCGAGAAAGAGAACGCTGACCGTCGGTGCTTCACAGCCGTTCGGACGCGGGCACGACCGCTCGGGATCGGGCCGGACGTCGATCGCGCGGCCGGGCGCAGCCTGCGCCGCGAGGTCACGCACCTTGGCCTGAAGGCGCTGAGCGAGATCTTTCGTCTGCGGGTTGATCGATTTGGCGCTCATGCGCGGCCAGAGAACCACGACGTTCTTGGGTGTCCCGACGGACCGTGTGATTTCGGGTGTCTCGCGAAACACCTGCGAGGAGCCCGCCGCGCCGTTGCTGGTCCTCGCCGCGCCGCTGCTTTCGCTGCTTGCTGCGGCGGTGCTCGGCGTGCTCGGCGTGCTCGGCGTGCTCGCGGGCGTGCCACCGCCGCCGCATGCGACGACCAGAGCGCCGAGAAGCGCAAACGTTGCGCTTCTCAGAGGGTCACGCCCATGACTTCACGGAACCGCAGGTAGGGCTCGCGCTCCGGATCGACGCCGACGAGGCCGACGCGGCACGAGATCGTGAAGCCATCACCCCAGGGCCACCAGAGTCCGAACGCTGTCTTGCCGCCAGGGACGCCGCCCGCGAGGAGCAGCTGACCGGCGCGCAGCCCGCCCGAGCGATCGACGATCTCGCGCAGCGGCGCAGGGGCCTTTGCGAGCGTCGACGGTGTCCACTCGATCGTCAACGCTTCGCCAGCTGCGGCGCGGGCTTTGTCCTGGAACTCGGTGCTGAACGAGGAGGTGACGCAGGCGAGACGTGTGTCCCAGCTCCAGCCCTTGCTCGGCCAATTGGAACGAAGCCGCTTCAGACCCTCGAAGAGCGGATCGTCGATTGTGGGGCGCATTGCCATGGGGGGCAGCTTACCAAGCACAACGCCGCACGGGGAATTGAAACGCCCCACCGTGCGCGTTGTTCTCGCGGTAGCTATTTCAGGCGCACTGGCGAAGAGCCACGGCTGCTCGCGTAAGCTCCGCGTGCAATGGCTGCCTCACGTTGGCGTACGGTCGCTCCTTTCGTGTTTGCGATGGCGGTGCCGCTCGTGGGCCACGTCCTCGGCTGTGGCGCGTCCACGGGCAAGGCCGTGAAGGTCGCGTCCGACGACGAGCGCGTGCTGCGTCCGCGTTTGGCCGACGCGGGCACGAGCGCGGTGGGCCACCCGCTTCTCGTCCTCGCGCTCGACGGCATCGATCGCACGACGCTCTACGAGATGCTGCGTGCCGGTCAACTGCCCCAGATGAGCGATCTCCTCGGCGGTGGACGCACCGAAGCGGGGCTGCCGCACGCGTACCTCGAAGAGCAGATGCTGTCGGTCGTGCCCTCGACGACGATGGTGGCGTGGGCAACGGCGCTCACCGGTGTCCCGCCCGCCGCGCATGGCCTTTTCGGCAACGAGTTCTTCATTCGAGAAAAGAGGCAATTTGCCGCGCCGGCCGCGGTGTCCTTCACCGACGACTCGCCGCTCCTCGACTCGTACAACACCGATTACGCGGACGGCCTTCTCGACGCGCCCACGGTGTTCCAGCGGCTTCGCGAGCGGGAGCCCGACATCGATATCTGGGTCGGGATGCAGCACCTCCACGCCGGAGCCGATCGGTTGCTTCGTCCGAGCGGCCGCGTGCTCGCGGGCTCCGTGCTCGCCGCCGCGAAGCACGCGGTGAAGGGCCGAGGGACGCGCGACCTCTACGAGTCGATCGACGAGAGTGGCGTTGCCGCTGTCGTGCGAGCGCTGGCGTCGGGTCACCTGCCTGACGTGCTTCACGTCTACCTCTCGGGCGCAGATCTCTACGCGCACATTGCCGAGGAAGGACCCGACGTCGCACGCCGCAAATACCTGATCGAGGTCATCGAGCCGCTGATCGCGAAGCTCGTGCGGGCGCTCGACGCGCGTCGCGCACGTGATGGGCGGTACGTCGTGGTCACGGCCGATCACGGACACACGCAAGTTCTCTACGACAAGGTCCACGCGCTCGGTGCGGACCATGACAAAGGGCCGCCGGGCGTTCTGCGCGCCGCCGGCTTTCGCACGCGGCCCTTCAAGCTCGACGTCGACGGGAACGACGACTTCCAGAGCGTCGTCGCCTACCAAGGGGCGATCGGTTACGTCTACCTGGCCGATCGATCGACGTGCGCCGACAAGGGGCGCGCCTGCGACTGGACGCGACCGCCGCGCTTCACCGAAGACGTGCTCGCCGCCGCGGAAGCCTTTCGGCAAGCCGATCTCGGGCGAGGCCTGCCGACGATGAAGGGCACGCTCGATCTCGTGCTGGCGCGGAAGCCGAAGCCGTGGGCCGAGGACGATCTCCCCTTCGAGGTGTACGTGGGCGACGGCAAGCTCGTCGACGTCGGCGCTTACCTCGTCGAGCACCCGCACCCGACCTACGTGGCACTCGCCGAACGACTACGCGATCTCGCCGTCGGCAAGCACGGCGAACGGGCAGGGGACCTGCTTCTCCTCGCGCACAACGGAGACCGCGACGAGCTCGCCGACCGCTACTATTTCGCTGCGAAATACCGGTCCTGGCACGGAAGCCCTTCGAAGCGCGACAGCGAGATCCCGTTCATCGTCTGCCGCCCGGATCTCACGACGGAGGTGCTTCACGCACAGGTCGCGCCGGTCTTGGGAGCGGCCCCGCGCCAAGCGAGCGTGACCGAGGTGTTGCTCCATCTTCGAGCGACGCCCTGACGTCATTCGGAGACTCGTGAGGACGGCTTACTTCTTCTTGCAGACGCCAGGCGTGTGCTCGCTGATGGGTGCCTTGTCGTTGGGCGCACAGACGAGCCCGGCCGCGCACTTCTTCTGCACCGCGACATCCTCACCGCAAGCCGCGCCCTCCTGCGACTCGTTGCCCGCGGCAGCCGCGCTCGATGCAGGAGGCGCGCTCACGTCGTTGGTGGCCGCCCCCGCCGGCACGACAGGCTCGGCCTTCGGCTCCCCGCCACATCCCACGACAAACAGAATCACGAACCCAATGGCGGCACGGCAGCTCATGCACGCGAGCCTACCCGACGAATTACCGCCGAATCAATCCGACCCCGCCGCACGCCACCCCTATCCCGGGACGCGCCGCGGCGCCGGCACAGCCTGGCGCAACGATGACATCAGCAGCCGGCCATTTAGCGCGATTTTCAGCATGGTACGCCGTGTGCGTAGTCGCGCTTCACCATGAAATCT
>CAXSGV010000174.1:0-12010 GCA_964236615.1 uncultured Polyangiaceae bacterium
TCGTCGCCAACGCGGGCATTTCCATCGACGGCCTGCTCCTCCGCGTGAAGGACGAGGACCTCGACAAGACGTTCGCCACCAACGTTCGCGGCGCGCTCACCTGCGCCCGCTCGGCCACGAAATCGATGATGCGCACCAAGGCCGGTCGCATCATCTTCCTCTCGAGCATCGTCGCCGAGATGGGCAACACGGGCCAGACGGCCTACGCCGCCAGCAAGGCGGCCATCATCGGCGCCGCCAAGTCCATCGCGCGCGAGTACGCGTCGCGCAACATCACCGTCAACGTCATCGCGCCGGGCTTCATCGAGACCGACATGACGAGCACGATGACGGCCCCCATGAAGGAGCACCTCCTCAAGGGCATTCCACTTGGCCGCATCGGCGGCGTGAACGACATCGCGGCGGGGTGCGTTTACCTCGCCAGCGACGAAGCGGCGTACGTCACTGGCCAAGTGCTTCGCATCAACGGCGGCCTCTACATGTAGTGGCCGTGCAACAAATCGTCTTCCTTTCGGTTGCTCCTATACACAACGAAGTTCTTTTCAGGTACGAGGCACGTATGGCTCAGGACATTCCCAGCGAGGTCAAGCGCATCATCAAAGAGCAGCTTGATGTGGACGAGAAAGACATCAAGCCGGAGTCGTCGTTCATCGACGATCTGGGCGCCGACTCGCTCGGTCTAGTCGAGCTCGTGCTCGCGTTCGAAGAGGCTTTCGAGATCGACATTCCGGACGAGGACACGGAGAAGATCCGCACCGTCCAGGACGCGATCGATTACATCGAGAAGAACGCCAAGAAGTAAGCGCGACCGGCGCTCGTGACAGACGTCGCTTGTGTTCTAAGGCGGCCGTACTAAAGAGGCGTCAACCCCATGGAACGCGTCGTCATTACCGGGATTGGCCTCGTCACGCCGGTTGGAGTTGGCACGTCGGAGTCGTGGCAAGCGCTCCTCGCCGGCGAGAACGGGATCGGCAACATCTCCTTGTTCGATGCGACGAACTTTCGAGTTCGTATCGCGGGCGAGGTGAAGGCGTGGGAACCCACGCTCTTCATGGAGCGCAAAAAGCTCAAGGAGATGGATCGCTTCTGCCAGTTCGCGGTCGGTGCGGCGGCGATGGCGGTCAAGGACTCGCAGCTCGAGCTCACGGCCGAAGAGCGTGAAGAGGCGGGCTGCTTCATCGGCGTCGGCATCGGCGGTCTCGCGACCCTCGAGCGCGCCAAGGAGACCCTGATCGAAAAGGGCTCCGGCAAGATGAGCCCCTACTCCATCCCCGGCATCATCGCGAACCTCGCCGCCGGTCAGGTCTCGATGGCGTACGGCCTCCAGGGGCCGAGCTACTGTACGACCAGCGCGTGCTCGAGCGGCGCGCACGCGCTCGGGGAAGCCACCGAGTGGATTCGCCGCGGCAAGGTGCAAGTCATGGTCGCCGGCGGCGCGGAGGCGTCGATCACGGGCGTCGGCATCGGCGGCTTCGAAGCCATGATGGCGCTCTCGAAGCGCAACGACAGCCCCGCGACGGCGAGCCGTCCCTTCGACAAAGGCCGCGACGGTTTCGTGGGCGGCGAAGGCGCGGGCGTCGTGATTCTCGAGTCGCTCACGCGCGCCAAGAAGCGCGGCGCGAAGATCTACGCGGAGGTCACGGGTTACGGCGCATCGAGCGACGCCCACCACCTCACGCAGCCCGCGCCAAACGGCGCCGGTGCCCAGCGTGCGATGAAGATGGCCCTCAAGGACGCCAGCGTCGCGCCCGATCAGGTCGACTACATCAACGCGCACGGCACGAGCACGCCCGTCGGCGACATCGAGGAGTCACGCGCGATCAACGCCGTGTTCGGCTCGAGCGCCGACAAGCTCTGGGTCAGCTCGACCAAATCGATGATGGGTCACCTGCTCGGCGCTGCCGGCGCGGTCGAAAGCGCGATCTGCGCGCTCGCCATCGCCGAGGGCAAGATCCCGCCGACCATCAACCTCCACGATCAAGATCCGGGCTGCACGCTCGACTACGTCGCGAACACCGCCCGCGAGCGCCGCCTGCGCCACGCGATCAGCAACTCATTCGGGTTCGGCGGAACCAACTGCTCGCTCGTCTTCTCGCGCTACTCATGACCGAGCGGCTCGTCCTGGCATCGGACCACGGCGGCGTCGATCTCAAGAACGAGCTGGTCGACGGTCTCCGTGAGTCTGGCTACGACGTCGAGGACATGGGCACTCACACCGCCGGCGAAGCGGTCGACTACCCCGACTTCGCCCACGAGGCCGCACGCGCGATCCTGTCGGGCCGCTACGATCGCGCGATCCTGCTCGACGGCACCGGCGCGGGAATGGCCATCGTGGCCAACCGTCACCCCGGCATCCGCGCGGTCAACTGCATGGACGTGTTCACGGCGCGCTACTCGCGGCAGCACAACGACTGCAATGTCCTTGCGCTCGGCGGCCGCGTCATCGGATTTGGCCTCGCGTGGGACATCGTCAAGACGTGGCTCACGGCGCCCTTCAGCGGTGACAAGCGCCACATTCGCCGCGTGAGCAAAATCGAAGGGCATTGACGTGAAGTGCCCTTTTTGCACGCATATGGAGAGCAAAGTCACCGACTCGCGCTTGTCGACGATCGGCGATGTCACGCGTCGCCGCCGCGAGTGCGAGAGCTGTGCGCGCCGCTTCACGACCTACGAGCGCGTCGAAGAGGTGCTTCCGCTCGTCGTGAAGAAGGACGGACGTCGCGAGCCCTTCGATCGCGTGAAGGTCCTCAGCGGTCTGAAAAAGGCGTGCGACAAGCGGGCGATTCCGCTCGAGCGTCTCGAAATGATCGTCGACCGCATCGAACGTGATCTGATGGACACCGGTGAAAAGGAGATCCTGGCGACCATGGTCGGAGAGCGCGTGATGACGCACTTGCGTGAGCTCGACGACATCGCCTACGTGCGCTTCGCGAGCGTGTACCGCAGCTTCCGCGACATCGAAGAGTTTCGTGCCGAGCTCGAGAAGATCGCCGGCCGCAAAGAGGAATCCGCATGACGACCCCGCCGTCGCAAAAGCCGGCATCGCAAAAGCCGGCATCTGCCAAGCCGGCCTCGGCAAAACCTGGCGCGAAGCCGGAGTTTTCCCCTGCCCGTCCCGAGGACGAAGCATGGATGGACAAGGCGCTCGAAGAGGGGAAGAAGGGGCGCCCCACGCCGAACCCGCACGTCGGTGCGATCGTCGTGAAGGGCACGGAGGCGCTCGCCACCGGCCACCACGAGCGCGCGGGTGAAGAGCACGCGGAGGGCGCGGCGCTGAAGCTCGCCGGGGCAAAGGCCGAAGGCGGAACGGTCTACGTCACGCTCGAGCCCTGCAACCACTTCGGCCGCACCCCCCCGTGCACCGAGGCCCTCATTGCGGCGAAGGTCGCGCGTGTCGTCATCGGCTGCCGCGATCCGAACCCGCACGTGTCGGGCGGCGGCGTCGAGCGCTTGATTGCGGCAGGTATCGAGGTCACGGTCGGCGTACGCGAGACCGAGGCCCTGCGCCTCATCGCGCCCTGGACCAAGCACGTCACGCTCGGGCTGCCCTACGTGGTGCTCAAGCTCGGGCTGTCGCTCGACGGCCGCATTGCGACGCGCACCGGCGCTTCCAAATGGGTCACCGGGCCTGACGCCCGCGCGCGCGTGCATGCTTTGCGCGCGCAGCACGACGCGGTCGCCATCGGCATCGGTACGGCGCTCGCCGACGATCCGCGCCTCACCGTTCGCGACTCCGTAGGCACGAGCCCGGTTCGCGTAATCTTCGATACCAAGCTCCGCCTCCCGCCTTCGTCGCGGGTCGTGCAGACCGCGTCCGAGGTCCCGACCTGGGTGCTCTGCAATGCCGACGCTTCGAGCGCGCTCGAAGAGGGGCTGACGACCTTCGGCGTCGAGGTGCTTCGCGCGGCTAGCTCGGCCGAGGGGCGCATCGACGTGACGGCGGCGCTTCGCCTTCTCGCCTCGCGCGGCATCGTGGCGCTCATGGTCGAAGGCGGCGCCGAGCTCGCGGGCAGCATGCTCGCCGCACGTCTGGTCGACGAGCTGCACGCCTTCATCGCTCCGACGCTCCTCGGCCCGCGCGGCCGGCCGGGCGCCGTCGACTGGGCGGGCCCCGACACCCCCGCCGACGCGCCACATATCGAGAACCCGCAATGGGAGCTCTGTGGCAAGGACGCGCACGTCTTCGGCCCCGTTCGTTTTCCCGAGCGGAGCAGCACCGAGGAGTAGCGCCGCCGCCGCCTGCTGGCGGCCTGTGCGCTTCGGCATTAAGCTACGGACAGAGTCATGGCCATCCGCACGATCCTCCACTACCCGGACCCCCGCCTGCGCAACGTCGGCGCGAAGATTACGGTCGTCACGCCCGAGATTCGGCAGCTCATCGACGACATGGCCGAGACCATGTACGCCGCCCCTGGCGTCGGGCTCGCCGCCACGCAGATCGGCGAAGCGCTACAGCTCTTCATCATCGACATCGCAGCCGAGGACGAGCCGAGCGATCTCCGCGTCTTCATCAACCCCGAGATCCTCGAGCTCGACGAGCCGATCACCTGGACCGAGGGCTGCCTCAGCTTCCCGGGCGTCACCGAAGAGATCGATCGCAACGCCAAGGTCCGCGTCAAAGCGCTCGATCGTGACGGCAAGGAGTTCATCCTCGAAGCCGAAGGCCTCCTCGCCGTGGCGGTGCAGCACGAGAACGATCACCTGCAGGGCGTGTTGATGATCGACCACCTCGGGCCGCTGAAGAAGCGCCTCGTGCACCGCAAAATGCAGAAGCGCGCCGACGCCAGCGCGACGACCTGACGCCGCTCTCCGTGAAGCGCGACTGGTACGAAGTCTGGGCCGACGAGACAGACGCCGTTCCCTACGTCGTTTTGCTGCGACCTACCGAGCACGGATTCGAGGTGCTCGATCCGAAGGAAGGCGACATCACCGTCTTCGAAGCGGAGACCTACGAGGACGCAGCGAGCTGGCTGTCCGAGGACAAGTTCGTGCGCCTCGTGAGGACCGAGCCAGCTCTCAGTGCGGGCAGCTGACCGACGGGTTGAATTCGGCGAACATCCCACTCGGGTTGTGCGCCCAGATCCACACGTGATGGTCGAAGTGCCACGGCATGCCCGGGAAGTGGCCGGGCATCGGACCGTCGAACTTGCTTCCGAAGACCGACGGCGTGGGGGGAATCGAGTCCGCGCGGGGCGGCGCAGCGCCTGTATACGGTTGCCCGTCCTGGTAGATGAACTGGATGTACTCGACGGCGACGAGGCGCGGGCCGTCGGCGCTTGGGATGTAGAGGACTGCGGCAGGCTTCAGGGGATCGATGGGCGAGAAGGCCTGATCGAAGTTGATGTAGTGCACACCCATCGCGCCGAAGCCAGGCGCCTCTAGGCAGTCACCCATCGGGTAATAGCCTGCGGCGAGCGCGTTCGACTCGTCGTGGTACTTGCTGGTCGCGCCGCGGACGCCTGCAAAGATGTCCTGGCTCTTCGACACGCCGTCCGCAACCGATTGCGTAGGCTCGTCTGTACCGTCTGCGCCTGCGCAACCTGAAAGCACCGCAGCGAGGGTGAGGGTGGAGAGATAGGCAACGGCGGTTGGCGGGGAGAACGTCATGTCCCGGCGGACTGCAGCGCTCATGCCATAGGGGGGAACGTTGGTGGGTCGTCTCGGCGCGCCGTCGTTCGATGCAAGGGAGGCAGCCGCGGGTGCCTCTTACCCACGAAAACGGTGTGCGGTGCTACGAGCACGATGTGCCGTGGCGTCGGCGAACGTCGCTACCGTGGGAGGTGAGGTCCCGTCCACTGTGGTCGAGCCGTCTTCTCGTTCCGTCCACAATCGATGCGACGAGCTCCTACGGACCATGGGCGTCAGGCGGTGCGGCGGAATTTTGCCCAGTCGACGTTGAGCTTTCGCATCTTGCCGCGCAGCGTGTGCGGGTTGAGGCCGAGAAGATCGGCGGCGCCGCCGCGGCCTTCGATGCGGCCTTCGGTGACGGTGAGCGCCTCCTCGATGTGACGGCGCATCGCCTCGGCGAGGGTGACGATGCGCGCGGGTGACGAGATGCGGCTCGAGGCCGCCGGCGTCGATGTCGACGACGGAACCGAACGTGGCGCTGCTTCGCCGAGCGCCGACGCGAGCTCGAGCCGCCGGCCGCGTCCGAGGATGGCCGCGCGCTCGATGACGGCCGCGAGCTCGCGCACGTTGCCGGGCCAGCTGTAGCCAACGAGGATCCCGATGTCGGCGGCGCTCGGCTCGAGCGGTACGCCCGTCAGCCGCTGACCGGCCTTCGCGGCAAAATGGATCGCGAGCGCCGGGATGTCCTGCACGCGATCGCGGAGCGGCGGGATGCGCACCGAGAACACGTTGATGCGGAAGTAGAGGTCGTAACGAAACTCGCCGCTCTCGCACATCGCACGCAGGTCGCGGTGCGTCGCCGTGACGACGCGGACGTCGACGCGGATCGCCTTGCCGCCGCCGACGCGCTCGAGCGTCCCGTCCTGGAGAACGCGGAGGAGGCGCACCTGCGCGGCCGCGGGGAGCTCGGCCACCTCGTCGAGGAACAGCGTTCCGCCGTTGGCGCGCTCGAACCACCCGAGGCGCGTCTGGCTCGCGCCGGTGAAGCTGCCGCGCTCGTGGCCGAACAGCTCGGAGTCGATCAACTCGGGCGCGATCGCGCCGCAGTTCACGCGGATCATCGGCCCGTTCGGCCGGCGTGACGACGCATGAAGAAGACGCGCCACCACCTCTTTGCCGGAGCCGGTCTCACCTTCGAGGAGCACGGGGGCGTCGGTGGCCGCGACTTGATCGATGCGCTCGATCACTCCACGAAGGCCCGCCTCGCCGCCGAGCAGCAAGTGCTCGCGCGCGTCGTCGAACGCGCTGTCGCCATCGCCGTGCAACTGCAGGGGTGCTCCAGCAAGTTCGCTGGCATCAACGCTGCTAGGCCGGCTCACGTGTCCACTATAACGAATGTCCGTCCGTCATACAAGATCGCACTTTCCATCCTTCTCGCCATGGGGGCCTGCACCGACGACGACACCGTCGCCGTGGCCGTCACCGACGCTGGCGTCGACGCGAGCATCCCGGACGCGTCCACGAGTGACGCCGCGCCGCTCGACGCCGCGGCGGACACGGTGGTCGCCGATGCGGGCAGCGACGCCGACGCCGGGTCGGTCGACCGGGGCCCGACGACGATCGCGATCGCGGGCGATCCCGCTGGCCTCTTCTGGAGCTACGGCACCGCGGCCGCGCTCTACATCGCCGACGACGCCAACAACCGCGTCGTTCGCTGGACCGACGCGGCAGGCTTCGGCACCTCCTGGACGTTGCCACCCTCGGCGTCGCCCGATGGAGGCGGCGGCGGCCTGGGGCAGGTCGTGCGCTTGATCGACGGAACGATCCTCGTCACACGCGGAGGCGGCGGTACCGAAGGCACGATCTTCCTCATCGACGCGACAGGCGACGCGGGTGCGCTCGCGGCGCTCGCACCGGCACGTTCGCGCAGCGGGCTCGCGGTGCTCATCGACGGGACGCTGGTCGACAGCTACTGGGTCACAGCCGATGGCGGCGTCGCCGACAGCGGATTTTCCGGCACCGTGGCGAGGCTCACGACCGCCGATGGCGGCAAGGAGACTGCACTTGCAACGGGCCTGGCGCGGCCCGCTGGGCTCGTGTTCAACGAGGCGGATCTCTTCGTGGCCGATCGGGGCGCAGGCGGCCTCGTGCGCGTCCGTCTCGACGGCGGCAGCGCGCCGCACGCCACCATCGACAGCCCGACGCTCGTGGCCCAGGGGCCCGACGGCATCGTGTTCGTGGCGAGCGCGAACGGCAGCGTGTACGCGGTGGCGCGCAACGGCGACGCGACCCTCGTCGCGACGGTCGCCGGCGAAGCCCGTGGCGTCGCCTACGACGGCGCCCACCGCCGGCTGTTCGTGGCTCAGCACGATCCATCCGGGGTCGCGAACGCCATCCGCATCGTTCCGTTCCCCTGAGCGGGTCATCCAGCAAATACGCTGGGCGAGGGAGCGAATGCGACGGGCAGGCTCGCGCCGGCAACGGGGGCGCTTGCCCCGGCAGCGGCCGCGCGCGCATCGCATCCGCTCGGTACGGCTCGCGCCGCAGCGCGGCACGGCGCCTGCTTAGGTAGGCCGTGTGTCCAATATAACGAACGTTCGTCTTCTATATCGTCAACCTCTCTTACAACAGACAGTCGTGCGACGCCTTGGCGTCGCCCTGGTGCTTGCGGGCAGCACCTTCGCCGCGCGTGAAGCCAAGGCCCTCGACTGCAGCACGCTCCCTTCGCCGACCTACGGCATCGGTGGAAGCGCGCAAAAGCCCCTAATCGCCAAGTTCGCCGCCGGGCTCGCCGCCGCGCCGACCCCGCAGACGATCATCTACCAGGCGCCCGGCGCGTGCCTCGGCATCAACGCGTTGATCGGCAACACCCCGCTCACGGGAACCGCGAGCTACTGGGACGCCACGGGCAAAGAGCTCACGTGCACGCTCCCCACGGCGGGCCAGCAGGCCGACTACGGCGCCATGGGAAACTCGGCGACCGCGTGCTCCGGCATCACGTCACTGCCCGCGGACATCGGCGACTTCCTCGGCCCGGTGAACACGTACAACCTGATCGTCCCGGTGGCCTCGAGCCAGACGGCGATCAGCAGCGAGGCCGCGTACTTCGTGTTCGGCTTCGGCCAGGCCGGCCAGGTCAGCCCCTGGCTCGACGACAGCCAAATCTACCGGCGCGACGCGAACTCCGCAGCGCAGCTCTTCATCGCCTTTGCGAGCGGCGTCCCTGCCGAGAAGTTCAAGGGCATCGACACGAAGACGAACGCGGGAACCATCAGCGGCGTCGCGCAGTCGCCGAAGCCCGAGGCAGCCATCGGCCTCGTCTCCGGTGAGCTCGCCGACGCCAACCGCGCCACGGTGCGGACGCTCGCGTACCAGCACAAGGGCCAGCGCTGCGGCTTCCTGCCCGACGCGACGTCGTCGACGTTCGACAAGACGAACGTGCGCAATGGGCAGTACTACATCTGGGCGCCGCTCCACTTCTTTGCCAAGGTCGACGGCAACAAGAAGATCGTCAGCGCCGACACGGCGAAGTTCATCGGGCTCTTCACGGGCGAGGTGGAAGCGCCCGCCACGCTCAACGTCCTCCAGACCGAGATCAAGGCCGGCACCATCCCGAAGTGCGCCATGAACGTCTGGCGCGAGACCGATCTCGGCAACGTGACGAAGCTCCAGCCGGACAAACCGTGCGGTTGCTACTTCGACTCGATCGCGACCGGCAAGAGCTCGTGCACCGCGTGCACCGACAACTCGCAGTGCACGACGGCTGGCGCCGGCGTCTGCCGCAACAACTTCTGCGAGGCCCGCTGATGGTTCGTCTCTTCGACACTGCGCGCATCCTTCGCCTCGCCGCGATCGCGTCCGCCACCTCGCTCGTTCTCCTCGTCGCGTGCTCGTCCGGCTCCGACGAGGCCACCCCGACCCGCGTGATCACCCCCACGCAAGACGCCGCCGCGGACACGGCCGCCGACTCGCCGCCGGTCGACCCCGGATGCCTCGGTGCCGACCAGTGCTTCAAGTGCGATCCGCAGACGATCGAGAACTTCCTGAACGCTTGCACCGACGGCACCTGCACGAAGTTCGACAACGTGACGCGCCTTCCGCTCTTCAAGCCCGGCGAAGCGCTCCCGCCCATTCCTTGATGCTCCGCCCCCTCGCCGTCGCCTTCTCCCTCGCGGCGTTTCTGGTGACTCTGCGTGCATCGGCGCAGCAACCGGAAGACGACATCGAGGTTCCCTCCACGCCGGCCCCCGCATCCGACGCGGGTGCCGCGATACCTCCGACCCCGGCACAAGCAGGCCCAAGCGCCCCGCTCGTCGTTCCCGACCCCGCGCCCGTGACCGTTGCCGAGCCCGTCTCGCCCGCTGCTCAGGCGACTGCGGCGACTGCGGCTACGCCCGCGAAGGCAGACACTCTCGCGCTCCCGCTCGGCCTGACCCTGACCGGCTTCGTCCAAGCCCAGTACGAGCACAACGCGCTCTCCGAAGATCAGCTCCAGCAAGGCGGCCTCCCCCTCAACCGCGATCGCTTCCTCGTGCGCCGTGCGCGCGTCCGCGTCGATCGCGAGTGGGACTACGGCATCGCGTCCCTCGAGCTCGACGGCAACACCACGCGCGCGCCGTCGGTCGGTCTTCGCCGCGCCGAGGTCGGCCTCTTCTACCGCGACAAGAACGCCGACAAAGCCGCGCCACCTTACGTGCAGGTGAGCGCGGGCCTCGGCGACATCCCGTTCGGCTACGAGATGGCCGAGTCCTCACGTCAGCGCTTCTTCATGGAGCGCTCCACGGCGTCCCTCGCTCTCTTCCCCGGTGAGCCCGATCTCGGCGCCCGCGTCTCCGGTGGCGTCTCGTTCTTCCGCTACTCGCTCGCCTACTTGAACGGCGAGGTCGTCGACGACCGGCCCGGCCGTCTCGCCGGCGATCCCAACGCCGCCAAGGATTTCGTCGCGCGCGTGGGCGTCGACACCGCGCCGTCGTCCAAGCTCAGGGTCGCCGGCGGCGCGTCGTTCCTCACCGGCCGCGGCTTTCATCCCGGCAAGGACGCGACGAAGAGCCAGGTCATCTGGCGCGACTTGAACGAGAACTCCATCATCGACAACGGCGAGCTCACCGCCGTCCCCGGCACCGCCGCGACGCCGTCGCAGAGCTTTCCACGCTGGGCGATCGGCGCCGACCTCGAGCTCGCGCTCGAGACGCGCTTCGGCAAGACGCGCCTCTACGGCGAGATCCTCGTCGCGAACAACGCAGACCGCGGTGTCTTCGTCGCCGACCCGATCGTGAGCGGCACCGACGCGCGCGAGCTCGGCTGGTATGTCGCGCTCCTTCAAGACGTCACGCGGTGGGGCGTCGTCGGATTCCGCGTCGACACGTACGTCCCGAACGCCGACTTCCTCGACAAGCGCGCGGGCAAGCAGATCCCCGCGGACTCGACGATCCGAACCTTCTCTCCGCTCGTCGGGTTCGTCTTCCCGCAGCGCGTTCGCGTGCTCTTTCAGTACGACGCGATCGTCGACTCGCTCGCGCGTGACGCGCGTGGCGTCCCGACCGATCTCAAGAACGATCAGCTCACCTTCCGCATTCAAGGAGAGCTGTGATGGCCGCGCGCTCCGTGCTGCGACCGTACGCGATCGCTGCGACGCTGCTGACGCTCGGTCTGCTCGCGTGCTCCGGTGAGCGCGCGTCGGTCGCCCTGACCGAGCCGCTTCGCGTACGGAACGGCGCGTTCAAGGAAGGCGCCCTCCCCGGCTCGCTTCCTCTACCGCCGGAGGCCCCCGCGGCGACGCCCTCGGTCACGTCGTTCGAGACGGCGAGCACCGTCGTGCGTCCCGGCCAGAGCGGCCGAACGCTCCTCGGCCGCACGAGCACCGACGCCGTCGCCGTCGCCGTCCGCTTCGGCGATCTCGGCACGGGCTACTGGGTGTTCCCCGTCGACGCGCCGGATCCGCAGTCGAACGGTGATCTCACGTGGCAAGCGCAGTGCGACTTCGGCCAAGGGCTCCCCGCCGGGCTCCATCCGATGCGCGTCGTCGCAATCGACGCGGCAGGTCACGCCGGCACGCAGCGCGAGCTCTCGCTGTGCGTGACCTCGCCCGTCCCCGACAACCTCAACGCGTGCGACCCCAAGAGCGCGCCGGCCGCGGTCGTGTCGCTCTCCTGGGACGCGCTCGTCGATCTCGATCTCGTGGTCGTCGGTCCCGACGGAAAGCTCGTCGACGCAAAGCACGCGAAGACCTCGCTCGCGGCTGCCGACGCCGGTGTGTCGGTCGGCGTCGTCGATCGCGACTCGAACGGCGCCTGCGTCATCGACGGCCAGAACCGCGAGAACCTCGTCTTCGCCACGCGCCCGCCGGCAGGCTCGTACCTCGTCTACGCCAACCTGTTCGATGCGTGCGGCAAGAGCAGCGCGCACTTCCGGCTCTCGCTCTTCGAACAACAACCCAACGGCG
>CAXSGV010000175.1:0-3985 GCA_964236615.1 uncultured Polyangiaceae bacterium
GGTCGAGCCGACACACTTGAAGCCGTTCCACACGAGGACTGGCACCTTCACGAGCACGTGGTTTCGCTCGCCGATGTAGATCTCCTGGAGCTCGCCGTGCGTCTTTGAGCCCTTGCGGTCGTCGAAGAGCACGAGCTTGATCATCCCCGAGGGGACGACGTAGTTGATGATCATCTCGCGGTGGAGGTGCCAGCCCTTCACGACGCCCGGGAAGATCGTCGAGAAGTAGATCTCGCCAAAGCGCTCGAACTCGGGGTCGGTGGCCTTGAGCATGTGCAAGACGACGCCCCGGTCATCGGGAATCACTTTGCGCGCGCTGACCACTACGCCGTCGATCATCCGACGGTTTCTACCCGATCTCGGCTTTGATCAATAGGCCAACGCGAGGACACCCGCGACGAGCGCGATCGCAACGACGCCGATGCCGACCCCGATGGCGACCGCTCCACCCAGCGCGCGGCTCGGGCGCGCGCCTTCGACGATTGCGCTCGCGACGTCGGCCTTGGCGGCGTGCGAAGGCTTCTCGACATCCAGTGTGGGCTCGGCGTGCGGTGTAGCGACGACGTCGACCTCGACGTCGATTTCATCGTTCGCGGCGAGGGCGGCGGCCCCAGGGTTCGAGCGCATGCGCGCCTGGTAGCGCAGCTCCGAGAGGACGAGCTTGGGCACGACCTGCGTCGTGTCGAGATCGAGCGGCGGCACCGACGGCGCGACCGGAATGTCGGTCTGTCGATCGGAGATGTCGGCGAGCTCGTAATCCGTCGACGCGAGCTCGACGATTTCGCGTGCAGTGGCTTCCATGACGATGCCGCTTTGCACGCGCCGAGCCGAGGCCGAGACGCGGAAATTTACGACGATCCATGGCCTTCGCCGGGGAGTGTGTCGTGCTCTTTTGCCTCACCCCATCAAGGCAGCCTCTGGGGCAACCGGAGGCGAGGTGGGGGACGAAACGACGATGAAGCTGCTGGTGGGCCAAGACAGACTTGAACTGTCAGCCAACGGATTAAGAGTCCGCTGCTCTACCAATTGAGCTATTGGCCCAAACTTTTCAAACTGCCCTTCACGCTCCGGAAAGCGATGCAAAGACGAGGCGGTTCGTAATCGGCTCAACTTCGCCTGTCAACAGCGCGCTGCTTCGTCAGGGGAACATCTGCTGAAACCACGGCGCCGGAGCGCAAGGGCCGTCGCGCTTCACGAGCACGTAGTCCGGAAAACCGGCGACCAACCGCCAGCCCGCAGGCGGTGGCATGAGGCGCGGCAAGGCAAGGTAATTTGCCGAGGATGTGTCCATCGCGTTGAGCAGCGGCACGTTCTTGTGCAGGTACGCGTAGCCGCCGGTCGAGATCATCGGGATGCCAACCATGGCCATGCCGCACAGATCGTTGTGTTGGCCCGCCTCCCAGAACGCGAGGTTCGGCCCTTCCTCGTGGTGCCACGGCGCGGTCAGCCCCATCGGCGAATCGGTGCCCTGGCCCATGTCGCCGAACGTGATCGCGTGCGTCTTGTACGCGAGCGCGAGCCCGCTCGTCACCGCGAGCGCCGTGGCGAGCCAACCGCCGAGGCCGACGCGGCGCGCGCGCAGGGTGACGTCGGGGAGCTTGCCGAGCAGCCACCCGAGGCCGGCACCGGACAGCGCGAACAGGATCGGCATGACCGGCATGAGGAACCGGTATTCCTTGTGCGGGATCGCATTGTGCGCGGCGATGTAGAACAGGACGAAGAGCGGCAGCACACGCGCGTAGCGGAACGACAGAACGAGCCCGAGCACGATGAGGACGAGCGGCCAGCCGGTCGCGGTCCAAAGCGTCTTCACGTAGTAGTCGTAGTCGGCGACGCCCCAGCCTGAGGCCTTTCCCTCGATCAGGTTGAACTTCACGTACGTGATGAAGGAGTGGAACCAAGCACCCCACGTGAGCTTGTCGAGGAGGCCGCCGAGCAGACCGACGACGGTCGCCGAAGCGCCGTACGCGAGCGCGTCCTTCCAGCGACGCGCGAACACGAGCATCAGCAGGAAGCCGACGGCGAGCAGACCGTTCTGGAAGCGGAAGTAGATGGCGATCGCGGCCAGGGCGCCGGCGCCGACCTCCTTCTTCCAGCCGCCGTCGAGCGCGAGCCACGCGGCAGTCACGACGAGCGGCGCCGACGCCATCTCCGTCATGCAACGCGAGCCGTAGACGATCGACGCGGGGAAGAGCGCGCTGAACACGCCCGCGAGGAGCGCGGCGTACGCGCCGCCGAGACGGTGGGCGAGGCGCATCGAGGCGTAGACCGCCCAAAGGCCCGCGAGCACCATCATCATCCTCACGGTCAGCACGAGCTGGGGCCCGGTCCGGAGGCCGACCGCGTTCGCGACCTTCATCACGCCGCCGATCATCCCGGGGAAGACCCACGAGCGCGCGCCGTCGCGGAACTCCCACGGCACCATGCCGTAACCAAACGCGAGGCGGTGACCTTGCTCGATCGTTTGGTAGATCTCGTCGGGCCAGAAGACGCCCTGATCGGACCACCACGCCCAAAGTCGCGGCGCGGCGGCGAGCGGCAGCAGCAAGAACGCGCTCGCCATCGCGCCCGACGCTTCGAGCCGCCGCCTGACGCGGTGAAGCGCGGCGGGATTCGCGCTTCCTAGGCGTTCGGCGGGCTCCATCGGGGATCCCGCTTCCTACCAGGAAAATAGGGTGTAATGGGTCCGCATGAAGGGGATCGTTCTTGCTGGAGGGTCGGGGACTCGCTTGCACCCGCTGACGCGCGTCGTGAGCAAGCAGCTCCTGCCCGTCTACGACAAGCCGATGGTCTACTACCCCATCACGACGCTGATGCTCGCCGGCATCCGCGACATCCTCGTGATTACGACACCCGAGGACGCGCCTGCGTTCAAGAAGCTTCTCGGTGACGGCAGCGCGTGGGGAATCCACCTGACGTTCGCGCAGCAGCCGAAGCCCGAGGGGCTCGCTCAGGCGTTCATCATCGGCAGGGACTTCGTGGGTGACGGCAGCGTCGCGCTCGTCCTCGGTGACAACATTTTCTACGGGCACGGCTTCTCGGACCTCGTGCGTCGCGCGGCCGCCCTCACGAAGGGCGCGCGCGTGTTCGGCTACTACGTGAGCGACCCGGAGCGCTACGGCGTGGTCGAGCTCGGGCCGAGCAGCAGGGCGCTCAGCATCGAAGAGAAGCCGAAGGTTCCGCGGTCGAACCTCGCCGTCACCGGTCTCTATTTCTACGACAACCGGGTGCTCGACATCGCCGCGCATCTGAAGCCGTCGGCGCGCGGGGAGCTCGAGATCACGGGTGTGAACCAGGCGTACCTCGACATGGGCGAGCTCGAGGTCGAGCTGCTTGGTCGCGGCTACGCCTGGCTCGACACTGGCACCTGCGAGTCGTTGCAAGATGCATCGAGCTTCGTGAGCATCATGCAGGCGAGGCAGGGGCTCATGATCGCGTGCCCGGAGGAGATCGCCTTCCACGCCGGCTGGATTGGCGTCGACCAGATGCGGGCTGCCGCCGCGCCGCTCGAGACCTCCGCGTACGGGAAGTACCTGCTCCGCGTGGTGAGGGAGAAGGAAGGCGCCGTCTGACCGCCGGCGCCGTGAAGTCTCAGCGCGGGAGCTTCTTGCCCGCCGGATCGAGGAAGCGCGGCTGGCCGAGACCGAGGCGCTTCATGCGCAGCTGCAGCGCGCAGCCGAGCACGCCGAAGCCGTACTTCACGCTGCGCGAGAAGTTGATCGACGAGGACTCGCTCTCGTAGCGCGTGGGGCAGGTGATCTCGGCGATGTTGAAGCCGAAGGCGACCGCTTGCACGAGCATCTGGTTGTCGAACACGAAGTCGTCGTCGTTCTCTTCGAGAGGGAGCTCGAGCAGCACCCGTTTCGAAAAGGCGCGGTACCCCGTGTGCCATTCGGAGAGCTTGGCATCGACGAGGATGTTCTCGGTCGCCGTGAGGATGCGGTTGGCGACGTACTTGTAGAGCGGCATGCCGCCGGACAGCGCG
>CAXSGV010000175.1:3995-11158 GCA_964236615.1 uncultured Polyangiaceae bacterium
GTTCGACGGCGGGCGCAGGCGGGACGGCGAAGCGGTCGCGGAGGTCGAGCATGGGGATGGAGAAGGGGTTCGGCAACCGGATGGCCCGAAACGACGCCGCCCCCGCCGAGGCGCGACCCGAGCGCGACGTCGAACAGCCCGCTCGCGATGCAGGACGCGAGCGCGGGGATGAGCAGCGGCGTGTACTGGTAATCGGGGTGGACCATCACGACGATGTCCGCGCCGAGGCCGAGCGCCGCCTGGTAGCACGTCTTCTGGTTGCCGCCGTAGCCGCGGTTCTTCTCGTGGCGGATCGTGTGGAGGTCGAGCCGCTTGGCGATCGCGAAGGTCTCGTCGCTCGAGCGATCGTCGACGAGCACGATGTCGTCGACGATGTCGCGGGGAACCTCCGCGACCGTTCTCTCGAGCGTGGTGGCCGCGTTGTACGCGGGCATCACGACACAGACGCGTTTGCCGTCGATCAAAGCGGCGGCACTCTACACGTCGAGGTGAGTGCAAATCAAACGCAGGCGGCATCTAATGCGGCCCATGAAAATCATCGTCATCGGCGCCACCGGCGTCATCGGATCCGCTGTCGCCGACGCCTTGTCGGAGAAGAAACACGAAGTCGTGCGCGCGTCGCGCAAGAGCACGCCGGGGGTCGACATCGAGGACATCGCCTCGCTGCGCGCGTTCTTTGCCAAGGTGAAGGGGGTCGACGCCGTGGTCTCGTGCGCAGGCGACGCCAAGTTTGCGCCGCTCGCCAAGCTCACCGAAGAGGACTTCGCATTCAGCCTTCGCAGCAAGTTGATGGGCCAGGTCAACGTTGCGCGCGTCGCGGCGGAGAGCCTCACCGACGGCGGATCGATCACGCTCACGAGTGGCGTGCTTTCGCACCACCCCATGCACGGCAGCGGAGCCGTCTCGCTCGTGAACGCGGGCCTCGAAGGCTTCATGCGCGCCGCTGCGCTCGACATGCCGCGCAAGCTCCGCATCAACGTCGTCTCGCCGGGTTGGGTCAAGGAGACGATGGTGAAGCTCGGCATGGACCCGGCGCCCGGCATCTCCGCCACGGCGCTTGCGGTCAAGTACGTCGACGTCGTCGAGGGCACCGTACAGGGCGAGACGATCAGCGCCGTCGGCGCGTGACGTCGGGCGCCTCAGGGCGCGCCTCAGGCGCGGCGGTGCGCGGCGTACTCGAGCATCGTGCTGCGTAAGGCGGTCTCCACCGGGCGCATCGCGATGCCGAGGGCGGCAAGCCGCTGCGACGCGAGGATGCAGTTCGAGCGTGCGCGCACCGCGAGACCGCGCTGCACGAGCTCCTGCTCGCCGAGCAGCTCGTACGTGTGCTGCGGTTCGACCAGCTCCTTGTAGAGTGCAAGCAATGTCTGGTGCTTCATCGCGCCCGGGTTCGTGACGTGGAAAATGCCCTCACCGCGCTTGTCGATGAGGGCGGCCACGACCTTCACGAGATCGCTGACAATCGTGACGGAGTTCTCGACGTCGACGACCTGCCCGTACGCTGCGAGCTTCGTGATGAGGTTGCGCGAGCCGGGCTCGGAGTCGATGGGCATGCGAAGGCGTGCGATGCCGACGTTCGGTAGCCGCGACAGCACGAGGTCGGCCGCGTATTTCGTGCGCGAGTAGAACGCCGTCGGGTTCGCGAAGTCGTCCTCGCGCCAGCCGCCGGGCGCGGGCGAGTCGCCGTAGAAGATGCAGCCGGACGCGAGGTGCAGGAGGTAGGTCGAGGCATGGCTGCAGGCCGCCGCGAGGACGAGCGGCCCTTGCACGTTGCCGCGGTACGTCTCGACCTGGTGGGACTCGCACCAGTCGACGTTGGGCTTGCCCGTCTTGCCGGCGGCGTTCACGACGGCGCTCGGCTTCCGCTCGGCGAGCTCGGCGGCGACCGCCGTCGCGTCGGTGATGTCGACGTCGGACAAGTGCGAGCCCGGAAGGTCGCGCGCGAGCCGCGTCCCGAGAAAGCCTCTTCCGAAGATGAGCGTGGTCATGGTTGGTTTCCGAGTCCGAGCCGCTCGCGTTGGTAATCGCCGGACGCGACGCGCGCGCACCAGTCGCGGTGCTCGACATACCAGGCGACGGTCTTGCCAAGGCCAGCTTCGAACGTGTGCGCGGGTGTCCAGCCGAGCTCGCGCTCGATCTTCGACGCGTCGATGGCGTAGCGGCGATCGTGGCCGGGGCGATCGGTGACGAAGGCGATGAGCTCACGATAAGGCTTGTTTCGCGTGGGGACGAGCGTCTCGAGCCGATCGCAGATGCCGTGCACGATGTCGATGTTCGTCTTCTCGTTGTGGCCACCGATGGCGTACGTCTCGCCCGGTGTGCCGGCCTCGAGCACCCGCAAGATCGCCCGGCAGTGGTCGTCGACGTAGAGCCAGTCGCGCACGTTCTTGCCGTCGCCGTAGATGGGCAGCGCGCGCCCTTCGAGCGCGTTGAGGATCACGAGTGGGATCAACTTCTCGGGGAACTGATACGGGCCGTAGTTGTTCGAGCAGTTCGTGGTCAGCGTCGGCAGGCCGTAGGTGTGGTGGTAGGCGCGCACGATGTGATCGGCGGCGGCCTTCGATGCGGCATAAGGCGAATTGGGCGCGTAGCGCGTGGTCTCGCTGAACGCGCCGGTCGCCCCAAGCGAGCCGAAGACCTCGTCGGTGGACACGTGGAGAAAGCGAAACGCGTCGCCTCTCTGCTTCACGTAGGCGCGGCATGCCTCGAGGAGCTCGAAGGTGCCGACGATGTTCGTATGGATGAACGCATCGGGCGCGTCGATCGAGCGATCGACGTGCGACTCGGCGGCAAAATTCACCACCGCGTCCACCTCGTGCTCTTCGAGAAGACGCAGGACGAGCGCGCGATCCCCGATGTCGCCCTGCACGAACACGTGATCGGGGCTGCCTTCGAGCGGCGCGAGGTTGTCCTTGTTGCCGGCGTAGGTGAGCTTGTCGAGGTTCACCACACGCAGGCCCACTGCGCGCGCCGCGAGCACGAAATTCGCTCCGATGAATCCAGCACCGCCAGTGACGAGAAGCGTGGGCATCAGCCCGGGGTTGTTACCAGGCTCATTCGAACCACGCCACGACGCCGAGCAAGAGCGTGTCTTGCGTGGAAGCATTCGGCACGAACGGCTTGCTGTCACTGCCGTCGCCCTCGACGTTGCGGCGGAAGAACGCGTCGCCGGCCGAGATGTCGTGGCGGTACTCGAGCCGCGTCGAGAGTGTCTTCACCGGACGCACGTCGACCGTCGCCGTGAGCGAAGTAAGGCGTCGCGCTGGGCTGAAGATCGGATCGGACTCGCCGGCGATCGACATCGCGCGCTCCTCCCACAAACGATCGCCGCGCAGCGCGAGGTAGAGCCACTCCGCCGGGTGCGCGCGCGCGTAGAGGGCGGTGCTCGCCCACCAATGTGTTCCGAACACGGTCTTCTCGAAGCCGCCGTTACTCTCGATCGCGAACGCAAACGCCTTCGTCGCATCCCACTGCGCCCAGGCGTCGAAGAGGTGTCGCCACGGCCGGCCTTCCTTCGCGTCTTGATCGCGTTCGGGTCCGCCCATGTACGAGAAGCTCGCGGTGAGGTTGTCCCTCCGCGTGTACTCGAGCTGCAGCTCGACGGTCTTGCCGTCGTTGTTGTCGGTGACGTTGTTCCACCCGTTGAACACGCCCCCGACGACGGTCCACTCGTCCGAGATCTCGTAGGTCGCCTTGGCGCCGGTCTGGTAGTTCGGCAGCCCGGTCACGCCGTTCGAGCGCGACCAGTTCCAGTTCTCTTTGATCGCGAGCGTCTCGTAGCCCATGGACGCGAGGAACAGGCCGGCCTCGAGGATCAAGCCACGACCGACCGGCGCCTTCCACCCGACGTTCGCTTGCTGCAGGTACTTCCAGGTGTCTTTGCCGGAGCTGCCGACGCCATCGGAGCCCGGCAGTGACGGCTCCTTGTCGTAGTAGGCGTTCGGCGTGTGCCCGATCTGGAGCGCGACGCGACCGCGCACCTCTTTCCACTTCCAGCCGGTGTCGAGCACCGCGTTCGAGATCGTGATGCTGTTGTGGCGGTTGTCGTAGCCGCGGTAGCTCGTGATGCCGTTCGACGGCCGGTTGAAGTTCCACTGGTAAAAGGTCTCGACGTAGCCCGTCACGGTGATGGCTTTGTCTTTGTCCTTCGGATCGTCGCCGGATGCGACGTCGCCGCCCTTCGGCGGATCGGTCGACGGCTCGACCGCGGTCTTTGCCGGCTCACCTGCGCCATTGCCCCCTTCGACGCCACCGCTCTTGGGCTCGCCGCTCTTGGGCTCGTCCGGCTCGGCGGCGCGCGCGGTTTGGGGAACGAGGATGACCGCCGCAAGCGCAGTCGCGAGGAACAGCCGAACCCGGTTCACTCCGCTGAGACGCTCGAGGGGACGTGAGCGTTTCGCGGGGCGCGTCGATTGGAGGGAGCTGGCGACGCACGACCTGGACTGCTGACGGCGACTCGACTGCACCTCGTGGGTTGGGCCGTCGCCGACGCTTTACCGAGCTCGGCCGTGCGGCTCTCGGTGAACAACTCGAGCACGAGCCTTCCATGCCACGGCGTTCAGGAACGCGAGCCCTGTCGTTCCGTCACGCGGGGCAGTAAGCGTCATGCGGGCATCCGCGGCGACTCATCGAGAGACAGTAGACCTCCACGTCGCCATCCGGTCGTAGCGAGCCACGTCGTGGCCAATGCCACAGCAGCTGGTGGTGGATCGCCTCGTGGTCGCGCCCGCGCCACGTCGAACAGGATATCATCGCGACGCCATCCATCGAACGCGTCCGCGGACGAGCAGGGATCGAGCCATGCGAGCGACACGCCGTGCTTTCGGTGGTTGTGAAGGATGTAGACGAGCGCGTTGCGCACGGCACGCGGGCCGGTGAGCTCGCGTGCGTGGTAGCGCTCGGAGAAGACTTGTCCGCGCCGGCCGAGTGCCTGGTTGACGCGGCGTGCGGTGCGCACCGCGAGACCACGCATCCCGCGAGTCAGCTCACGCTTGTCCGTCGCTTCGACGAGTAAGTGCAGGTGATTGTCCTGCACCGAGAAGTGCACCACGCGGAAGTCGTCACGCGACGCGCATCGGATGGCCTCACGGACGCGCGCGAATACCGTCTGTCCACGAAGTCCACGGACTGCCGCGCGCATCGTGACGTGCACTGGGTGGTAGGCGCGATGCTTTGGCCGCGCTCGGTGAGGCGCGCTGCGCTTGCTCGCCTTGCGGCCCGCCCCTTCGCGCTTTCCGCCCCACGTGCGCAGCTGGAGATCGAGCGCGAGCTGCGCAGGCTCTCGACGCTTCATCATGAATTAGGCTAACTCATTTCGCGGCGGAAAAGAAGCAATTTTGCCGTTGTTTTGACCACGCTTCCTCAACCCGAGCACCGCTCCGGGCCGAGGGGTCACCGTCCAGCCGCGGTCTGAAAGTTTGGGCTCGGGCTCGGCGCTCTCGCGCTACTCCGCCTTCGGCCCCTCGTTGTACCCTCGCGGCCGGTACTTCGGATCGACCCCGTTGTGCGCTTCGCCGTTGTCGATCGTGTCGCGCGTGAGGAAGGCGACCCACGAGCCCGGGTGCTTCTCCGCCAGCTCTTCGAGACCCACGCGCGGCTTCGAGTCTGGGCCCATCGCCTTTTCGTCCCACAAGCACTGCACGCCGAGCGCGACGAGGTTCTGATCGTTCGGGGCTTCTTCGTAGCCGCGCTGGTAGTAGGGCCACGCCTCTTCCGCTCGATGCAGTCTGCACAGAGTGTCACCGAGGTAGACGCTGGCCATCGGCCAGCTCGGCGCAAGCTCGAGAGCGGTGCGGCTCGAGCGAAGACGCTCTTCCAGGTTTCCGCGCGCGCCTTGCATGACCGAGTAGTTCAGATGTGCCTTCGCGCTGCGCGGAACGGCGTGGCGCGTGGCGTTCCAGAAGACGAGATCGTCCGTGTAGTCGTTCGCGTGACGACGCGCGGCCATCGACTGGAAGCCGAGGAACACCACCAGCACCGCGATCGCCGGGGCCATTGCGTCCTTCGCGCGTGCGACGCGGAACATCCACGCGAAGAGCATCGCGAGCAGAATGCTGGTGCCGATCGCAGGGAAGTACCAGAAGCGCTCGGCGCGCACGGTGGGCAGCAGGATCGGGATGTTCGAAACGGGGAAGTACGAGACCACCACGAAGACCATCGCCGCGCCCGCGAGCGGACGGAGATCGCGCTTCTCGACAGGGCTCGTCACGTTGCCGTCCTCGTACGCACCGGCGGCCTGCTCGACGCGCTGGGTCGACGCTGCCTTCCTCGCCCTCCGCCACGCGAGGATGCCGAACACCGGCGCGAGGACGAGTGGCACCACCATCGCGAGGCCGCCGATCACGCTCTCGGGGAAAATCGCGCGATCGGGGATCGGCTCCTGCGGTGCGGAGTAGTCGCCCGACAAGGTCATTGGGCAGATGATTTGGAACAGACCGCGCGCGTACACCCGCAGTCCGCCCGCGACACGCAGCGGACCCGCGGCCTCCGCGAGCGGGTTGTTCAGCGGATCACGCGGCAACGACGGCTGCGCATACCAGCGGAGGACCGCAGAGAACGCGCGGTGCAGATCGCTCTTGCCGACGTTGTTCTCGACGCTGAGCTCGGCAGCGAGCGGAGCCGGGAACATGCGTCGCCGCGCTTCGACATAAAAGACGAAGGCGGCGGCCGTCGCGACGAGCGCGAGCAACATCCGGAGCCACGAGCGCGGCTTGCCCTTGTCACCATGGGTGAGGCGCGAGGTCATCAGTGCGGCGAACGGCACGAGCGGCACCGCGCACAGCGCGCTCTCCTTCGAGTAAAGGCCGAAGAGCGTCGCGAAGAAGACCGCGAACGGCATCTTCCACCCGCGTAGGCCGAGCGCCGCGAGCGCGAGCAAGACGCCGAGCGCGCCGAGCACGTCGGCGATACCGACGACGCCGCTCACGGCTTCGGTGAGAACAGCGCAGCCGACGAAGCACGCGCCGGCGAGCCAGGCCATGCGCCGATCCTTCGTCATGCGCAGCACGATCATCGTGAGGATCGCGCCGTTCACGCCGTGAAGCAGGACGTTGACCCAGTGGTGGAGGAACGGCGTTTGATCGCGCGCGCCGATTCCCCAGAGCGCACGCCACACGAGATCGGGAATCGGTCGGTACGAGCCGATGCTGCGCTCCGGCGGAAGG
>CAXSGV010000175.1:11168-11932 GCA_964236615.1 uncultured Polyangiaceae bacterium
TTCACGCCGTGCAGCAGGACGTTCACCCAGTGGTGCAGAAATGGCGTCGCGTGATCGCGCGGGCCAATCGCCCAGAGCGCGCGCCACACGAGGTCCGGAATGGGACGGTACGATCCGATGCTTCGCTCCGGCGGAAGGCCCCAGAAGTCACGGCGGAACGCGTCGAGCCAGTGAAGCTTCGAATTCGGGTCGGCGATGCTTCGAACGTAAGGGTTCGCGAGCAACGCCTCTTGCTCGTCGAAGATGAAGTTCGTCTTCAGCGGATGCCGCGTGAAGAGGAGCATCGACATGAAGCACAGAGGAACCGCGGCCACGCCGAAGGTCGGATCTTCACCGAGGAAGTAGTCGCGCAGCCATCCGCGCACCGTCTGCACGAACGGGCGGCGCTCGGAAGGCGCAGGCCCGGGCGCGGGCGCGAGGACTGGCTGCTCCATGACCGGGGGCACGCTACCCACGACGGGGCGCTGTGGCTAGAAGGTCCTCGGCAACGCGCTAGGATGCTTGGTGATGAGTCTGCGGCGCGTCCTTGCCTTGGCAGTCCCCACGCTGGCCCTCGGACTCGGCGCAGCGTGCGACACGGAGCGGTTCAGTGTCGTCCCGGGCGAGGGGGGCTCGGACGGCGCCGCCCACGAGGACGCGGGGTTCGACGTCGCCGATGCCGTCTCGATCACGGATGCAGAGCTCGGCGACGCCACCCGTGACGCTGGCGACGGTGGCGACGCCGCATTCGTGCCGCCGTGTGAGTCGCGCGCCGATCCCTTGTC
>CAXSGV010000176.1:0-8161 GCA_964236615.1 uncultured Polyangiaceae bacterium
CCCACTCTTCCGGGCTCGTGAGCTCGAGGGGCTTCGCGATGGGCGGCGGCGTCATCAGCGCGCGCACCAGACCGAGCACGCCGACGTGCAGCACGCCGCTCGAGAAGAGTGCGAGCACGACGAGGAGCTCGGGGCCCCACACGCCCGACATCACCGGCGGCGGCGACGTGTACTGGAAGAAGAGCCCGAAGAGGCCGTACTGCAAGAGGCCGAAGTCACCGGGCACGATTGGGATCGGGACGCCGCTACGTGCGACGCCAACGGGATCCTCGTCGCGCCCACGCAAGCGCAGCATGCCGGTGATGGCGCCGCGCGCGACGATCTCCCAGCCGCCCGCCCCGCCGCGCACGGGCATCATCGACATCTCGATGCCGTCGGGGATCGGGAAGCGCGCGCCGGGTCCGTCGCCGACCATGTACGACTCGCCGCGACCGAGCGTCTGCACGCCGAGCACGGTCGTGCCCCAGACGGCAGCGACGCGTAGCACCTGCGGTCTTCCGGCTACCGATACCGCGTTCGCCATCTCCTTCAGAGTAGTACAGAGCTACGAGCAGGTCACAGTCTGCTCACGACGACGCTCAGAAGTTGGGGTCTTTGCGGGTCTCGGACAGCTCGGGCAAGAACGTCCGGTGCCCGAGATCGCCGGACGCGAACTCGGCGCGCACCCGGCGGAGGAAGTAGACGAGCTGTGGGCTGCGGAGATGGCCTTCGATCTCCACCTCACCGAAACGGAACACGCGCGCGCCGCCATCGAGTGTCTTGCTCTCGACCGCGCCCGCGTCGGGCGTCCGGTCTTTGGGCTCGCGCGGCGCGTTCTCGCCGCGTGTGGAGAGCGGTGTCGAGGCGTCGACCGCTTCGGCACTGGCGTCCTTGCCGCGCGGAGGCTTGGCGGGTGCGCGACCGCGTGGTCGCGGCTGTGCAAGCGCCGCGAACGCCACGAGGAACGCCGCGGTCAGCACCAAGAAGAGGAGCGCGCGCCGACGGATCATTTGCGCCCGCCGCCGGGAGGTGCCGCGGGTGCCGCCGGTGACGATGCGGGCGCGGCGGGTGCGGGTGTTGCTGGCGGCGCGGCGGGTGCGGGGGCCGCGGCATTGCCGATCGTCTTCAGATCGCGCTCGGCCTCGCCGCGCGCGGGGTGGTCGGACGGAGCCTCGTCGAGGAAGCGCTGGAGCAGCGGTTTGGCGTCGGCAGGCCGCTTCAGGAAATCCATGTACAGTACACCGAGATTGAACAGCGCGCTCACCTGGTGAGGATCCCGCGCGAGCACCTTGTCGAGCAGGCCGCGCGCTTCCTCGTGCTTGCCGAGACCACGAAGTGACGCCGCGAGACCGACCTGCGCGTCGGTGTCCTCGGGCGACACCTGGAGGATCGCTCGGTACTGCTCCTCCGCTTTGGCGTAAGCGCCGGCGCGAAGAAGCACGCTCCCCATGTTGAGGCGCGCGGTGGTGTCGCGCGGATCTTCCTGCGCCGCCTTGGAAAACGCCTGGAAGGCGAGCGCGTCATCACCGTTGGAGAGCAGAATGAGGCCGGTCGCACGCTCGGCGACAGCGCTCTTCGGGTTCGCGTCGAGCGCCTGCTTCGCGAGGAGCGACGCCGTGTCCTTCTCACCCTTCGCGAGGTGACACAGCGCGAGCTCGGCGAGAGCCGATGCGTCACCCGGCTTCTTCACGAGGAGCTCGCGCGCTTGCGCGATCGCTTTGTCGACTTGGCCCGAGCTTCGAAGCGCCGCGACATAGAGCGAGCGCGCTTCGACCGACTGCGGGTGCGTGTTCAAATAGCCGCCGAGCGTCTCGGCTGCGTCCTTGTGCTCGCCGCGCCGGCGCTGCACTTCGGCGAGCGCAATCACGACGTCGAGCGCCTCGGGCGAGATCTTCGCGGCCGTGCGCAGCTGCTCTTCGGCGCCTGCGAGATCGCCGCCGCTCGCGAGCACGACGCCGAGATCGTAGCGCGCCTCCCAAAGGTTCTTGTCGAGGGCGATGGCCTCGCGGAGAAGCGCGATCGCGCGCTCGCGGCCGTTGGCCTCCTTCGCAGCTTGAACCCCCTGCACCATCTTCGTGACCGCGGCGGGATTCGCGGGCGGAAGTCCGACCTCCGCTTTCACCTTGGGTTCCTGGTGTCCACCACCGCACGCGGCGAGCGCGAGCATGGCCGAGAGCGATCCTGCGAACAGGCGCGAGCTCACTTCTTTCCTCGCGGTGCCGGCTTCGGCTTCGGGGTGGGGACAGGCTTTCCGGCGGGCGTCGCAGGCGCTGCCGGGGTTGCAGGTGTGGCCGCGGCGCCCGGCGTCGACGACGCGGGCGCGGGTGCGGGTGCAGTCGTGATCGGACCTGCGGCGGCGGCCCCACGACGAGGCGCGTCGATGAGCGCGGGGAGCGGTGAGGGAGCGGCAGTGCGCACGTCGAAGCCCGTCTCCTTGAACGGCGGGTAGAGCTCCGCGTTCAAGCGACCGAGGGCCTCGCGCATCTTGGCGGTCCACTGGTTGTAGATGCCGAGCTCGACGGCCTTCTTCCAGCCGTTCTCGTAGGCGTCGAGACTCTTCTCTTCGACCGGCACCACGAACTCTTCGATTTGCTGCGTGTAGACCTCTTTGTCGGCCTCGGAGAGGTTGCCCGGTGGCGGTGAGTCGCGGAGCGCTTTGGCGAACGCCTCGTAGGTGTGGCCGATCTGGTAGAGCGCAGCGGTGCTCCACTCGGCGACGCCGAGCGAGACGGTGTCGAGGAAGATGATCGACGCTGCCTTCAAGAGCTCGGCCTTCTGCTTCAAGCGCTGCGAGAGCTGCTTCACGTCGCCCGAGATCTGGACACCCTCGAAGCGCGCGAGCACGCGCTCGCCTTCCATGTATCTTGCACGCGCTGCGGCGTACTTGCCCTCGACGCCCAGCTCGGACCGCGCGCGCTTGCCGATCGCGACCGCGTCTTTGAGCGACTCGTCGGCGCCCCTCTCGTCGTTGATCTTGATCTGGGCGATCGCGAGCAGCACGAAACCTTGCACGCGATGGTCCTGATTCTTCGAACGCGCGAGATAGCGCTTGTACAGATCGGCGGCTTCCTTGTGACGACCCGCGTTCTGGTGCGCGCGTCCCATCTGGAACACGACCTCGTCGGCCTCCGCCGACGTGCCGAACGCCGCGAGGTAGCGGTTGCCGTTGGCAATCGCCTTGTCATGCTCGCCGGTCGCGGTGCGCAGGACGACCGCGTTGAAGGCAGCGTCCTTCGTGTGCTCGAACTTCTGGTAGTGCGGGTAGGCCTTGTCGTTCGAGGAAGCGATTGCTTCGTCGAAGTCGGCCGCGTCGGCGAAGAGCCCCATCGCCTGGAAGGTCGTTGCGGCGATCCAAGCGCCCTGCGGCGACTCGGGCTTGTCCTTGTAATCCTTGCCGACGGCCAGCGTGGCTGCCTCCTTCAGCGTGGCGGCGTCGCCGGCCTTCTGCGCTTCGATCTCGGCGTTGACGCATGCCTGCGCCGCGCGCTGGTCACGCGGGAACTCTTTTGCGGCGCGCAAGTACGCGGCACCCGCGCCCGCGTGATCGCCGGCGTTCGCCTTTTGCTCGCCCTGCTTGAAAACGGCTTGCACGATGAGCACGTCGAGCTTGGCCTGCTGTTCGCGGCCTTGGAACGACGGCGCGGCCTTCAAGCGGCGCGCCCAGGTCTCGATGTTCTCGTAGTTCTTCGACTTGTTGAACGAGTCCAAGATGAGCTCGCCCGCGCCCTGCGCGTACTGGCTGCGCGGGAACTTTTCGAGCAGCGCGCCCCAGATCTTCACGGCCGGATCGTAGACGCCGTAGTCGTAATAGAGCTTTCCCTGCCGGAAGAAGAGCTCGGGCAGCGAAGGGTCGTTCGGATAGAGCTGCGCGTAGAGATCGAGCGCCTCGGCGAACTTCTTGTCGCTCTCGGTCTCTTGCCCGCCTTGTGCGCCCGCCTTCTTTCGTGCGTCGAGCTCGGCCACGCGCACGCGCTCGAGAGCCGCGATCGCGTTGTAGATCGCGTCGTGGCGCATCGTGCGAAGAGGCTCGTGCTGCGCTTCGGCGTTGGGGATCGTCTTGGCGGCCGCCATGTAGTGCGTGGCGGCGTCCATGTTCTTGTCGAGGTGGTAAAACTGGATCTCGGCCAAGTAGAACTGGATCTGGTACGCGTTCGGCTGGCCGGCGAACTTCGACAAGTAGATGTCGTAGAGCGACGCGGCTCCGTCGTATTCGGCGCGGCTCGTGCGATCCTTCTGCGCTTTGCCGTGCAGGGTCTTCGCGTGCTCACGAAGCTGCGATTCGATCTTCGCCTGGGTCGCTGCGACGTTCGCCGGATCCGCCTGCGTGCGGGTCCAGGATCCGCCTTGCGTGTATCCTGCAAGTGCGCGCTCGTAGGTCGCGCGGAGCTTTGGGTAGTCCTCGAGCGTGGCCCAGCCCGCGGCGATCTGCATGACCCAGAAGCCGGCGTCACGGCTGGTCGGATCCAGCTTGATGAGCAGCTCGTAGGCCTCGATGCCGCGCTCGTAGTGCGCCTGATCGTAGAAGGTCTCGGCGAGCGCTTTGACGACCTTGCCCGCGAAGCGATCGCCGCCGATCTTGGTGAGGAAGCCGTAGACGTCGTTCGCGGTGTTCTTGTCGTCCTCGGTGAAGACCTCGACGAGGTACTTCAAGGCTTCGCCCTGGAGCTCGTCGAGCTGCTTCTTCTGCGACGCGCTCGCGGCCTTGCCCTGGGTGTCCGCGACCTCGAACACGCTGACGAAGCGGCGTGCGGCCTCTTCGGTGTTGCCGAGGCGCCATTGGCACCACGCGCTCTTGAAAAGGGCGAGCCCGTAGAGATCGGTCTGCCCCTTGTACTTCATGACCTGCTCGTACTCGGCCAGCGCGCCCGTGTAGTCGTACTTGCCGTTGAACAGCGACTCGGCCTTCGCCATGTGCGCGTCGGGCGTGAAGCGCGATCGCGGGTACTCCTTCAGGATGCGCTCGAACCGAACGAGGGCGTCGTCGGGCTTGCCCTGCTCGGTCGCGAGGAAGCCGTCGACGTAGAGCGCGAGGTCGTAGTCCTTGAACCACGGGTAGTCCTTGAGCACGCGGCCGAAGAGCTCGCGCGACGGGACGTAGTTGGGCTCCGGCGTGGGCCCGCGCTGATCGACGGGCTTGGCTTCCCACTGCTTGAAGCGCTCGACGAAACCCTCGCGCTCCATCTCCCACTTGATCTCGCCGAGGCGCATCATCGCCTCGGGCATCTCCGGCGACTCGCGCGGAGTTTCGCTCACGAATGTGGAGAGCAGCCCGTGCGCTTCGCCACGCAGCTCGCGGATGTCCTTGATGTCGCGATCGATGCGCTGGTCGAGCTGCTTCTGCATCGACGCGCGCAGCGCTTCGGGGATTTTCGGCCCGCGCATGATCGGGCGCCCCGAGGCGCTCACGCGCGAAGGCGCACCGCCCGGCGTGCCCGTGGGCTTCTGCGCGGGTCCCGACGAGATCGTTCGTTCGGCTGCCGGCTTGACGGACGCGGGCGTATCCGCCGCAGTCGCATCGGTCGCGGCGGTGATCGAGCCCAGCGCCAAGGCGAGGACGAGCGCGCCCTCGAGCACTCTGCGCCTCACTTCACGCCCTCGCCGCCGACGAACTCGTCGGGCCAGTCGTCGCCTTCGAAGGGCCAGTACTCCTCGTGGTCCTCGAGGTAGCGCGCCGCGTCGAGCGAATCGAGGGCGCTCGCGGGGAGGATGCCGCTGTTGATGGCCTCGATCTCGACCTCGAGCGCGCGCTTGCGACCGAGCACCGACTCGATGCGACCGAGGCGTGCGCGACGCAGGAGGCGCGAGAGTCGAAGGTCGACGCGGCGGACGGCGTCCTTGGCGAGGATCGACTCCGACTGCGCTAGCTCGACGCGCGCGGTCTCGACGTTGGCCGAAAGCGCGACGCCGTCGGCGGCGTCGGTACGAAGGAGATCGGGAAGATCTTTGCCTGCCGACGCGGTGGCATCGAGCGAGCCCGTGGCCCCGCCGCGCTGCAGTTGCGCGCGCTGCTCGATCGCGACGAGCTCCTGCTCGAGCGCCTGCGTTTTCGCGGGCTCGGCGTGCGACGACTGGAGGTCCTCGATCTGGTGACGAATACCGGCGAGCTCCTGCTCGACGCGCAGACGCTTGTCGTCGCCGGTCTCGCGATCGTCGACTGCGGCCCGAACGCCGCCGTTGGTGGCGAGGCTCTTTTGCAGATCCGAGAGCTGACCAATCGCGAAGCGTAGCCCGCTGGCCTCGTGCTCGAGCACGGCACGCTTGCGAGCGACGGTGGCGTAGGCGGGATCGATCCGAACGAGAGCGGCAATGGCGCGCATCGCCTCGGGGCTCACCGTCGCGCCGCCGGTCTCGACCGCGCCTGCGTCCGAGCCCGTGCGTGCTGCGGTGAGAAGCGCCTTGAGCCCGCGTTCGTCGGTGGCGATGCGGCGCGCGGCGTCGCGCACCGGCTGGTACCGCGCGAGAAACTCGATGAGCTTCTTGTCGGCCTGGGGAAACTTGCATTGTGCAAGATCCACGTAGGCGTCGAGGATCCACGCTTCGTCCTCGTACGCGTGGTGGACGTTGATCGCCTTGAGCTCGTCGAGCAGCTCGCGCGCGCCGTCGTAATCCTTCTTCTCGTAGCGCGTCGTCGCGGCTTCGTAGAGCGCCTCGGCGAGGCGCGCCGAGTCACGCGGCACGAGGTAGTAGTAGTAACGCGCATCATCGTGCCGCGACTGCTCGTGCGCGACGCGACCTAGCGCGAGTCGCGCGAGATCACGCACCGCGAAGTAGCGGGCATCGGCGAACACCGGCGTCGTCTTCGACTGGCGGTTCGGATCGGCCACCTTGCAGAACAGATTCTCGGCGTCCTTGTAGCGACCGCGCTCGACGTGAATGAGGCCCTGCAGGTAGGTGGCTTGCGCCCAAAAACGCGATCGCTGGGTAACGCTAGCGTAGGCGACGATCGCGCCCTCGGGATCGCCCGAGGCCTCTTTTGCGCGGCCGGTGAGGTACGCGATCTCGCCGCGTGTCTCCTCGGGTGCGCTCGGCGGAACGTCCTTCGTGTCGGCGAGGCCCGTGCTCCAGCGCTGACTTTCGATCGCGATCTCGACGAGACGCCGCACGGCGCGGCGTGCCCACGTCGCGTTGCCGGTGTCCCACACCCCTTTGGTCGCGAGCACGCGGCGAAGGTAGGCGCGGCTGGGATCGTAGGCGCCGGCGGTCGCGAGCGCATCGCCGAGCAAGTAGATCGCGGCGCGCCCCTCTTCGTTCTCGGCAAAGGCGTCGAACTTCGGGTGCTCGACCAACGCGACGAGACCCGCGATCGCTTCGTCGACGCGTCCGACGCGGAGGCGATCCTCCGCCTCGGCGACGCGCTCTTTTACTTCGTTCGAGCTGAGGGGCTCCTGTGATCCGAGACGACGCTGCGCCAGCGCGGCGTGGTAGTCGCGCATCTTGTTGCCGCGCGAGGGATCGGCCGCGGGCTCGGCAGGTGCTCCCGATGCAGGTGCCGCCGCTGCGGGTGCCGCCGGCGCAGCTGCGGCTGAAGTCACCGGCGCGGAGGGGGCGGGGGCCGGTGCTTGCGCGCGCACGTCGGAAGAGAGCACGCCATGCGAGACGAGCAGGCCGATCATGACGTGGCCGAGCAGGGCGGAGCGACGCACGGGCTTACTTCTTGAGGGGACGCGCGACGGCTTTCGCGCGCACGCGGAGCTCGTACCGGCCACTGCGATCCGAGGGGAAATCGCCGCCCATCGTGGACTCGTCGGTGATCTTCACTTCGACGTCGAGCTGCTCGTCCTTCGGGACCTCGACGATGAAGCGCGACTTCTGCGAGGTCGCGAACGCGTCGTTGCGGTCGTCCTTGCGCTCGACCTCGACGGTCACGGCGTGACGACCAGGCGCCACCGCATGATTGTAGATTGCAGTCATGTCGTCGGCGTGGAAGCTCTGGGGCGCGGTGTAGACGATGCCGTCGTCGATCGCGACGGTGAGGCGCGCGATCTTGCCGTGATCGCCCGCGGTCTCGATGCCGACGCCGATGCGCGAGTGGAACAAGCTATCGCCGACGGCCGCGACACGTGCGCGCAACGCCGCGATGTCGCCGAGGAGGCGATCGTAGTCGACGACGGGAACGCCCGCGGGCGTCGCGCCCGGCAGCTCGTTCGGCGCGGGGTTCAGCGGCGACATGCGCGCGCCGCCG
>CAXSGV010000176.1:8171-11844 GCA_964236615.1 uncultured Polyangiaceae bacterium
CTGACCAGGGCCGGCGCCGGCGTCGAGCGAGCCGCTCGCAAACTCGCCCGGTGCGGGGTTCAGCGGTGACGCCTTCACGCCGCCGCCGTCGCCGCTCTCGCGCGTCACCGGGGGAGGAACGGGCCCGGTCGTAGTGGCGCCAGCGTCGCCGCTCGGCACCGTGGCGCGCTCGCCGAACGTGCCCTCGTCCGAGGGCATCTCGGTCGACCCGGCGTCGACCTGCACCGGCGGCTTCGCGCTCGGTTTCGGTTTGGGCCTCTTGGGCTGCGCGAACGCCGTCGTCGCAACGAGCGCCGCGCCAGCGAGCAGGATCATCAGCTTGGCCGCACCCCGCGTCATGGGCGCGATGCTAACACCCGGAACTCAGCCGCCGAAGGGGAAGAACACGCTCGCGCCAAGGGTCACGAGGATGTCGTTCACGAGGTGCTCTTCACCGACCAGCGTCTCGCGGAGCAGGTGGTCGCGCACGTCCCACCGGATGGCGAACCACTTGCCGAAATAGAGCTTGGCGCCGAGCCCCGCGCTGCCGGTGATCCCGCGCGAGGTCGTGTCGTCGGTGACTCCGGCGCCAAGCGCTAGGTTGAAGTCGAAGCGGCTGATGCCGCCGCCCATCCACCGCAGCTTGCCGTACGCGAACGACCACAGAAGGTGGCCGAAGTAGAGCCGACCAGGCTTGTTGCTGCGCTCCTCGACCTGCACTTGAGGAAAGCGTCGCTCGTAGGTGTCGGTGACGTCGGTGCGGAAGCGTGTAAACTGCATGCTCGCTTCGAGCCCGAGATCTTCGGAGAAGTGGAAGGTGTACGCGCCCCCCGCGACCCAATTCGACGAATAGAGATCGCCACCGTAGTAGCCGCCCATGGCCGACAGCTCGTGACGGTACGCCTTCGTGAAGAGCCGCTCTTGCACGCCGCGGTAGTGGCGACCGCCGACGAGCTCTTGTTTCAGCTCCTCGTCGACGCACTGCGCGTTCGCCGGGCGCGAAACCAGCACGGTGCCGACGAAGGCAAAGGCGACACACGCCGTCAGGGCGCCCGTTCGACTGAGTCTCGGGGCCGAAGTGGGCGTCATCGTGAGCCCTCGGGACGTAGCAGCCTGAGCTTCAGGGTGTCAATCGGCTACCCTCGGCGCGCATGGGCAGGCGTGACGACTCCGAGCCGCTCGTGTGCGCGCTCGCGATTGGTGGGCTCGATCCCGGCGGTGGCGCCGGGCTCGCGGCGGACCTCCGCGCGTTCGGCCGCGCAGGCGCCTTTGGGTGCGCCGTCGCTGCGGTACTGACGGTGCAGTCGACTTCGGGCTTGCGGGCAGCGCACGCGGTGAAAACGACGCTCGTGCTGGAGCAGGCGCGTGAGGTGCTCCGCCACCAGCATGTCGGCGCGATCAAGACCGGTGCGCTCGGGACGTCGGCCAACTTGAAAGCGGTGGCGCAGCTCCTCGCGGAGCACCCGCGGATCCCCGTCGTCGTCGACCCGGTGATGATGCCGACGCGCGGATCGGGTCGGCTCCTCTCAGCGCACGCGCTCGGGCCACTGCGGCGCGAGCTGCTCCCGCGCGCGACCCTCGTCACGGCGAACGTGCCCGAGGCCGAGGCGATCACGGGCGCGCGCATCCTCGACGTCGAAGCTGCGACACGCGCGGCGGTCGCCATCCGGGCGCTCGGCGCGCAGGCGGCGCTCGTGAAGGGCGGGCACCTCACCGGTCGCGAAAGTGTCGATGTATTGTGCACTAAAAACGGGATCGTTCTGCTCGCGAGCAAGCGCTTGAAGCTCCCGAACGGGCTTCACGGGGGTGGCTGCACGCTGGCCTCGCTGATCGCGGGGCGTCTTGCGCTCGGCGACGCGCTGCTTCCCGCAGTGAAGTGGGCGAAGAAGGTCCACGCCGCGGCCCTCGCGTCGCCGCGTGACGTCGGCGGCGAGCTACGCGTGCTCGCGGTGTAAGCTCGCGCCTGCGATGAAACCCTTCCAGACCTCGTACCTCGTGGCGGCGCTCGTCGCGCTCGCCGTCGTACCCAGCGCGTGTGGCGGCAAGAAAGCGCGCGCCGCGAAGCATCCGAGCGGCGCCACGGCGCAAGCTGCGCCCGCGCCGGAGCCGCCGACGGCGCAGCAGTGTCGCGTGAACGGCCCCGCCTACGCGGTGCCTGCGCCCGGTCCGATCGCGTCGTCCTCGGTGGTGCCCGCGACGCCCGCACCGGCGACGCCGCAAGGTGGCGTGCCCCTCACGCCTGCCAGCGGCGTCACGCCCACCACGCCCACCACGCCCGCGAGGGCCAAGTGAGGTCGCCGGCCATTCGATCGGCGATCTTCTTCGCCGGCGTCGCGTGCGTGAGCCTCGCGAGCACGAGCTGCGGCAAGCATCGCCAGGCCAAGGGCGTGAGCACGGTCCAGAGTGGCGGACCGATCGCCAATCGCATCGCCGCCGCCGGCGCGTCGTGGGATCGCTACTCGCCCGAGGACCAGGCGCTCATCAAGAGCGGCGAGTTTCGCGTGGGCCTCGACGAGCTCGCCGCGTACATCGCGCGCGGACAACCGCAGATCGCGTGGAAGACGCGTCAGCCCGACGTGACGTGCACGGTGCTCCTCTACGCGATGGGCTCGGATCCGACTGTGGCCGACACCGCGGTCACGTCGTGCTTCGGCGCGATCACGAAGCGCACCGCCATCGAGCCTGCGCTTCCGTGCTGGCGTCTCGCGGAGATCGGTCCTCGCATCGTCGAGCAGCAGTCGTACTTCGAAGGGCTCGCGCTCGATCGTCAGTGGAAGATCGTCGAAGGCATCATCGAGCGCGGTCAAACGTCGAGCGACATCGTCATCGCGTTCGGCAAGCCCTACAACATGGGCACCGAGGCGCGCGAGGACAAGACCAACGCGACCACGATGGTCTTCCTCGATCACGCACGCGAGGCCTACGGCCTCCACATCACGCTCGTCGACGATCGCGTGGTCGCGTGGAAGATCCCCGCCGAGCGCGTGCTCACGCCGGAGGCGCAGCGTCGCCAGGCGCTCGCTGCGTCACGCCAGGCCTCGGCCGAGGCGGAGCAGCGCGCCGCAGCGCAGCACGCCGAAGAGATGCGCCGGCAAGAAGAGGTGCAGCAGAAGTCCAACGCGTTGCTCCTCGCGCAGACGGGCGCCGTCATCCTTGCGTCGCAGCCGCCTCCAGGTGGCGGTGGTGGCGTGAGCTACTCGTCCACGACCACGCAGACGAGCGGTAGCAAACAGCTGACGCTGAACAACTGCTCCTACACCGATGGACCCAACGGCGCGCTCGGCCAGAACTGCGGCGGCGGCAACCCGGGCTGTCCCGGGGGTTACGTCTGCGCGTCGGTCGGCGGCTCGACCGGATTTTGCGTCCCGCAAAACCAGAACCACGCTTGCGCAAAAAAACGCTGAGTCGTGGATCTCCCTTCACGGGGAGAACGTGATGTTCGACGAGGTCTAAAGCGAACGAATCAGCTCTTCGACGCGGCTCTTTCCTGCCGTGGTCTGCCGCTGAACCCTCAGCTTGGGCGCCGCGTCCGGCGGGCACACGACGTCGAGGCCGCACGCGGTCGAATCGATCTGCGCGGACTCCTGGGCGGCACGCGCCTCGGATGGCGTGATCGCCGACACGAGCTCGAGAACACGACGGCACTCTGCCGGAGGGATCGGCACCGCCGGCGGCGGTGGCGGTGGCGTCTTTG
>CAXSGV010000177.1:0-4982 GCA_964236615.1 uncultured Polyangiaceae bacterium
GGGTGCTCGGTGCCCTCCCCGCCGCGCTCTTCTTCGCGCTCAACTACGCGTGGCCCGGCTACTTCATCCCGATGACGAAGAGCATCACCGGCTACCTCGTTCTCTTCATGTGCGGCGCTTCGTGGGTGAGCGCGCTCGTGCTCGCGCGCAAGGTCCTCGCGGTCGACATCTGAGCTAAGGGCCACCCAAACCAGATGAACGAACAACCGCTATCTCTGCAGCTCGTCGCGCTTCGCATCGGAGCGGTGGCGCTCATTGCGCTTGGCATCTTCGCGGTGCTCTACGTCATTGCGAGCGCGCCCACCCGCGTCGCGAGCCGGCTCGGTCTGCGCGGCTTGAAGCGCACCCGTGTTCTTCAGAAGAACGAGACATGGGCCGGCGTCGAGCCCTTCGTGCGTTGGCTCGGCGTGCGCGTCAGCGGCATCATCCCCGACGAGATGCGCGCCCGCATGGACGAGCAGATTGCGCTCGCCGGCGATTACATGGGCATCACGGCCGACGAGTACGCGGCGCTCAGCGTCATCTCGTTCATCGGCGGCGTGACGGCCGGTTGGGTCCTCGGCATCGTGTCCGATCAGGGCAGCGTTCTCATCGTGCCGTTCGGCCTCGT
Source organism: uncultured Polyangiaceae bacterium (assembly GCA_964236615.1). Taxonomy (GTDB): domain Bacteria; phylum Myxococcota_A; class Polyangia; order Polyangiales; family Polyangiaceae; genus CAXSGV01. The sequence continues at coordinate 611 of CAXSGV010000177.1, forward strand.
CGGCGGCGCGCTCCCCTACATGCAGATCAGCGGCGCCGCGGAAGAGCGCCTCAAGAACATCAGCCGCGGTCTCCCCTACGTCATCGATCTCATGGCTCTCGCGATGGGCGCCGGTCTCGACTTTCCGGGCGCGGTTCGTCAGGTCATCGAGAAGTCGTCGAACCCCGACGACCCGCTCGTCGAAGAGTGCATGCTCATTCTCCAGACCTTGAACCTCGGCCGCACCCGCAAGGAGGCGCTGCTAGAGTTCGCGCGCCGCGCGCCCATCGAGGTCGTCAAGGAGTTCACGGGCTCCGTCGTTCAAGCAGAGGAGCGCGGTAACCCCGTCGCCGAGGTCTTGATGATTCAGGCCACCGCGTCGCGTAACCGGCGCTCGGTTCGCGCAGAGGAGCTCGCAGCAAAGGCCGGCGTGAAGATCGTCGGACCCCTGATGCTGATCTTCTTTTGCATCATGGCTATGATTCTCGGTCCGGCACTCATGTCGATCTCGAGCGGTTTGGGTTGAGGCCGTCGAGGCTAGGAAAGGCACCTACGTGAGCGTTCTCAGGTTCCAGATTCGGCAGCCTACGGGGCAGATCGACCAACTCTTCATCGAGTCGGAGCGCGTGCTCATCGGCAGCGGCGCCCACTGCGAAATTCGTTTGCCTCTCGACCAGGCCGCGGTCGAGCACGTGCTCATCCAGCTCGGACCGGCCGGCATCTTCGTCCAAGCTCTCAGCTTCCAGCCGCCGCCGACGGTCAACAACGTTCCCTTCACGCAGGGGCCGCTTCCGCCCGACGCCGTGCTTGGTGTGGGTCAGTTCCAGATCACGGTCGCTCTCGCCGAGGGCGTGCAGGGTCAGGGCGCGGTCGTTCAAAAGAAGAAGAGCGGCACGAGCCCCATGACGCTCGTCGCGCTCGTCGTCATGGCCGGCGGCGTCTACTTCCTGATGTTCGGTGACGCCGGTGAGGCCGCACAGACGGTCCCGCGCGAGGCCCCCGAGCTGTGGATGGGATCGATCGATCAGTGCCCGCAGCGTGCGCCCGAGCAGGCCCTCGCGCTTGCCCGTGAGCGCAACGCGGTCGCCGATTCGAAGCGCGAACGTCGCCCCTTCCACGTCGGCGACGGAATCGCCGCAGTCCCGCTCTACGAGCTCGCCGCCGCTTGCTACCGCGTCGCAGGCGATCCCAACGCGCTCGCGGCGTCGACCGAAGCGTCAGGCGCCGCGGCGGGTCTCCGCAAGGAGATGAACGACGACTACCGCACGCACCGCGTCCGGCTCGAGCACAGCTTGACGATCGATGACCTGCAGACTGCACGCAAGGAAGTGCGGATCCTCCTCCAGTTCACCGAGGGCAAGCAGGGCGAATACGTCACATGGCTCTCCAACCTCGATCGAAAGCTGAAACTGAAGCTCGGTCGTCCGACGACGTGAAGTTTCTCGGACGTACCGTGCTCCGAACGCTGGTCGCGGCAGGACTGGCGAGCGTGCTTGCGGGTTGCGGCGCCTCCTCGGGCGGTGAGCAGCAGACGAACGTGAAGACGTTCAAGCGCGAGCAAAATCCGCAGCGGCTCGTCGAGCTTGGCAAAGGGTTCGCGGGCGTTGGTGATCTCACCCGTGCCGAGCAGTACTTCGCCGCAGCGATCGAGCAGGGTGGCGACGAACGCGCGATCATTCCGATGCTGCTCCGCGTTTGCGTTCAGGACGGCCGGTACCGCGTCGCGATCGAGTACGCCGAGAACTTCCTCCGCAAACACCCGAACGACGTGCGCACGCGCTTCGTGCTCGCTACGCTGTACCAAGCCGTGGGGGATCTGCCTGCCGCTCGCGCGCAGCTACTTCGCGTGATCGACGTTCACCCGGACGAGGCCGAAGCCCACTTTGCACTCGCGATCCTGATGCGCGACACTCAAGAAGACCCCCTGGTCGTCGATCGTCACTTTCGCGAGTACCTGCGCCTCAAACCCGCGGGCTCGCATGCTGAAGAAGCGCAGTCCTCCCTCCTGAAGAGCGTCCCCCAATGAGTGCATCGCATATCCCCAAGGAAGTCTTCGAGGAGACGCTTCTTCAGTTCTTCGCCCCAATCAAGCCGTTCCTCGACGACCCCACGGTCAGCGAGGTCATGATCAACGGGCCGAAGCAGATCTTCATCGAGCGCAAAGGGCAGCTCACGCTCACCGACGCGAAATTCGAGAGCGTCGAGCACCTCGTCGCGGCTCTCCGAAACCTCGCTCAATACCTCGGCAAGTTCGCGGACGAGCAGCGTCCGATTCTCGAAGGCCGTCTCCCCGACGGGTCGCGTGTCGAGGCCGTGCTTCCGCCCGCCGCGCCCGACGGTCCTGCGATCGCCATCCGCCGCTTCTTCAAGGAGACCCTCACGGTCGATCGCCTCATCGGCTTCGGCGCCATGACCGAAGACGCGGCGAGCACGCTCCACGCGATGGTCGCGAGCAAGCTCAATTGCCTCGTCGCCGGCGGTACGGGCTCTGGCAAGACCAGCATGCTGAACGCCCTCTCGTCCTTCATCCCTGACACCGAGCGCGTCGTCGTCATCGAGGACTCGCGCGAGCTCCAGCTGCAGCGCGAGCACGTCGTCATGCTCGAAGCGCGTCCGCCGGATCCGAAGGGTCGATTCGCCGTCAGCATCCGCGACCTCTTCAAGGCCACGCTCCGCATGCGTCCCGATCGAATCGTCGTCGGCGAAATCCGTGGCGGCGAGGCCCTCGATCTCATCCAAGCGATGACGTCAGGCCACGGCGGTTGCCTCTCGACGCTCCACGCCACGTACCCGCGCGACACCCTCACGCGCCTCGAGACGATGGCCATGATGAGCGACATCGACATGCCGCTCATCGCGATGCGCATCCAGCTCGCCTCCGCCGTAAACTTGATCTGCCAGGTCGCGCGGCTCCAAGATGGATCCCGTAAGATCACTCACATCACGGAGGTCCTTGGGTTCGACGTGAATTCGAGCACCTACGAGGTGCAGGACATCTTCGTGCGCAAGTACGAAGGCCTGGGACCGAAAGGCGAGATCGTGTCGACGTTCGTACCCACCGGAATCATCCCGCGCTGCATCGAGCAGATTCACGAGCACGGCATGGACCTCCCGGCGAGCGTCTACGACGCGGCCAACGCGCGCGAAGGCGGCAGCAACCGTGGACCCAAATCACAGCGCGGCCACGGCCGTGGCTGACGGATCCCAGATCCTCGAGCTGCGTCCCACTGGCGGGGCGCGGGGCGAGCCGAGCTCGATGGCGCTCGTGCAGGGCTCCGTCGTCCAGCCGACGAGCGTCGGTACGGCGGGCATGTGGCGTCTCGAAGCGCCGGGCGTGCTCGATGTGCACGGCTACGTCTACTTCGACGGGAAATCGCTCTACGTTCAGAGCGCGGACGACAAGACGCCGATCATGGTGAACAAGCACCGTGTCGCGACCGCGTGGACCGAAGTGCGTGCGCCGAGCACGATCGAGATTGGCAAAGCCGAGCTCGTGTACCGCGACAACACGGTGGCGGATTACGACGACGGCGACGAGACAGTCGCCGCTGCCCAGGCACCGCCGCTAGCACCCAGGCCACCTACCGCGCCGCCCGCCTTCGTTCCTGGCGGTGGCGCCTTTGCCAACCGTGCCGACGACGAGTCGACCCGCTTCGCGCCAATCGAAGGCATGCCGATGCAGGCGCCGCGGACGAACGAGGCGACTCGTCTCGATCCGCTCGAAGGCCCGTCGACGAACCGCGCGCCGCTCGCGCGTCCGGCCGCAGGCAACCCGGCCATGGCGTTTCCCCCACCGCAGATGGACATGCCCGCCCAGCCGATGCCAATGATGGGCATGCAAGGGATGCAAGGCATGCCTCCCGGGATGCAGCACGGCATGCACGGCATGCAGGGAATGCCCGGCGGCATGCAGGGCGGCATGCAGGGGATGCCGCAGGGCATGCAAGGAATGGAGGGGATGCCTTCTGGGATGCAGGGCATGCAGGGAATGCCCGGCATGCAGGGAATGCCCGGCGCACCGGGAATGCCCGGTTGGAACGGGGCGATGCAGTCGGGCCCGCAGGCCACGATTCCGGGTCAAGGTGTTCCCGGCGCTGAGAAGAAGGGCCTCGAGAAGTTCAAGGCGGAGTGGGAAGTGCTCCCGCCCATGCGTCGCGCGCTCTACATCATGGCGCCATTCGTGTTCTCGGCCGCCTGCTTCCTGCTCTTCTTCGACGACGAAGGACCGGTGCAAGTCACGAGGCCGAAGGCGGCGCCGTCGACCTCGGCATCCGGCATGGGCTCGGCCGCGATGGGCACGAGCACGGTGCCGACGGGCTCGGGCATGGCTCCGAGCACGAACACGAGCGCGGGCGCGATGACCGGCGGGGCGATGACCGGTGCGCCTGTCAAC
>CAXSGV010000177.1:4992-8792 GCA_964236615.1 uncultured Polyangiaceae bacterium
TCGATCCTCGCGCTCACGCAAGTCTGGTTCATCCACGGCACCCACGACACCGACGACGGCCTCGACCGCGGCAGTGACGAGCGCCACGGCGCCCGTGAAGAGCGCGGAGCCTACGGCGACGAAGGACGCCGGCGTACTACCGCCGTCCCTCGCTGCACCGCCAGCAGCCCCCGGCAAGAAGACGAGCGAGCGCGCGGCCGCCGACGCGTGGGCCGAGGGCAACTACGCCGACGCCGCCAAAATGTACGACGAGCTCGCTGCGCAGAACCCCGGCAACCCTGCTTACAAAGAGGCGGCGAGGATCCTGCGCGAAAAGATGAGCGCGCCGGCCGGCGGTCACTGACTCTTACGCGGCGCCTTCTGACTGCCGCGCTTCTGACTGCCGCTCTTCTGACGCGCTCTTCTGACGCGACCTTCTGACTGGCGCTCGTCTCAGAACGCGTTCGCTGCCGACGTGCACTTGTCGACTCTCGTTTGGTTCGAGAGCCAGCTTGCCAAACAAAGGTAGCCGTCGCTTCCGCGCGAGATGACCGGCCCGCCCTTGTGCCGCTCGCCGCCCTCGCCGATGTCGATGGGCTTGCGGATGATGAGCAATCGCTCGGGAAGCTGCCCATCGGCGGCCACGACGCGGCTCATGGCCTCGGGCTCGAGACCAATCACGCTGCGGTAGTTGGCGGCGATCTCGTCGACCGAAGTGTCGCCGGAGATCGGGGTGAGGCCTGCGTCGTTTTGCTTGCGCAGTCCGCGTGCGCCGTAGATGCGAAGCGGTCGTCCCGGTTGGCCATGGCAGTCGAGCGTGCCGCAGCGGCGTTCGAGGAAGAGACTCACGCCGGCCTGGAACTGCGCGGGATCGGGCGCGAGGATCTGCGTGTAGCGCGTCTCGTCGGGCACCGACGCGCAGGCGAAGAACGAGAGCGCGCCCGCCGACAAAAAGGCGACAAGCGATGCTCGGACCGACGCCCGGTGGAGGAAGGTTCGTGTGTTCATTCGTTCAACAGATAAATGTGGCCGACGGCGCTGAGCGCCTTGATGGAGTCGCGTTTTCCGTTCGCACCGATGGCGTCGTAGTGGCAACCCGCGCAGTCGGCCTCGCGACCGATGTGGCTCTGCATCACGCGGCGTGTACCCGGCGCAGCGCACTTCACGGGGCCCGGGTTGTCGCCGCAGTAGACGTTGGTGCGGATCGGAAACGCGGGGTCCCACAGCGATTTCGGGACGCGGAAATTTCCGACGGCGTTCGTGAAGATCGGCACCGGGCCGTTGCTGTCCGTCGGGCTCGAGCCGAGCGAGTCGACGAGAAGCACCTCGACACCGGCCGCGGGCTCGAGCTTGCCCGTCCGCCGCACGAACACCGTGCCGCCAATGGAGAACGGTGAGTTGCTCGCGGGGCCGTTGTCGTTGTGACAGAGCACGCAGGGCTGACCCGGACGATGGAACTCGTTGGTGTCGCCGACCTCTGGACCGAGCTCGTCGATGCGCGCGTCGGGCACCGGATCGGTGCAGGACGCGATGAGGACCGCGAGGCCAGCGGTTGCGGCCAAGAGAGCAGACGGCAGCTTGCTCCTCTTGTTCATTGGAACTCCGCCTCGAAGCCTAGCGCGCCGTAGACGGCGGTGCGCGTCGTGACGAAGAGCGAGTTGAGGAAGCGCGAGTACATGAGATCGCCCGAGAGCGTGAGCCCGTACTGCGTGCTTGCCTCCGGTGAGCCGAGCGCGATGCGCGCGCCGCCGCCGGCCGTGAGCGTGACCATCGGCGCGAGCTCGCGATCGCCGCTGCGGTACGTGGGAACGGTGACCTTGCCGTCGGCAGAGACGACCGCCGAATACGCGAGCTGGTAGAAGTTGGCGCCGCTCTGCGCGTTGAAGCGAACGTGCGGCCACACGCGCAGGTAGCGCCCGAGGTCCTGGATGTACCGCATGTCCGTCGTCGAAGCCTTGGTTCCCCAGCTGTCCGTGTAGAGGCGCTCCTCGAGACGAAGCGTGGCCGTCGTGAAGCGATGCATGAAGCGGCCGGCAAGCGCGTAACGATCGCGCTCGGTGGGTAGCTGCTCGACCGGGCGGATCGGCAAGCGGTAGAAGTTGACGAGGTCGACGGTGGCGCCGGTCGGAATGCGCCCCGCGAGCTGGGGCGAGAACGTGGGCACGTACCGATAGAGCTTCGACTGATCGCCGCGCTCGGTCGTGAGCGTGCCGCCGACCATGAGCACCGACGTCGGCGACATGACGACCGTCACGCTGCCCTCGAACTCCATCGTGTCGAGGTGGTTGTGGAAGACGTCGAACGGCGTGTCGCGCTTGCCGATGGTGTCGCTCGAGTACGAGTACGCGAGGCGCGGCGTGATGAGCTTGTCCTTGAAGTCGCCGGTGACGGCGGCGCCGGCGCCGAGTGAGCGGTAGTCGGGCTCGCTCGATACGTTGGTGTGCGCCGAGATTCCGTAGAGGCCGGGCTTGTAACCGGCGTTGAGCGAGGCCGCGTGCCGCGTCTCGCGGAAGTGACGCGAGGCCATCGAGACGATGTCGGGCGAAGCGGCGGTGACGAAGTCGACGAGGTAGCTACCACCGAGGTTCCAGCCCGCCGTCGGCGACGTGATCGACGCCGTCATGCCGGGCGACGCGACGTGGACGTGGTTCGTGTCGGTGTAGCCCGACATCTCCAGGCCCGCGCGGATGACGAGGTTCTTGCCGTTTTGCGGCAAGCACTTCTGCACGTCCTCCTGGCTTTTGGCGCCGAGCATGCATTTCAACTGGCCCGGCGTGAGGAACTCGGGAGCCTGGGATTTCAGGGTGATCGTGACGGTGAGCAGCTCGCCGTCTTGCACCGTGAAGCTCTCGTCGTAGCTGAGGGGAACGCCGTTCTGCGTGCCGTCGGCGTGGACGTCGTGCTTTCCGGGATCGATCGAGAATTTCTTCTTCAGCGCCTCGGTCGGGACGGGGCGGTCGTCGAACTTCACCTTCAGATCGTTGACGCCCGCAGGTGGCGTGAACGTGACGTGAGGAATGCGCGGGACGATGTTCTGCACGCGCTGCCGCGCGGCGGTCATCACACCGGAGTCACGACGCTCGATGCCGAGCTGTAGTGCCTTCTGGGCATCCTTGAGCGCGTCGAGCAGCTTGCCCGATCGGTTCTCGCACGACGCGAGGTGGAGGCGCGTGCGCGGCTGCTCCTCGATCTTGAGCGACGCGATGTCCTTCTCGATGCACTGATCGAGCTTGCCCGCGAGGTCGGCAGCGACGCCCGCGCTCGCGAGCTGAAAGGCTTCGGCGCTGTTCCAGCCCGGCGGCGCGCGGACTGGTGCGACCTCGGTCGGTCGCGGCGTGGCGACGTTCGGGTTCTCTTCGGGCTCTGCGGGCGGCGCAGCGATCGGGGTCGGCGGAGGCGGGGGCGGAGCGGCCGCCTTCTGCGCTTCGGCGAACTGGGAGCGGATCGAAGGGCTCGTGCCCGTCGATGGAAGCTTGGCGCTCGGATCTTCGCCGAGCGCCGTCGTGAAGCTCTGCTTGGCCTCGTCGGCTTGGCCAATCTGCGACGCGATCATGCCGAGCGCGACGTACGCCTGCGCCTTGGTGGGGCCGGTGCACTTGGCCTTCGGCCCCTTGCACTTGTCGAGGGCTGCGGTGAGCTTCTTCTTCGCTTCGGCGTAGCTGGCCGACGCGTACTCCTCGTCGAGCACCTTCTGTACGTTCGCCGCGAGCGCAGCGTCCGGACCCTCGAACTTGCCAACGGCGATCGTGAGCTTGTCACCCTTGGTCACGGTGATGGTGGGCGTCTCCGCCGCGTGCAGCCCCGCTGAGACGAGCAGGAGC
>CAXSGV010000177.1:8802-11842 GCA_964236615.1 uncultured Polyangiaceae bacterium
CGTCCTCGCCTGCGGCGAAGGCGCGGGACGGCAGCATCACGGCCACGATCAGCGCGAGCGCGACGCTCGTCGCGGCAAATCGGCGCGCGGTGGCAACGATCGGGTGACGGCCATCCCGTCTGGAGGTCCCGGCTAGCGGACGCACGGCCGTACGTTACACGAATCGAGCAACGGCACTGCTGGCTTCGCGCACGGCTGCCGCGCGGGGCTCGTCGGCCGCGTCAGTTGCACCCGCAACCGCCGCCGCCGCCCCCGAGGCCGCCCGATGCACCTTCCGATACCGCGCGAACGTGACCATCGAAGCCCGTCGAAAGGTCTTCCGTCGTCATGGTCGGGTGCGCGAGTGTCCCGCGCTCGTACGGCGCGACGGGGGCGCATGCGACGACGGAGGATGCGATTAGCGCAGCGAGCATCGCCGGGACGAGCCGCCGGACGAGCTGCAACGTGCGACCGAGAGAAGGATGAATGTTCACCGAGATCTCCACCAGGGCAGCCGATGCAGAACGTACGCCAGCTGCAGAACGTGCCCCCGCCGCGAGGATAACACACGCCGTGGGGTGGTCGGACCCCGTCCGCGCAGGCGAGTGGATCCACCCGCGTGATCCACGCACTGCGCGACGATTCGGGACACGCGGGTTGCGCCAACGCGCCTCGTAAAGGAAGAATAGGGGCATGGTGCGGTCCAAGCAGTCCTTCCTCTCCAACGCTGCGGTGCTCGTCGTCGCCGTGATCGTCCCCACCACGCTCGTAGCGGCCTGCGATGGCGACGCCTACAACGAGCGGAAGTTCGGCGGCACCGCTGGCCTCACGGGCAAAGTCGTTCCCGATCCGGCCTTTCCGGGCACCGCGACGGGCACTGGCGACGGGGGGACGAGCGCGACGTCCACGCTCTGCAACGGCGGTCCGACGGTGAGCGACCCGGCCTGCGCCCAGAAGTGGTCCGAGATTTTCACGAAGTACGTGAAGGGCACATGGAAGTGCTCCGACGTCGCATGCCACCTCCCGGCCGCGAGTGGCAAGCCCCCCTTCGATCCGCCGATCAGCGCTGACGACGCCAAAAAGGCGTGGGAGAGCCTCGTCGCGTACAAGCTTCAAAACAAGCGCTACCTCGATCCGTGCACGAAGACGCCGGAGAACTCCGCCATCAACTGCAACCTCGCCGGCAGCTGCACACCGAAAATGCCCGAGACCTCACTCGGTGTCACGGCGACGGCAGCGACGACCGCCGAGATGGATGAGGTCAACAAGTGGCTCGCTTGCGGCGCGCCGAACAACTAGTAGAAGCGGTACGTACCGCATGACGCAGTCTCCGAACTCATGAACGCCCTCCTCGCGCGCCTCGAACGCCGACTCGGTCGATACGCAGTCGCGCACTTCACGCTGTTCATCGTCGGCGGCATGGCCGTCGTCTTCGTGCTCTCGATGCTCAAGCCGTCGTTCATCACGATGCTCGAGCTCGACCTCGCGAAGGTGAAGCAGGGCGAGGTCTGGCGCCTCTTCACGTACCTCTTCCTCCCCGAGTCGAAGTCGCCGTTCTGGATCCTCATTGCCCTCTACTGGGTGTGGATGATCGGCACGAACCTCGAGAACGAATGGGGCGCGTTCAAGTTCAACATCTACTACCTGCTCGGCATGATCGGCACGACGGTCGCGGCCGCGATCACGGGCGATGCCGTCGGCAACACGTGGCTGAACATGAGCCTCTTCCTCGCGTTCGCGACCGTGTTTCCGAACTACGAGATCTTCCTGTTCTTCGTGCTGCGCATCAAGGTGAAGTGGCTCGGCATCCTCGCCGCGGGGCTCCTCGTCTTCGAGCTCGCGATGGGCTCGTGGGCCACGCGCGGCGCCGTGCTCGCAGCGTCGCTCAACTACCTGCTCTTCTTCAGCGGTCACCTCTACGCGCTCGCGCGCTCACGCGAAGGCGCGCCGCGCGGTGTTCCCGCCCGTAGCCACGCGGGCACGGTCACCCCGATCGACCGAAGCGGTCCGCGCAGCGCACCCAAGTCGAGCGGCGCGCGCACGACGACGCAGGAGCTTCATCACGCAGCGACCTCGCCGACCGGTGGCCAGCGCGTCTGCGCGATCTGCGGCGCGCGCGAAGACGAGGACGATGCGGACATCCGCGTGTGCTCTTGCGAGAAATGCATCGCCGCGAGCGGTGGCCAGCGCATGCTCTGTCTGCCGCACGCCCGCGCGCACTGATCGCGCTCAGACCTCGAGCACGACCTTCCCGAAGCTCGCGTTGCTTGCGGTGTAGGTGTGGGCTTCGCCTGCGCTCGCGAGCGGGAGGATCTTGTCGACGATGGCTTTGAGCGCGCCCGAGGCCACGAGCGGCAGAACGTTCTTCGCGAACGCGCGCGTCGCGAAGATCTTCTCCTCGAGCGGTCGCGAGCGAAGAGCCGTGCCGCGGACGGTGAGGCGCTTGCGAAGGAGCACGCCAAGGTCGAAGTCGACGCGTGTGCCGGCGACGAGACCGACGAGGATGATGCGGCCCTGCGTGCGCGTGCACTCGAGGTCCGCGGCGACGTAGGCGCCACCCGCGAGCTCGAGCACGACGTCGACGCCAAGCCCGGCCGTTCGTGCAAGCACCGCTTCGGCCATGCTCTGGCCGTCGGGGGTTTTCAGATCGTTCGTGAGGACGAAGCCGTCGTCCATCCCGAGCGCGCGTGCGCGTTCCAGCTTGTCCGCGGTGCGCGCCGTACCGATCGATCGCGCGCCGAGAGCGCGTGCAATCTGCACTGCGGCGGTGCCGACGCCGCTTCCGACAGCAGACACGAGCACGGTGTCGCCCGACGCAAGCCCGCCCTGCGTGACCATCGCGTCGTACGCCGTCGTGAAGACCTCGGGCAGCGCAGCAGCGTCGGTGAACGAGACGCCGGCGGGGATCTTCGAGAGCGTGCGAGCGTGCGCCACGACGTACTCGGCGTACGCGCCCCCACCGACGACGCCGAGGACGCGATCGCCGAGGGCGAGCTCGGTGACACCCTCGCCGATCTGATCGACCTCGCCTGCGAGCTCGAGACCAGGAATGTCTTTCGGG
>CAXSGV010000178.1:0-9590 GCA_964236615.1 uncultured Polyangiaceae bacterium
CCGGAGAGATCGGCGGCCTCGGTGAGGTTCTTCACCTGCATCAAGTTCGCGCCGCTCATGTCGGCCTTCGACAGCCGCGCACCGCGCACGTCGGCGTCCATCAGGTTGAGGACATCGCGCAGGTTGGCCCCGGTCAGGTCCGCCTCGGTGAGGATCGTTCCCTGCAGATTCGCGCCCGACATGTCCGCGCCGGCGATGCGTGCCCCCGCGAGGTTGCAGAGGTCGAGCGACGTTCGGCGAAGCGAGGCGCCGCTGAGATCGGCGCCGGCGAGATCGGCTGACGTGAGAATGGCGCCTTCGAGATTGCCCTTCGCGAGCTTCGCGCCGCGCAGCCGCGCCTCCTTGAGGTTGAGGACGTGACGGAGATCAGTGCCTTCGAGGTCTGCGCCGGTGAGGTCGGCGTGTCGGAGGTTCGCCCCTTTCAAGCGTGCACCGCGGAGCGTACATTCGCGGAGGTCGGCGCCCGAGAGATCGGCGTTCTCGAGGTTTGCGCCCGTGAGATTTGCGCCGCGCAGCTTCGCGCCCTGCAGCTCTGCGCCGTCGAGCGATGCCTTCGAGAGATCAGCGAAGTGGAGTGTGGCCTCGCGCACGTTCAGCGCACCACGGATGCTTGCGCCGACGAGCTTTGCGTTCGAGAGATCGCAGTCGCCGAGGTTGGCGCGCCACAGCTCGACGTCGGTGAGGTTCGCGTTCACGAGCGACGCACGACGAAGGTCCGCGCCTTCGAGCTTGGCACCCGAGAGATCGGCATCGGCGAGGTTTGCGCGGGTAAGCTTTGCGTCACGGAGAAGCGCGCCTTCGAGGATCACGCCCGTCGCGTTCGCACGCCACAGGTTCGTGCCTTCGAGGTTGGCCTGCGTGAGGTTCATCTTCACGAGCGAGGCGCCGCGGAGGTTCGCGCCCGAGAGGCGCGCCTTCTTCCAGGAGGACTCGTCGAGCTGCGCGTCCGCGAGGTCCGCCGACTCGAAGTCAGCCGCCTCACCTTGCGAGCCCGGCAGCTTCGCGCCGGTGAGCTTCGCACCGCGCGCGCGCACCGACGTCAGCTTGGCGCGTGCGAACACCGCGTCGACGGCGTTGACGCCATCGAGCACGGCGCCGGCAAGCGAGGCTTCCGTAAAGTCGGCGCCCTGAGCGTCCGCGCCTTCGAGGTTCGCGCGATCGAGCTGGCAGTTGACGAACGACGTCCCGCGCATCGTCGCCATGCGGAGCGAGACGTTCGCGAGCGCAGTCCCCGAGAGATCGACCTCGGAGAGATCGGCGCCGTCGAGCCGCGCGCTGGTGAGCGCACGTGCATGCTTCAAATCGGTGCCGCTGAGGACCGCGCGCCAGAAGTCGCTGCCGGCGATGCTCGCGTCCTTCAACTTGGCATCGCGTAGATCGGCGTACCGAAACCAGCAGCGTTCGAGGTTCGCCCCCTCGAGTCGCGCGCCGCACAAGCGCGCTTGCTGGGCGTTCGAGCCCGACAGATCCGCGTTCGAGAGATCGGCGTTGGAGAGCTGGGTGCTGCGGAGGGAGCTACCCGCGAGACGCGCCCCCGCGAGCGAGGCGCCGGTGAGATCAGCCCCCGAGAGATCGGCCTTCGTGAGGTTCGGACCAGTACCGGGTGACACTGCGACGGCTGCAGGAGCCGCCGCTGCTGCCGGCGGAGCAGCGGCTGCAGCGCTGGTGGGAGCAGGAGCGCCCGGCGCGGGACCACGAACGGCCGCCGGGGTTGCGGTCGATGCGGGAGGCTTTGCCACCACCGATGCCTGAGCCGGCCGAACCTCCGAAGCTTCCGGGCGGCTTGCGCGCTGCTGCTGGTCGTTCTTCTGTTCCGGACCGCTCATAGGGAGACCTTCATGGCTCCACGCTACGCCCGAGCAACGCACGATTGAAACCGAGATCGGCCTCTTCGTGGCCCTATCGCTCGGCCTCGTACGCGATCGTTTGAAGGCCCCACTCGCCGAGCGTCAAATGGCGCGATCTTGGTCGAGGATGACGTGGGAGCTGTAACCCACCCGCGCAGGTTCGCCTCACTCGCGCGCTTCGCCCTCAGCGTGCTCGTGCGGTGCGGGCCTTCGCAGCGGTGAGTGTATTTTGCAACAAATAGGCGATGGTCATGGGACCCACGCCGCCAGGGACAGGCGTGATCGCTTTGGCGATGTCGACGGCTTCGGAGAACCGAACATCCCCCACGAGGCGGGTCTTGCCGTCGCCTGTGCCGGCGTCGACGCGGTTGATGCCGACGTCGATGACGATGGCACCAGGGCGCAGATGGGAGCCGTGCAGCATCTCCGCTTTCCCGACGGCAGCGATGAGAACGTCGGCCTCGCGGCACACGGCTTCGAGATCCTTCGTGCGGGAGTGGGCGATCGTCACCGTCGCGTGCTGGGCCAGGAGCAGCTGCGCGACCGGCTTGCCGACGATGTTGCTGCGGCCAACGACGACGGCGCGTGCGCCTCTCAGATCGGCCGCTGCGAGCTCGAGAAGGCGCATGCAACCGAGAGGCGTACAGGGCACGAGGCCGGGGCGACCCGACGCGAGTAGGCCGACGTTGATCGGGTGGAAGCCGTCGACGTCTTTCGCCGCCGAGACCGCGTCGAGGACCCGCTGCTCGCCGCCGCTTCCGAGGTGCTTGGGGAGCGGGAGCTGGACGAGGATCCCGTCGGTGGCGTCGTCGGCGTTGAGGCTTGCGATCAACGCGAGAAGATCGGCTTCGCTCGTCGTCGCGGCAAGCGTGTGGAGACGGCCGCGGATGCCGACCTCCTTCGCCGCCTTCTCTTTGTTGCGCGTGTACACCTGGCTCGCGGGATCTTCGCCGACGAGGATCACCTCGAGGCCGGGCGCGCGCCCATGCTCCCTCTCGAAGGCCTCGACGCCGACCTTCACTTCGGCGCGAACGGTTTCGGCGAGCTTCTTCCCATCCAGGATCGCGGCAGTCACGCCGTGAAGGGTACTCCGAGCGTCAGTCGATCCCAACGTCGGGGAGCGTCGTGTTCACATCCGGGAAATTACCTGCGTCGTCGGGCCCGCCGGTCTCGGATTGCCCGCCGTCGGTGGTGCCATTTCCGGCGTCATCGCCCCCACCGCCGGGCGTGCTGCCGACGCCCCGCGAGGTCGCGGGCGGGCAGAGATCGCCGACGCAGTCGCCGCTGACGGGCGGGTGGCTCGTCGACTGCGAGCACGCGGCGGCGAGGGCACAAAGGCCGAGAGCACAGAGTGCAAGGGCGCGGTGCGCCGGACGAGGACCAAACGCAGGACTGGAGTGGGGCACGCCTCGATTATGCTGCATCGGCGCGGCGGAGGAAAAGAAGTCCGCGGCTGCGGTGGATGACGATCGCGCAGCCGACCATCAGGATCCCGATCAGCTGCGACGTCGAGAGCCACGAGATGCCGCCGCGATCGTCCTGGCGTAAGAACTCGATCGCGAAGCGAAGGCCGGCATAGAGCACGAGGAACGCGGCGAACACCTCGCCGTCGTACCGCTTCCGAGGGTGCACATAGACGAGGCAAAACGCGGCCACCGCCAGCGTCGCGGCCGACTCGTAGATCTGTGTAGGATGCACGGGAAGGCTCCACGTGCGCGCGGTCTCGAGCAGGTGCGCCTTGAACTGCGACTCGCTCGCGGGGCTCTTCGGCGGGAAGGACATCGCCCACGGCAGACCACTCTCGCCGCCGAAGCAGCAGCCAGCGAGCAAGCAGCCCATGCGACCGAACGCGAGGCCGAGCGGCACCGCGAAGCCCGCCATGTCGGCCGCTTTGCCAAACGGAAACTTGTCCTTCTTGAGGAGGAACCACGCGCCGAGCGACGCGCCGATGAAGCCGCCGTAGTAGGTGAGCCCGCCCGCCCAGAATTTCGCCCACGCGAAGCAGTCGGTCGCACCCGGGTGGCAGACGTTCTTCACGTCGTCCCATTTGCCGAGGTAGGTCGGCGAGACGCACTCGGCCTTCGAGAGCGGCCAGTCGACCAGCGTTGGATCGGTGCAGAGGTGCACGTAGTCCCAGAAGTAGCCGTCGGCGAGCACGTGCAGGATCCGTCCGCCGGCCACACCCGCGAGCAGCATCGCGATCCCGAGATCGACGACGACGTCGGGGTTCTGACCGATGCGACGTGCCCACAGGACGCCGGCGGCGGTGGCGAAGAGAAAGCCCGTGAGGAGGAGAACGAAGTACGACGGAAATCCGACGTCGAGCAGGCGAAACAGCTCGGGACGCACGGTCAGCCCAAGGGCTTTGCCGCAGGCGGCGCGTCTTCGGCGCTCGTCGTCGGGAGGGCTTCTTCGGTCGACGGGATAGCAGGCACGGGCTCCGCAGCGGGCGCCGTTTCGGTCGCGGCGTCGGAAGCGTCGGCTGACGGAGCGGCGTCGGCAGAGAGCGCGGCGTCGGGGGCCGGCTCGAGCGCGATTGGTGCAACGCGGCGCGGGCGCTTCGACGTGAACATGTCGATCGCCATCAGACCGACGCCGACGCAGATCGCAATGTCCGCGACGTTGAACGTGGGCCAGTGATGGTCTTTGTCTTTGTAGAGCATGTGCACGTCGATGAAGTCGATGACGTGGCCATAGCGGATGCGATCGAACACGTTACCGAGCGCGCCGCCGAGCACGAGCGGCAGACCCCATTTGAGCGCGCGCTGCGACGGAAGGAGGCGACGGTAGAGCGTCACGATGAACGCGATCGCCGCTGCCGAGACGAGCAGGAAGAACGGACGCCGCACGTTCTCGTTCGTCGACTGCAAGAGGCCCCACGCACCGCCGCGGTTTT
Source organism: uncultured Polyangiaceae bacterium (assembly GCA_964236615.1). Lineage (GTDB taxonomy): Bacteria > Myxococcota_A > Polyangia > Polyangiales > Polyangiaceae > CAXSGV01. The sequence continues at coordinate 4,744 of CAXSGV010000178.1, forward strand.
GCGCGAGCACGAAGCCGACGTGATCTTTCCAGAGCTCGAAGCGGGACGGCATCGAGTCGAGGTTCTTCTCCGCCCAGAACTTCGACCCGAGGTCGGACGCGAGCGTCACGACGGAGACGACGATCAAGAAGACGAAGCTGGATGAACCGCCCCGCGCCGACCGGCGGACCGAGGCGCTCGAGCGTTGGGTCGAGCAGCGGGGACTTCGCCTCCGGCCCGTCGTCGCCCGAGGTCGACGAAGGCGTCGCCGTCGACGAAGGCGTCGCCGTCGGCGGAGCGTTGGAAGGATCGACGAGCGGCCCTGCGAGGGACGAGTCGGTTGGGCCGGGGGTTATCTCGTGCGGATCCATGGATATTTCGGGAGAGAAGGCCGCACGGTTTACGCTCTTTTCGTCTCGCCGGCTAGAGCCTGTCGACGACGTGCTACGAAACGCAAATGAAGCTTACTCGACTCTTGCTCGCCGTCAGCGCCGCCATCGTCACCGCGGCTGCGGGTTGTAGCGGGAGCAACGTGGTGATTCCGAGCGGCGGCGACGTGCCCGACGGATCGGCCGACGGTGCCAAAACGGACGACGGCGGCAGCACGAACGACGCGATCGCCACCGGCGATGGAGCCACCCCGAACGACGGCGCGACCGAAACCGACGCCGGACCCGACGGCGCGACGGACGGCGGCAAGGCCTGCAACGTGACCACCCCGAACGACTGCGGGCCGAACGCGTACTGCGACTCCCCGACGTGCACGGTCGGCACGTGCAAAGCCAGGCCAGCGGCCGAGAAAGACGGGACGACGCCGGTCTGCGGCTGCGACGATGTCACCTATTGGAACGAGACGCTCGCGCACGTGCACGGCGTCTCCGTGAAGGCGAACGCGGCGTGCACGGCGGGCAAGACCTGCGGCGGCATTGCGAACCTGAAGTGCCCAGGGAGCACGTTCTGCAATTACGAAGGCGCGAGCCTCGCCGTGTGCGCCGCAAGCGACGCAGCCGGCAAATGTTGGGGCTTGCCTTCGAGCTGCCCCAATTCGGGCGGCGCGAAGTTTCGCGCCTGCGGCGCTGCGTGCAACGGCCGCTGCCAGCAGGTCAAAGCCGAGACGACGTTCTACAGCGACATCACCTGCCCTTGAGCGGTACGGAACATCCGTCTAGTATGCGGTGATGCCTTCGCCTCCGTGGAGCACGCCGCAAGGCATCGAGCCGGTCGTTCAAAACTGGCTCCACAGCAACTACGTCAAGCCGTGCTTCCAGATCGACGAGATGCTCGCCGGCAAGGGGGCCGAGCACGCCCCCTTTCCGAAAGGGCTCGCCCCGCAGCTCGTACGTGCGCTTCGCGCCCGCGGCATCGAGGAGCTCTACAACCATCAGGCGCGGGCCTTCGAGGTCGCGCGCACGCGGCCGGCGTTCGTCATTGCGACGCCGACGGCCAGCGGCAAGAGCCTCTGCTTCCACCTGCCGGTGTTGCAAGCGCTGCTCGACGATCCCGACTCACGTGCAATCTACATGTACCCGACCAAAGCGCTGTCACGCGATCAAGAGGCGGGGTTGCGCGAGCTGATGGAAGAAGCGGGCATGACCGCGTCGAATGGAAAGAACGCGGCGTCGGCGGTCGTTTACGACGGCGACACCCCGGGTGACGCGCGCCGCGCCGCGCGTGAAAAGGGCGGCATCATCCTGACCAACCCGGACATGCTCCACGCCGGGATCCTGCCGCACCACGCGAACTGGGCGCGCACGATGCAGCACCTCAAGTTCATCGTGGTCGACGAGCTCCACATGTACAAAGGCGTGTTCGGCTCGCACGTCGCGAACGTGATTCGGAGGCTCGTCCGGGTCGCGCGCTTCCACGGCTCGAACCCGGTCCTCATCGGCGCGACGGCCACCATCGGCAACCCGCGTGCGCACGCGGCGCGGCTCTTTGGCCTGCGCGAGGACGAGGTCGAGCTCCTCGGCGAGAGCGGCGCGCCTCGCGGCGAGCGGCGGTTTTTTCTCTTCAACCCGCCCGTCGTCAACGCCGAGCTCGGCATTCGCGCGAGCTATGTGAAGCAAGCCGTGATGCTCGCGTCCGATCTCGTGCGGGCCAAGGTGCCAACGCTCGTGTTCGGGCACTCGCGCAACAACGTCGAGGTCATGCTGCGCTACCTGCGCGATCGCGTCGCGCCGGAGATCGATGCTTCGCGCATCATGGGCTACCGCGGCGGCTACCTTCCGCAGACGCGCCGCGACATCGAACAGAAGCTCCGCAACGGCGAGCTCCTCGCGGTCGTCGCCACCAACGCGCTCGAGCTCGGCATCGACATCGGCGACCTCGACGCGGTCATCTGCGCCGGCTACCCGGGCTCGATCGCCGGCACCTGGCAACGCTTCGGGCGCGCGGGCCGGCGCGGCGCGCTCAGCATCGCGGTCCTCATCACGTCGAGCGCGCCGCTCGATCAATTCCTCGCGCGCGAGCCCAGCTATCTGCTCGGCGCACCGGTCGAAGAGGCGCGCATCGATGCCGACAACGTCGAGATCTTGATTCAGCACCTCAAATGCGCCGCCTTCGAGCTGCCGTTCAAGCGCAACGAGGCGTTCGGTCTGCTCGGCGGCGAAGAGACCTCGGACGCGCTCTCCTTCCTCGAGCGCCACCAGGTCGTGCATGAATCGGCAGGCACGTTCCACTGGGCTGCCGACTCCTACCCCGCCAACGACGTGTCGCTCCGGAGCGTCGGTTGGGACAACGTCGTCATCATCGATCGCGAGCACGACAAATCGTTCGCCGAGCTCGACTGGCGTGCGGCGCACACGATGCTGCACGAGCAGGCCATCTACCAGCACGACGGCGAGTGCTGGCAGGTCGAGCAGTTCGACTACGAGAACCACAAGGCCTACGTGAAGAAGGTCGCGCCCGACTACTACACCGACGCGATGACTTACACGCAGATCGCGGTCATCGAGGAGAGCGCGCTCGGCGACCTCGGCGGCGGTCCGCCGGGCGCGAGCGCGGGCAGCGGCATCCCGTGGGCCACCGGCTGGGGCGAGGTCTCGCTCGTCGAGAAAGTCGTCGGCTACAAGAAGATCAAGTTCTACACGCACGAGAACGCGGGCTACGGCGACGTTCGTCTCCCCGAGATGCAGATGCACACGACCGCCTTTTGGATCACGGTCCCCGAGCGTCGCTGCATCGAAGTGCCCGCCGGGCGCGCCGCCGCCGTCGACGCGCTTCGCGGTATCGGCGTCGCCCTCGAGACCGTCGCCACGCTGGCGTTGATGTGCGATCCGCGTGACCTCGGCACCACGCTCGGCGAAGCGAGCATCGACGAGGATGGCAAATCGATACCGCAGGCCGTTCCGCGCAAAGCCGATGGCGGTCCCACGCCCGGGTACAGCCCGACGCTCTTCGTTTACGAGCACACCCCCGGCGGCATCGGTCTCTCCGAGCGCATCTTCGAACAGAAAGAGTCGCTCGTGATGCGCGTGCTCAAGCTGATCGAAGGCTGCCCGTGCGCTCGCGGCTGTCCCGCTTGCGTCGGCCCCTCCGACGCGATCCTCGCGCACACTGGTGGGGTCGAGCACACGCGCAAGTCCGTCGCCCTCGAGCTGCTTCGGAGCGCGCTTCCGACGGCGTGAGAACCGAGGCCCCGCTCGTGAAGCGCCAAGGCCGCTGATCCCCAAAAACTTCCCGCCTTCCCGCGTTCCTGTTCAATCCCCAGCCGTACGGCAGGCTGCTACGCTGCCAGGCGTGCGCCACGGGATCTCGCTTGTCGCCTTCGCGGTCGTCACCGCGATCGCAGGCGGTGCGTGTCTGCCCGGCTCAGGCCCCCCCTTGCTCACGCCCGACGACGCGGGCGCAGCGCCGCCGGTCGACTTCGGAGCCAACGACGCGAGCGCGCGCTCCGACGTCGATCTCGGCGATCCGTTCGCGGTCGATGGGGCCACCCCCTCGCACGGGCCGTGGACCGGTGGTACGCGCACCGTGCTTCACGGTCGCGGGTTCTCGTCGAAGCTGCGCGTGTGGATCGGCGGCAAGGAAATCGACAAGAGCGGGATCGTAGCGAGCGATCCCCGCCGCGCAGCGATCATCACGCCGCCCGGCCCGCCTGGCCCCGCCGACGTTCGCGTGCAGAACGAGAACGACGCGAGCGAGCGCACGCTCGTGGCCGGCTTTCATTACGACGCCTTCGTGGTCGAGCCCACTTCCGGCGCCACGACGGGCGGGACGCGCATCGCGCTCCGCGGGATGAATACGAATTTTGCGGGCGGAAGCTCAGTCGCCGTCGGCGGCAAAGCGTGCACCGACATCGCCGTCGTCAACGCATCGCTCATCGAGTGCACGACCGCGCCGAACACCGTGGGCCAGAAGGAAGTGACGGTCACGCCGCCGGCAGGAGTGCCGATTCAAGCGCGTGACGCCTTCACCTACCTCGACGCGCAGGACGACAACCGCGGCGGCCTTTCTGGTGGGGTGCTCGCAGGCACGTTGCGCGTGCATGTGCTCGACGCGTGGACGGGCACCCCGCTTCCCGCGGCGAAGGTGGTCGCCGGCGGAAGCTTGGCGACCGGCGTGACCGCGACCACGGACATCAGCGGCACCGCCACGATCACGGGCACTCTGGTCTCCGGTCCTGCTGGGGTCACCGTCACCGCGGCGGCGAAGTGCCATCAGCCGATCACGTTCGTCGACGTCGCGGTCGACACCGTGACCGCGTACCTCTCGCCCGTCCTCGACATCGAGTGCGCGGCGCAAGGCGATCCACCGTCAGGCGGTGGCGGCGGGTTCTACAAAGACGGCGGCGCGATCGAAGGACAGCTCGTGTGGCAGGGCGGCATCGAGTTCAACGACTTGTTCTGGCGTTGCGCCTTTCTGCGGAC